>JBGAMJ010000040.1:0-44611 GCA_044223035.1 Piscinibacter sp.
GTCGCATCGCACGCTCTCGCAGCGCTGGGCCGGCGAGCATGCGCCGCGGGCACCGGCGCTGACCGTGGTGCCTGTGTGGATGGCGTTGGTGGCCTCGACGGCCTTGTGTGTCGGCGTGGTGCTGGCCCTTTCGAACCGGCTGGCACGCGAGGCCGACGGCGTGATGCAGCAGTTGCACCAGGTGCGTGCCGACCTTCGCATCGAGCGGGCGCCGTCCGCGGGCAAGCCGCGACTGGCCGCGCCGCTGCAGGCACTGGCACAGGCCGGTCGGCTCGAGGTGCGCGACGAGGCGCAGCGCTCGGTGGTGACCTTCGGTGCCGATGCCCTGTTTGCCGCCGGCACCGCGCAGATCGATACCGCCGCCGAAGAGGCGCTGGCGGCGGTGTCGCGCAGCCTGGCCGCGAGTCCCGGCCGAGTGGAGGTCATCGGCCACAGCGACGACCAGGTCCTGCGCTCGCTGCGCTACCCGTCGAACTGGCATCTGTCGCGCGAACGTGCGGCCGCGGTGGCCGACGCACTGGTGCGCGCCGGCCTCGATGCCGGCCGTGTGCGCGCCGAGGGCCGGGCCGATGCCGAGCCGCTGATGCCGAACAGTTCCGACGCCGCGCGTGCGCGCAATCGGCGCGTCGAGGTCGTTCTGCAACTGCCGCGGCCCGAATGACGATGACGCGCACCGACAAACAGGTCCACCTGCGCGCCGCGCTGATCGCGATCGGCTTGTACGGCGCGGCGGCGCTGGTGTGGTTCGTCGGCCCGCTGCTGTCGGTGAACGGCGTCGCGCCGCTGGCCTCGGAACGTGCACGGGGCATCGCGATCGCCGTCGTGCTTGCCGTATTCGCGGCGCAGGCGCTGTGGCGTGCGCAGCGCGGCGCCCGGCGCAACCGTCAGCTGATGGACGGGCTCGCCGCCGGTGCGGCGGACGAAGCGCTGGCCCCGGGCGCCAGCGAGGTGGCCTTGATCGGCAAACGCTTCGCCGACGCCGTGGCAGTGCTGCGCGAACACCGCGTCGGGCCGCGTTCGGCCGCATCGTTCTTGCGCCGCCGGCCCTTCGTCTACGAGCTGCCCTGGTACATCCTGATCGGCGCCCCGGGTGCGGGCAAGACGACCACGATCGTCAACTCGGGGCTGCACTTTCCGCTGGCCGATGCGCAGGGCGGTGCGCGTGCGGTGGCCGGCGTCGGCGGTACGCGCCACTGCGACTGGTGGTTCACCGACGAGGCGGTGCTGATCGACACCGCCGGCCGCTACACCACGCAGGACAGCGACCGCGGCGCCGACGCCGCCGCCTGGGAAGGTTTCCTCGGCCTGCTGAAGAAAAGCCGCCCGCGCCAGCCGCTGAACGGCGTGCTGGTCACCGTGTCGGTCAACGACCTGCTGCTGCAGGGCCCGGCTGAACGCGCCCAGCACGCGGCCACCGTGCGCCAGCGGGTGCAGGAGCTGCACCAGTCGCTGCGCATGCGCTTCCCGATCTACCTGCTGGTCACGAAGTGCGACCTGCTGGCCGGCTTCATCGACACGCTGGGCGAGATCGACAAGGAGCAGCGCGCCACGCCCTGGGGCTTCACCTTCCGGATGGACCGCCAGCAGCACAGCGACCTGGCCGCCTTCGAGACCGAGTTCGACGCACTGCAGCAACGCCTGACCGACGGCCTGATCGACCGCCTGCAGCTCGAGCGCGACCCGCAGCGGCGCGCCCGCATCTACGGCTTCCCGCAGCAGTTCGACGGCCTGCGCGCGGTGCTGAAGGACTTCGTCGACCAGGTGTTCTCGCCCTCGCAGTTCGAGGCGCACCCACTGCTGCGCGGCGTCTACTTCGTCAGCGGCACGCAGGAGGGCACGCCGATCGACCGCATGCTCGGCCGCATCGCGCGCACCTACCGGCTCGAACGCACGGTGCTGCCGCCGCACGAAGGTGCCGGCAAGAGCTTCTTCCTGCAGCGGCTGCTGCGCGAGGTGGTGTTCGCCGAGGCCGCGCTGGCCGGCACCGACCTCGGCTGGGAGCGGCGGCGCGCCCGGCTGGCCGCGGCCGGCTACGCGGCGCTGGCGGTGGTCACCGGCGTTGCGCTCGGCGCCTGGGGGCTCAGCTACGACAACAACCGCGACTACGTGGCCACCGTCGACCACAGCGTCGACGAGGTGCGGCAGCTCGTGCAGTCCACGCCCAACCGCGCGTCGCCCGACCTGGTGGTGCTGCTGCCGGCGCTGGAAGCCACCCGCGACCTGGCGCGCGCCGGCGCCGGCGCGACAGCGCCGTGGTCGCACGGCTTCGGGCTGTACCAGGGCCGCAAGCTCGACGACGCCTCGCAGCAGGCCTACCGCCGCATGCTGACCGACGCGGTGCTGCCGCGCCTGGCGCTGCGGGTGGAGGAGCAGCTGCGCACCGGCACCGACAACCCCGAGCTGCAATACGAGGCGCTGAAGGCCTACGTGATGCTGTACGACACCGAGCGCTTCGACCCGCAGGCGCTGCGCCAGTACGTGCTGGCCGACTGGCAGCTCAACCTGCCGCGCGACGTGACCACCACGCAGCGCGACGCGCTGGCGACCCACCTCGACGCGCTGCTCGACGCCGGCGCCGCGGTGTCGCCGCTGCCCGAGGACCGCGCGCTGGTCATGCAGACGCGCGCGCGCATCGCCGCCACGCCGCTGGAAGAGCGCATCTACCGCCGGCTGAAGCTGCAGGGCGTCGGCGCCGACATCCCGGCCTTCACGATCGCCCGGGCCGGCGGGCCGAGCACGCCGCTCGCCTTCCGCCGCGCCAGCGGCAAGCCGCTGACCGAAGGCATGCCCGGCCTGTACACCTACGACGGCTACCACAAGGGCTTCCAGAGCGAGGTCGAGAAGCTCTCCACGCAGATGGCCGACGAGGAACGCTGGGTGCTCGGCATCACCGACGAATCGCGGCTGGCCGCGCTGCGCGACCCGCTGGAGCGCAACAAGGTCGCCGACCGCGTGCGCCGGCTGTACCTGACCGAGTACGCCGACCGCTGGGAGGAGTTCATCGCCGACATCAAGATGCTGCAGACCGGCAACCTGACGCAGGCGATGCAGATGGCGCGCGTGCTCTCCGCGCCCGACAACCCGCTGGTGCCGCTGATGACCGCGCTGTCGCACCAGACCACGCTGGGCGACAGCAGCGACCTGACGTCGAAGCTCGAATCCAGCGTGCGCAGCGCCGCCCAGCAGGCGCAGGACAAGCTGGTGGCGCTGATGGGCAACAAGGGCGCGGCAGTCACGTCGGCGGCGCCGGGGCGCATCGAGAACATCGTCGATGACCGCTTCGTCGCGCTGCGCCAGCTCGTGACGCCGCCCGGCGGCGGCGGTGGGGCCGGCGGTGGTGGTGGCGGCGGAGGCGGGGCTGCCGGCGGCGGCGGCGGCGGCGGCGGCGGCGGCGGTGGTGGTGGCGGAGGCGGCGGCGGTCAGGCGCCGATCGCCACCACGGTCGCGCTGATCAACGACGTCTACACCCAGCTCTCGGCCGCCGACACCGCCGTCAAGGGCGGCAACACGCCACCGCCGAGCGACGTGCCGAACAAGGTCAAGGCCGAGGCGCCGCGCATGCCCGAGCCGGTGCGTTCGCTGCTGGCCACGCTGTCGGTGATCGGCACCGAGACCGCCGACCGCCAGGAGATGGAGCGGCTGAACCAGTTGCTGGCCACGCAGATCGGCGACTTCTGCCGCCAGGCCGTGACCGGCCGCTACCCGTTCGTGCGCGGCAGCCAGCGCGACGTGCCGCAGGAGGATTTCTCCCGGCTGTTCGCGCCGGGCGGGCTGTTCGATGCGTTCTTCCAGCAGAACCTGCTGTCGCGCGTCAACACCGGCACCCGCCCGTGGAGCTTCAAGGCAGTGGGCACCGGCGCCGCGCCGGCCAGCGCCGGCGGGCTGCAGCAGTTCCAGCATGCCGCGGCGATCCGCGACGTGTTCTTCCGCGCCGGCGGCAACGTGCCCGGCGTGCGGCTGGACTTCAAGCCGGTCGAGATGGACACCACGATCACCCAGTTCATCCTCGACGTCGACGGCCAGCTGGTGAAGTACGCCCACGGCCCGCAGATCCCGGCGTCGGTGCAATGGCCCGGGCCGCGCGGCAGCACGCAGGTGCGGGTGTCGCTGTCGCCCACCACCGCGAACGGGCTGTCGGGCATGTCGACCGAAGGCCCGTGGGCGCTGTTCAAGCTGTTCGAGCGGGTGCAGCTCGAGCCGGGCAACGCGCCGGAGAAGTTCCGCGCGACCTTCAACATCGAGGGCCGCAAGGCGGTGTTCGACGTGACGACCAGCAGCGTGCGCAACCCGTTCCGCATCCCCGAGCTGGAACAGTTCTCCTGCCCGGGCCGGCTTTGAAGCGCGGCCGACGACGCGAGCCGCAACCGCGATTCCTGCCGCCTCGCCCCTCGAGCACCGCCCTCACCGCGAGTCGCCCATGTACGACGAAGACGACGAGACCACCGTGTTCGGCGGCGACGGCAGCGCCGGGCCGCCCGCACCGGGCTGGTTCGGCAAGCTGGCGATGCTGGGCGACTTCGCCAACCGGCGCCTGCCGCCGGGCTTCGTGCAGGCCTGCGACCGCTGGCTCTCGCTCGGGCTCACCGAAAGCCGCGTGCAGCTCGGGTCGGCCTGGCTCGACACCTACCTGACCGGCCCGATCTGGCGCTTCGCCTGGGCGCCCGGCGTGCTGGACGGGCACTGGTGGTGCGGCGTGCTGATGCCCAGCGTGGACGCGGTCGGCCGCTACTTCCCGTTGGTGATCGCCGCGCCGCGCGCCGGCACCCCGGCCACGGCCGACGGCTGGCGCCTGCTCGGCGACTGGTATGCCCATGTCGCCGGCGCCGCGCTCGACACGCTGCAGGCCGGCTCGACGGTCGACGCCTTCGAGGCCGCGCTGGCGCGCGCACCGCGCGTCGCCGACGTCGCGCCACCGGCCGCCCACCGCGCCGCGCTGTCGAACCGCGAACGCTGCACGCTGCCCGGATCGCCGACGCTCGCGCAATGGGCGTCGACGCTGGCCGCGCACGAATCGCTGCTGCGCTACCAGGGCCACAGCCTGTGGTGGCCGCTGCAGGAGGCCGCGACTCGCGCCAGCGTCACCGCGATCCCGGGGCTGCCGGCGCCGAGCCAGTTCTCGCTGATGCTGGACGGGAGCTGGTAGGGCGGCCCGCGGCTCGACGACCGGTAGCGCCGCGTCACGCGGCCGATGTGGCGCCGGCGCGCACGAAGCGTGGGCGTGCCCCTACCCGCCCACGATCACCGTCGCCTGCGACGCATCGCCCACCCATACGCCGACCGCGGTGTAGTTGTCCTGGCGCGGCAGCGCCTGGGCGTGCACCGCGGCGGCCATGCGGTCGAGCCAGTCGTCGACGCTGGTCGCCGCGGCGAGCGCGGCCTCGATGCCGCCGGGTTCGAGCGGGTCCCACCAGCCGTCGGAGCACAGCAGCAGCGCATCGCCGTCGCGCAGCGTCATCGGCTCGGACAGCGTGTGCGGCGTGACCGCTTCGTCTGCGCCCATCGCGCTGAGCAGCTGGTTCTTGCGCGGATGGCGGCGCGCGTCGTCGGCCGACAGGAAACCGGCGTCGACCATGTGCTGCACGACGCTGTCGTCGCGCGTGACGTGCAGCACCCGGCCGCCGCGCAGCAAGTACAGGCGCGAATCGCCGACGTGGCTCCAGCGTGCCAGCCCGCGCAGCGCGTCGATCCACAGCACGACCACCGTCGCCTGCATGTTCGCCAGCGCCGGCGTCGCCTGCTGCTTGCGGCGCAGGCCGTCGTGCGCGTCGGTGACCAGCGCGCTCAGCACGCCGGGATCGTGCCAGTCGGCCGACTGAAGCAGCACCGCCAGCATGCGCACCACCAGGTCCGACGCGATCGCGCCGCCATGGTGGCCGCCGGCACCGTCGGACAGCACCGCGTACCAGTAGGCGCCGTCGGGGCCGAACTGGCCGAACTTGCAGTCGTCCTCGTTGTGACCGCGCTGGCCGACGTCGGTGCGGGCGGCGATGGCGATGTTCAGCATGGACGGTGGCGGCCTCGGTGGTGCCGGGTCGGCGCGGCGCAATGGGTGGCGTGCCGCATCACGGCGCGGCGTGGCGTGAGGCGGCCAGGCGGTCGAGCTGCTCTTCGTAGGCCTTCACGAAGGCCTTGCCGAACAGCTCGTGGAAGTCGTCCTGCGCGTCGTCGTGGATGCGCTGGAAGTGCAGCAGGTACAGGTCCCAGAGCTTGGCGCGGCGGCTCATCGGGAGCAGGGAGTCGATCACGCCGTGCGTGGTCAGCTTGGCCTCGAGCTGCGACGGCTCGAAGCGCTTGAGCATGCCCTGCATCGCCGCGCGCGTGCCGGCCATCGTGCCGATGCCGTGGCCGAGCAGGTCGTCCATCGCGTCGTGCATCGCGTCGGGCCCCGGCATGAACCCGCGCATCGGCGGCATCAGCAACTGCGCCAGTGCCGCCGCAGGATCGGCCGAGAACTTCAGCGGGTTGTTGTGGCGCGACTGGATGACCGTGACCTGCGAGCGCAGCTCCTGCTTGGCCGCGGCGCGCATCGCAACCAGCTTCAGCGTGCCCTCGACCGCGTGGTGCAGCAGCGCGCCGAGGGTCTGCATCAGCTCCGGCGTCAGCCCCTGCGGCGGGTTCAGCGAGACGCCGGCGCCGCGGCAGAAGGCGTCCCAGAGTGCCTGGACGGCGGCATCGGCGGAAGCGGTGTCGGCGGCCGTGACCGCCTGCGCGGCGGGCGGCACCGCCGGCCGCTGCGGCTGATGTGGCAGCGGCGGCGCTCGCTGCCGCAGCGGTTCCGCCGGCGGGTCGGTCGGCCGCTCGCGCGGACGCTCCGGCGCGGCGATCGGCGCTTCCGGCGGCAGGCCGGGTGACGCGGTCACCGGCACGTCGACATGCAGCAACGGCGACGGCGGCAGTTCCCCGCGCACCGACGGCGGCGCGTAGGCGCTCGACAGCTCGGGCGTGTGGTTGAACACCGCCGGGCCGGTCGGCGCGTCGTCGAGCGAAGGGTCGATGCCGAACATCGCCATCGGATCGACGTTCTCCGGCGCGGCAGCGGCGGCGCCGCCCCGCTCGGCCGGTGGCTGCGAGAGGAAGTCGCCGAGCGCACGATCGGAGTCGCCGCCCAGGTCGAACAGGCTGTCGAGGCTGCGTCCGCCCGGCGCGCCTGGCCCGGCCGCAGCTGAGCCCAGCAATTCGCCGATCCCGGAATCGGAAGGCGGCGCACGCGGTGCCGGCGGCTCGGCCGACGTGGCCGATAAATGGGCGCCCGAGGACGCTGCCGACGAACCGGGCGCCGCCGGCGGCGCGGACGGCATGTTCGGCATGCTGGTGCGAAAGAAGTCGTCCAGCGCCTGCTGCGCCGAGCGGGTCGACGCCCGGGCCCGCGCCCCGGTCAGGTCCTCGAACGGGTCGTAGTCGTCAGGCGGCGGCGGCAGCGACGCGAACGGCGTGCCGGCGAACGGGTCCGCCGGAGGCGCCGCCGGCGGGCGCGGCGGCACGCCGCCCGCAGTCGGCGCAGGAACGGCCGCCGGCGCACCGCGCTGCGGCACCGGAGGCGGCGACAACAGGTCGGCGAAGGGATCGCTGCCCAAATCCACCCCGCGCCCGAGCGACGCAAACGGATCGTCGGTCGCGCTGGCGGCCGGCGGCATCCGCGCGGCGGGCGGGGCCGCAACCGCCGGGAATACCGGTGGAGAAGCGGCAATCGCGGCCGGCGGGGACAGCGGCGCCATCGCATCCGGCGCCGCGCGGGATAACGGCGGCGGCGGCGGCGGCGGCGGCGGCACGGGCCGGGCGGCCGGCGCCCCACCGAAGCCGCCCGCCGGGCCGAGCAGGTCGGCGAAGGGATCGTCGGCCGTCGGCGTCTGGCCGGGGGGCGACGACGCGACACCGAGCAGGTCCGCGAACGGGTCGCCCGCCGGGCCGGGCGGCGGTCCGGCGAACGGCTCCATGACCGGATCGACGCGGGGCGGCACCTGGCGGTCGGGCAGGCCGGGTGGCGCCGGCCGCGGCGGCGGCATCGGCCGAGGAATCGGGGGCGCACCGCCCGTGCGCAAGGCGCCGCCCGAAGTCCGCATGCGCGACGGGTCGGTCTTCGCCTCGCCGGCCGAATCGGTGATCACGTCGCGCGAATCGACGGCGGCGCGGCTGCCCGGCCGCGGCCGGCGCGTTGCCTCGTCGGACTGCAGCTCGACGTGCAGCGAGTAGGCGCCGATCACCATCTCGTCGCTGCCGTGCAGCGGCGCGCTCTCGCCCGGGTTGACCTGCTGGCCGTTGACGACGATCGGGTTGGCGGTGCCGACGTTGCGCACCGTGAAGCCGCCGTCGGCGAACGCGATCTCCGCCTGCAGCCGCGAGACGTGGCGCTCCGGGTCGGGCAGCGTGATGGTGTTGGTGTCCGACCGCCCGATCGTGCCGCCACGCTCGTCGAACTGGCCGGTGATGGTCTGCGACAGCGATTCGTTGTTCAGCGTGCGGGCACGAATCACCAGATTCATGGCGTCTCCGGAGGCGGCGGGGCCGATGGCGTCGAGCGGGCGCCGGCGCCCGGTTATCCGCTGCCGGGGCGGGGGCGGCAACCGACGAAAGTCATGCGGCGCGCCGCACCGGGGTTCCGCCGGCCGGCAGGTCAGCGCAACGGTGTCCAGCCGACCGGCGCCTGGAACGCCGAGCGGTACAGCGGCGGATCGTCGTGGCGCCGGAACAGGCCGGGGATGTAGAGCTGCCGAAGCTGCAGGTGCGGCGGCACGATCCAGCGCGTGCCGCGGTCGGCCCCATCGGCCGGCCCCTGCGCCGGCTTGCCGACGCCGGCATACGCCTTCAGCGGGCGCACGAGCAACGCGCGGGCGAGCAGGTCGACGCGCGTCCAGGCGTAGGGCAGCGCGAGCAGCAGCCGCGCCGCGTCGCGCAGGCGGTAGCCGTTCTCGTCGGCGAAGGCCTTGATCGTGCGGAAGGTCTCGAACTCGACCCACCAGCCGCCGCCGAGCCGGGCATCGGGCGACGATGCACTGCTGGCGAAGCGGTAGTAGTAGTGGCCGGTCGGCAGGTGCATCGGCAGCGGGTTGCGGATCCCGCCGGTGCCGACCGCCTCGCCATCGCCGAACCAGCGCTCGGTGTCGAAGCCGCGCGCGATCACCCGCCAATGCGGCTCGTCGAAGCAGGCGGCGTTGGCAGGTTCGGGCATGGCGCACTCCTCGGGGACGGTCGGCCAGATGGTCGGCCGGGGTGGGCGGCGCCCCAAGGGTCGAAAGTCACGCGGCGTGGTTGGCGCCGCGACCTTCACGCCATGACTGTCGCGCCGTGTGTTTCAGGCCGGCAGCGGCAGGCGGAGCCACAACCACGCCGCGACGGCGCAGAAGATCCCGCCGACGAGCAGCCAGGCCTTGGCCTGCGGGACGAGGCGGCGTGCGGCCAGCAGGCGGATCACGCCGATTAGCAGGAAGAACGGACCGAGGAGGGCGAACACGACAAGTGGCTCGGGCGGTGACATCGCGACGCCCCGGCCCTCAGGCGCCGCCGCCCAGCCGCCGGCGCTGCCGCCACGCCGGTGCCGCGGTGTCGAACAGCACGCCGCCGGGTTGCAACAGGCAGATCTGCAGTGCGGCGGCGCGCCGCTGGTGCTGCCGGCCGTGCTGGAGCACGGTCAGCAGCCGCGGCAGCGCCGGCGCATGCCCGAGGACGTGCCGCACGCCGGGCGGCAGGCCGGCGCCGTGGTCCTTCCACCAGGCAGCCACCCGCGCGGGGTCCGGCCAGGGCAGGTCGGCATCCTCGTCGGGGTCGACGCGCGGATCGGCGGGGTCGTCGTTCGGGCCGGGCGCGCCGGCCGCCGGGGCCGGCCGCGTCAGTCCCTCGGCCGGCAGGTCCGCCCCGGTGATCCAGGCGAAGCATTCGCCCGCCAGGCGGGCCAGCGCCGGTTCGGACATCTGGCGGATCAGCCACGGCACCTGGTGCGGGTCTCCGGCCGCGGCGCAGGCACGCAGCAACTCGCGCCGATCGGCAAGGTCGCGGGCCGCGTGAAACAGCTCGCGCAGCACCTGCCGGCAGGCCTCGGCGCCGGCGGCGGCGAGATAGAGCCACCGGCTGCGCCGGGCGTCGGGCGAACCGTCGAGCAGCGCGCGCCGCATCGCTGCCAGCCCGGCATCGCGTTCACCCAGCAGCAGCGCCGCGCGCGCCGCCTCGTGGCGCACATGCGGGTCCGGGTCGTGCAGCGCATCGAGCGCACGCTGTCGCTCGTCGACGCTGCCCGCATCGGCCAGCGCCCGCAGCGTCAGCGCACGCACCCGCGGGTCGGCGTCGGCCAGCAAGGCCGCCGCCAGCCCGCCCGGCGGCACGCGATGCGCGTGCAGGCTGGCCGCCAGCAGCCGCCGCGCATGCGGAAGCGGCGAGCCCAGCAATCGCGGCGTGATGCCTTTGAGGTGTCGCGGCGACACCCAGTGGAGCGCCTGCTCCACGCCGGGCGCCGGCTCTGGCCCGGCCAGCGCCCGCGGCAGCAGGTCGAACAGGCGATCCGGGTCACCGTCTTCGAGCGCCAGCACGGTCGGCGCGAACCAGGCTTGCGCGCCGGCCGTCTCGATGCCGTCGAGCAGGGCACGGCGCGCCGGCGCGCCGCAGACGGCCGCCAGGCTCAACAGCGCATCGAGCCGTTCGTCCCAGTCGTCCAGGCGGTCGAAGGGCAGGCGGCCCCCGGCCAGGCGCCGGCGGTGCGCCGCCAGCCACGCCAGTTCGTCCGGCAGCCGCTCCACCTGCCGCACCACCACGGCCGCATCGGCGCCGGCCGGGCGCTGCAGCCTGCCGCGGCCGCTGCGGAACGGCGGGGCGGGTGCGCCGGGCGCGGCATCCAGCAGGCAGGCGCCGCGCAGGCCGAGGTCCGAGGCCGTTTCGCACACCAGCGGCGCGCCGGCCGCATGCCCGCGATGCAGCGCGTGCGCGGCGAGCACCAGTTGCAGCGGCAGCGTCGCGGCGCCCACGTCGCCGGTGAACGCCGGTACGTGCATGCAGGGCAATCCATCGCGCCATTCGCGGTACAGGCGTGCCGCCAGCACGCTGGATTCCCAGGTGCGGTGGCGCTCGCCGTTGAGGTCGGTGATGCGGAAACGGATCGCCCCTTCGCCGAGCTGCGCGTCGGCCAGCGCCTGGTCGATCGCCTGCTGGAGCCCGACGCCGGTGGCGTAGCGATCGGTACCCGCATGGTCGGGCTCGAGAGCCTGGCCGATGCCGAGCAGGCGCGCCAGCGGCGGCCCGGCGAATGGTCCGTCGTCGATTCCGACCAGCACGAAAGCCGCACCTTCGCCGGGGATCGCGCCGAACGGTTGCCCGGGTTCGTACAGGCGCCCGGCATCGCGCAGGCGCGTCCGGTCGGCTTCGCCGAGCAGCGAATCGACACCGCCGACGAGGGCCGCATCGATGTCGTGCCGGCGCAGCAGTTCCTGGGCGTGCAACAGCGCAGGCGCCGCGGCGGCGCGGCCCCCGGTCAGCACGCCCGAATGCGCGGACGGCAGCCAGCCGAGCGGGCGCAGCGCGCGGGCGAGAAAGGCCCGGCCGTTGTCGTCGCTCGTTACCTCGTGGCCGCGAAACGATTCGGGCAGCGCCACGAACAGCCCCAGGCGTTCCGGCGCGCCGGTGTAGCCGCCCAGGCATTCCTTCAACGCGCGGCGCAGCAGCCGCGCCAGCCAACCGCCGGCGGATTGCCGAAGGTCGCGTCCGGCCGGCACCGCCGCCGCGGACAGCGGCTCGTCGGGCGGCGCCTGCTCGATCGACGCCTCGATGCCGCTCTGGCGGGCGCGGACCGCGGCGCTGGTCTGCAGGGCATTCAGGCCCACCGCGGTGACCGCACCGGTCGAATAGATCAGCACGGCGGAGTCACGCCGGCAAGGGCTCGCTGCGGCCGACGTAGCGCTTGCCGGACTGCCGGGAGCGCAGCCAGGCCGGCGAGGCGTCGCCGATGACGATCTCGCGCACCGCGCCCAGCCTGCGCAGCGAATCGATGCAATGGCGGGCGACCAGCGTGACCGTGCGGGCCTCGGCGTCGACCAGCACGGTGTCGACACGCGGCCGATGCCGTTCGGCCCGGCCGCGGCAGAGCACCGTCAGCGAGAGATCGAGCGACGGCAGCCGAACCTGCCATGCGCCGTCGGGCGTCAGGTGCCGCAGCGTCAGCCATTCGCCGGCCAGGTCGCCGGGGAACTGCTGGTCCACAGGCGCGCACTGGTGGAAGCGGGGATCGAAGTCCGTCGGCAGCATCGGGCTGCGCGAGGCCAGCCAGGCTGCGTCGTAGGTGCCGGCATGCTGCACGCGGGGCGCCCAGTGGCGGGCGACGACGCCGAGGCCGGCGACCGCGCAGCGCTGACCCCGCCGCACCAGACGGTCGTCGGGGCGCTCGACATTGGGGAGCTCGGTCTCGATCTCGGGATCCTGCGGCGGCGCCCCGTCGTGGCCGACGCCAGCCGGGTTCTCCGGCAGGCAGCTCAGCACCTGGCCTTCCGCGTCGCGATGCGCGCCGCCGTAGGCACGCTCGTAGCGCAGCGGCATGCACACGAACGGCCGCGGCGCACCCGGCGCGTTGCGCAGCGGCCCGCTCCAGTGCCGGTCACCGCTGACCGCGAGCACCTTGGTCCAGGCACCGACCCGCACGCCGACCGCGAGCTGGCCGACGGGCCGCCCCTCGGGCGCGTGCGCCGACACGTCGAGGATCAGGTCGACCGCCGGCTTGCCGGGAAAGGCCATGCTGTCGCGCCGGATGGAACTCCGCGCCGGATCGCCGTACGGCTCGTCGCCCAGGGCCACCGGCGATTGCCGGTCGGCCAGGTGCGGCTGGCCGTCGGCGTCGAAGACATACGTCGCCGACACCACGACCACATAGACGAGCTGCCCGGCCGGATCGGCCAGCAGCAGCCCCTGGCAGGCGCAGCGCGTGGCGTTGTAGACGACCGGATTCATGGCACGGCAGCGGCGGCGACGGTGACGCTCAGGTCCAGTTGCCGTCGGCGTCGATGCCGATCGGCCAGTAGGGCATGCCGGAGAGGATCTCGGCCACCACCAGGTCGCCGTCGTCGATGACCCACTGCAGCAGGAAGGCTTCCGGCGCGACGCGTCGGTCGGGTGCGCAGTCGTCGTTCAGCGCGTCGCAGGCCAGCCAGTACTGGCGCAGCACCGCGACGGTGTACGGATCGGACACCGGCCCCGCCGGAAACTCCTTCCAGTTCGCCAGCCGCGCCTGCTTGGCCGAGCCCAGCTCCTCGGTCAGGACCTCGGTGCGGCCGTCCCACCACTCGACGGCTTCGGCCAGCACCTTCTTCAGTTCCTTTCGGTACTTCGCGTAGAGCTTGCGATGCGCTTCGCCCGCCTGCTTCAATGGTGGCGACACGGCGACACGGCGCACCCCGTGCACCTCGAGATCCTGCGTCTGCGACAGCAGGCGGGCGATGCCGGCGTCCATGCGCTCGGCCGTCATGTACTTGGGCTTCATCGTGCACCTCGAAGCGGCAGCGTGGTCAGACCAGCCGATCGTCGCGGTCCATGCCGACCGGGTCGAACACGAACAGCGCCAGGAACTCCGCCACGTCGTCGGCCCGGCCGGGCAGCATCTGGATCAGCAGCTCGCGCGCTTCCACCGGCGCCTCCAGATCGGCGAAGTCCTTCGGGCCGTCCTCGCCGTCCTCGCCCTCGCTGTCCTCGCGGCCCCACTGGTCCTCGTCGTGCTCGCTCTCCTCGTCGTCGTCATCGTCGTCGTCGGACGCCTCCAGCCGGTCGTTCAAGGCCTCGCACTCGAGCGACCACTTGCGATAGCACGCGATCACGAACGGATGCGATGCCGCACCGAAGGGCCAGCGGTCCGCCAGCGCCGGGCGGCCGGGACCCGCCGGCGCCGAACCCTCGCGGGCCTCGAGTTCGCTCCACCACGCGCGCGCGGCCGACATCGCGCCACGCATGTCGGCCAGGTAGGCATCGAACAGTTCCTGGTACGTGTCCATCCCGATATTCCGCCTTGCTCCGCACCCGACGATCGCTCAGATGATGCCCTTCAGGAAGTTCATCGTCGTCTGCGTTCCATGCATCTGCGACACCGTGCCGCCCTGCTTGCGCGAACACGGCCGGCAATGGCCGCGCTTGGTGGCATCGGTGGACTTCGCCCACTTCTTGAACGCCTTCTGGTCGTTGCAGCCCCCCATGTACCAGGCCAGGATCAGCGGCGGCTGGTGGTCGGGGATCTTCGCGTTGCGGGTCTTGCACGCCCAGCACTTCTGGCCCTTGATCCGCCGCTTCTGCGCCGCGTTGGGCTTGCCTTCCTTCGGGCGCTTGTAGCGGTTCTTGCAGGGTTCCTTGCCCTTCCAGCCGAAGGCCTTGCCGACGCCCGTCACCGCCGACGGCTGCACGATGCCGTACGGCGGCGTCATGCAGTTCTGCCCGGTCGGGTCGCCGTTGCGGCAGACACCCTTGCCCTCCACCTTGACGGTGAAGGACCACATCGAGAACACCGCCTTGCCCTTGGTCTTGTGCGTGACGACGTTGCCGCCCTGGGTACCGGCCTCGTCGCCGGAGCTGGTCGACACCTCGGAACTGTCCTCCAGCGCGGTCGGCTCGCCATCGATCTTGACCGAGCTGCTGCCCTTGGACAGGTCGGACGCATTGGCGATGTTGACGTACGGCACCGGGATCGGCCCGGCCGGCGGCGGCGGCGGTGTCAGGCAGACATCACCGGGGGCGATGCCCTTGCCGCTGCTGCCGGCATGGAACAGCCCCATGCCCTCGGCATACACCGTCAGACCCATCGGCGCGCCTCAGACGGTGCAGACCTCATGAACGCACCCTCTCAGTTCAGCTCCACGCTGCCGCCCTTGACCGCATTCACGCCGGTGGCCCGGCTCTGCACGTAGTGCCCGCGGATCAGCACCTTGCCCGACCGTGTGAGCGTGATGCTCGCTTCGCCGCACTGCAGCACGAGCTGCTCGCGCGCCGAGACGACGACCCGTTCGCCGTCGGCCTCGATCGCGACCGGCATGCGTGCGCCCCCGGGCGTCGCGCGCAGCCGCCCGACGATCACCGGCCGCTGCGGATCGCCGCCGTCGTGCACCACCAGCACTTCGGCATCCACGTCGTCGTCGGTCAGCTCGACGAGGCTGCGCGCCGGCAGCGGCGGCGCACCGGCGGCCGATGCGACCCAGACGGCATCGCCGCCGACCGCCGACACGCGCACGACGGCGGCAGCCGCGGTGGCACCGGCGGCCGGACGCTGGACGTCGGCGATGCCCAGCAGCGCGATCGGCACTTCGTCTCGTGCACTCATGTCATGCCCATGCGTCAGTTGTGGGTGATCTTCGACCCGGCGACGATCACGTCGCCGGATGCCTTGACGTTGATCTTGCCCGAGCCCTCGAACTGAATGTCCTTGCCCTTGATGGTGATCGTGCCGTCCTTCTTCAGCGTGATGCTCGCGCTGCCCGACACGATCGACACCGAGTCGCCCGCATCGATCGTCAGGTTCTTGCCGATGGAGTAGGCATCGTCATTGGCGACCGCCGTCGAGCGCCCGCCGCCGACGTCGCGCGCCTCGTCGGAGCCGACCTTGGTCGCGAGCTTCGCGCCCACCTTCAATGCGCAGTCCGCGCCCACCTGGGTCGCCTGGTTGGCGCCGACCGACGTCGACTGGTTGGCACCGACGGTCACGCTCTGGCTGGCGCCGACGGTCACGGTCTGCACCGCACCCACCGTCACCGCCTGCAGCCCGCCGATCGTCACCTCCTGCGCCGCCCCGACCGAGATCGTCTCGTTCACCCCCACCGTGTGCGTGCGCTGCAGCGCCACCGTCTTCGTTTCGCTGGAGCCGACCGTCACCGACCGGTCCGCCCCGATCGTGATCGTCTCGTTCGAGCCCACTTTCTCCGTCCGGTCGACGCCGATCGTGATGTTCTCGTTCAGGTCGACCTTCTCGGTGCGGTTCTTGTGGATCGTGATCGTCTCGTCCTTGTCGACCGTCTCGGTGCGCTGGCCGTGGATCGTGATGGTCTCGTTGTTGTCGACCGTCTCCGTCCGATCGTGCTTGACGTGCGTCGTCTCGTCATGGTCGATCGTCTTGGTGCGGTCGTGGCCGACCCAGTGCGTCTCGTCGTTCTCGACCTCGATGTCCTGGTTCTTCTCGGCGTGGATCCAGAGCTGTTCGGAGCCCGCCTTGTCCTCGAAGCGGATCGCGTTGGCGTTGCCGTAGCCGCCACCCTTGCTCGATCGCGTCAGGATGCCCGACTGCGTGGCGTTGGCCGGCAGGTCCCAGGGGGGCATCTGCTCGGCGTTGTAGACGCGGCCGATGATGATCGGCTGGTCGGGGTCTCCTTCGAGGAAGTCGACGATCACCTCCTGGCCGATGCGCGGGATGTGGATCGCGCCGAAGTTCTTGCCCGCCCACGGGTGCGAGGCGCGCACCCAGCAGCTCGACTTGTCGTCGTTCTTGCCCTCGCGGTCCCAGTGGAACTGGACCTTCACGCGGCCGTACTTGTCGGTGTAGATCTCCTCGCCGCCCGGCCCGGTGACGATGGCCGACTGCGGCCCCTGCACGAAGGGCTTGGGCGTGCGCCGCGGCGGGCGGAACTGCTGCTTCGACGGGATCGCCGAGAAGTCGCACTGCACCAGCCCGCCGGCGCGGCCGGATTCCTGGTCCTCCACACGCGCCTGGAGCGACAGCGCGGTGACCAGCATCTCGGCGTTCTGGTCCTCACGCGGATGCTGCCGCAGCTTCAGGAGCCGGCCGACCTCGATGCGGTGCGCGTTCGAGCTGCCGTGGAGCTGCTCGAAGCCGGTCTGGTGCTCGTCGACCCGGTCCTCGGCCCATTGCTGGCCGTCGGGCTTCTTCACGTAGTCGCCCTGGTAGTCGTAGGCCTCCATCGCCGAGCCGGGGTAGGAACGCGACTCCTGGTCCTCCACCTCGAGCGTCAGCGAGGGCCGCTCGAAGTCGAAGCTGCGCATCGACACCTTGCCGGTGCTGATCTGGCGCGAGAACGACCAGCCGGAGACGTACTCGGTGTCCGGCGGCACCTCGGAGACGTTCTCGAAGAACGGCAGGTCGGGCTGGCCCGGGGCGGCATCGTGCGCGCCCTGCGAATCGACCAGCACCAGCTTGTGCTTGCCCTCGTCGTGCTCGAAGTACCAGTAGATGCCCTCGTGCTCGAGCAGCCGCGCGACGAAGTTGAAGTCGGTCTCGCGGTACTGCACGCAGTAGTTCCACGTCCGGTAGCTGCGGAAGAGCTTGAACTCGTAGTGCGTGAGGCCCAGGTCGTCGAACACCTTCTTGACGATGTCGGGCACCGACAGGTCCTGGAAGATGCGGCAGTCGGACGTGCGCGTCAGGATCCACAGCCAGGGGCGGAGCGTGGCGTGGTAGCCGTAGAAGCGCCCGCGGGCGCGGCCGATGCCGAAGCGCGTGACGTGGCCGTTGAAATGGCGCTTCTCGCCTTCGCGCAGTTCCAGCGTCACCGTCAGCGGCTGGCCGAGCAGATCCTCCGGCGTCAGGTCGGGTTTCGGGCTCAGCAGCGTCAGCCGCATCTCGCCCAGCGTGCTCAGCGCAGCCTCCGCCACCATCGACTCGAACATCAGGTCGGCGGGCGGCAGCGGCGAGGTGATCGTGATGGGCGAAGGCATGTCGGCGGCGGGCGCGAGCGCAACGGCGACGGTACGGACTGCCGCCTGCCTCGGTAAGCGACGAAAGTCATGCCGGGCTCAGGGCGAGTCGCACACGTCGCGGCGCCAGCGGCGGGCCGTCGCGTCCCACGGCACCGCCTGCACCGCCGGCGCCTGGCCATTCAGGCCCGGCTTGAGGCAGAACTCGGCCTCGTAGCCGAGCGTGGGTGAGCGTCCGTCCGACGGCCGGGCGTTGATCTCGACGCGGTACAGGCGCCCCGGCAGCAGCGGCAGCGCGTCGCCGTGCGGCGTGGCCGAGGCCGGTGCCTCGCCGTAGCGCATGCAGCCGGCGCGGCTCGCGTCGACGAGCGTGCCGCGCGCGTCGAAGTCGAACCCCCAGACTTCCGGCGCCAGGCTGCGCCAGTCGGCGCGTGGACCCTGCGTGACGGACAGCGACTGCAGCCGGACCGGCGCAGACCGGGTCTCGCGCTCGATCGGGATCGCGAAACAGGGCAGCCCGCCCGACGTGGACACCTCGGCGGTGCCGACGCGCGACTGGGCGGCGCATCCGGCACCGGTCAGCGCAGCCGCCAGCACACCCGCCACCGCAGCCGCCAGCGCGAGCCTCGACGACAGCCGGTCTCCGGCCCGGCGTCGGCAGCGGTTCCGCGTGACGCGGTCGTTCATCCTCACCCCGGCAGGTTGCGCTTGTCCGCCGGGTTGGCGATGAAGCCGGCGAGCACCTTTTCGTACAGCGCCAGGTCGCCGATGTGCTTGATCTCCCACATCCGCGGCGGCCGGCCGAACTGCTTCACCGCCCAGTAGTCGGACAGCAGGTTGCCCTGCGCCTCCATGTTGTAGTCGGCCAGCTTCTTGCCGGCCTGCAGCGTGTACTCGTAGCCCAGGCCAATGCGGATGGCGCCGCGCAGCATCACCGGGTAGCCGAGCTGGTGCTGCCAGACGTGCACCATCTCGTGCATGAACCACAGCGAATCCATGAAGGTCGACAGCGAGAAGTCCTCCTTGAAGTGCTTGGGGTTGAAGTACATCTCGCCGTTCGGCGTCATCGCGGTGTCGTCGGGCTGCAGGCCGAAGGGCAGGTACTCCTCGTTGTGCACCTTGACGCGGCTGTAGTCGACCGAATTCCGGAACAGCGAGCGCGCCATGTCGCGCTCGCTCTCGGTCATCCCGCGGGCCTCGCCTTCCGGCGTGTGGTGCGGTTTCGGCGGCACGATCGGCCCGGTGCCGCGGCCGCGCCGGCCGCTGCGGCCCGGTGCGGCGAGCGAAGGCCCGCCATCGGGCGCCAGGTCGAGCCCGGTCGGGCCGGGCGGCGACGCGTGCTGCAGGAACGGCGCCGCGGGCGAACCCGGCTCGACCGCCGTGGGCGTGCCCGCGCCGGGGATGCGCGCGCCGGCCATCATCGACGGCCCGCCGGCCGCTCCGATTCCGTTTTCGGCCCCGCGCCGGTGCGGCCGTGCTCAGGCACCGGGTGCCTCGTCGAACGCATACGCGAAGTCGCCGCCGGCAACCGACAGCGCCACCCGCCGCATCGCCTCGCCCGCGGACAGCCGCGTCAGGTACTCGTGGCTGATGCGCGGCAGCACGGTGTTGGTCAGCAGCGCGTCGATCACGCGGCCACCGCTCTCGACCTCATTGCAGCGGCTGACCACCAGCTTCACCACGTCGTCGCCATAGGTGAAGGGCACGCCGTGGTTGGCCTCGATGCGGCGGCGGATGCGCTCGAGCTGCAGCCGCACGATCTGGCCCAGCATCTCCTCGCTCAGCGGGTAGTAGGGGATGCTGACGATGCGCCCGAGCAGCGCGGCCGGAAACACCTTCAGCAGCGGCTCGCGCAGCGCCTTCGCGATGGCCTCGGGCTCGGGCATCAGCTCGGGGTCTCGGCACAGGCTCATGATCAGGTCGCTGCCGGCGTTGGAGGTCAGCAGGATGATCGTGTTCTTGAAGTCGATCAGCCGGCCCTCGCCGTCTTCCATCCAGCCCTTGTCGAACACCTGGAAGAACAGTTCGTGCACGTCCGGGTGGGCCTTTTCCACCTCGTCGAGCAGCACCACGCTGTACGGCCGGCGGCGCACCGCCTCGGTCAGCACCCCGCCCTCGCCGTAGCCGACGTAGCCGGGCGGCGCGCCCTTGAGCGTGCTGACGGTGTGCGCCTCCTGGTACTCGCTCATGTTGATCGTGATCACGTTCTGCTCGCCGCCGTACAGCGCCTCGGCGAGCGCCAGCGCGGTCTCGGTCTTGCCGACGCCCGAGGTGCCGGCGAGCAGGAACACGCCGATCGGCTTGTTCGGGTTGTCGAGCCGCGCGCGCGAGGTCTGGATGCGCCGCGCGATCATCTCCAGCGCGTGCTTCTGGCCGATCACGCGCTGGTTCAGCGTGTCGGCCAGCTTCAGCACCGACTCGACCTCGTTCTTGACCATCCGTCCGACCGGAATGCCGGTCCAGTCCTGCACCACGCTGGCCACCGCCTGCTCGTCGACCGACGGCAGGATCAGCGGGCTGTCGCCCTGCAGCGCGTGCAGTTCGGCCTGCAGGCCGGCGAGTTCGGCGAGCAGTGCGGCGCGGTCGTCCGCGGCGGCGGGTGCGGTGGCCTCGCCCGGCGCGCCGGACGGTGTGCCGGCGCTTGCTTCGGCCGGCACCTCGGCCACGGCCGCATCCGCCGGCCGCCCGCCGCGGCGCAGCCGCTCGCGGATGTCGAGCACGCGGTCAACCAGCACCTTCTCCGCCTCGTGCCGCGCCGTCAGCTCCGCCAGGCGCGCATCGGCCTCGGCGCGCTGCGCCGCCACCCGCGCCTTGCGCACGGCCACGTCGATGCCGACCTCCTCCTCGCGGCCGATGATGCCGGCCTCGGTCTCCAGCGCCTCGATGCGGCGCTGCACGTCTTCCAGCTCGGGCGGCGTGGCGTGCTGGCTGACGGCCACGCGCGCGCAGGCGGTGTCGAGCAGGCTGACCGCCTTGTCGGGCAACTGGCGCGCCGGGATGTAGCGGTGCGACAGCCTCACCGCCGCCTCGATCGCCTCGTCGAGCAGCTGCACGCGGTGGTGCTTCTCGAGGATCGAGACCACGCCGCGCAGCATCAGCACCGCCTTCTCCTCGCTCGGCTCGGCCACCTGCACCACCTGGAAGCGGCGGGTCAGCGCCGGATCCTTCTCGAAGTATTTCTTGTACTCGGCCCAGGTGGTGGCGGCGATCGTGCGCAGCTTGCCGCGCGCCAGCGCCGGCTTCAGCAGGTTGGCGGCGTCGCCGGTGCCGGCCGCGCCGCCGGCGCCGATCAGCGTGTGCGCCTCGTCGATGAACAGGATGATCGGTTTGGGTGACGACTGCACTTCGTCGATCACCTGCCGCAGCCGGTTCTCGAACTCGCCCTTCATGCTCGCGCCGGCCTGCAGCAGGCCGATGTCGAGCACGCGCAGCGACACGTCGCGCAGCGCCGGCGGCACGTCGCCGCGCGCCAGGCGCAGCGCGAAGCCCTCCACCACCGCCGTCTTGCCGACGCCCGCCTCACCGGTGAGGATCGGGTTGTTCTGCCGGCGCCGCATCAGGATGTCGACGATCTGGCGGATCTCCTCGTCGCGCCCGGCCACCGGGTCGATCTCGCCGTTGCGCGCCTTCTCGGTCAGGTCGATCGCGTAGCGCTGCAGCGCCTCCTGCTTGCCCATCGCCGCCGGCGACATCGCGCCGCTGGCCTCGCCCGGCGACGCGGCGCCGTCGGTGGCGGCCTGCTGGTCTTCCGGCGAGCCGGCGACGACGGCGGCGAAGTTCGCCGCCAGGTCGTCGACGGCGATCTTCTCGAACTGCCGGCTGATGGCGATCAGCACGTTGCGCAGCGCACGCGTCTTCAGCGCGCCGACGATCAGGAAACCGGTGCGCACCTGCGTACCGCCGAGCATCAGCGAGCCGTAGACCCAGGCACGCTCGACCGCGTCCTCGATGAAGGACGACAGGTCGGTCACCGAACTCGCGCCGCGCGGCAGCCGGTCGAGCGAGGACTGCAGGTCGGCCACGAGCAGCGCGGCGTCGAGCCCGTAGCGGCGCGCGATGCGGTGCAGGTCCGAGTCCTGGAGCTGCAGGATCTGGAACAGCCAGTGCTGCAACTCGACATAGGGGTTGCCGCGCAGCTTGCAGAACACCGTGGCGCCCTCGATCGCCTTGTAGGCCAGCGGGTTGAGCTTGCCGAACAGGGCGGTGCGACTGATTTCAGCCATCGTGGTCTCCGGACGGGTCGGGCGATGTGGAACGGGCAGTGCCGATGCGCGCCGGCGACAGGCGCAAATCGGCGCGGTCGCCGTGCGGGGCGTGCGGGCGGGGCGGCTCGCCACGGCGCTGGCCGCGGCCGAGCCAGGTGCTGCGGCCGAGCGCCTGCCGCTGCGCCGGCGGCGTGGCGGCGTTTCCGAGGCACAGCGCCGGCACCTCGGCGGCGCGCAGCACGAGCCGGGCGTCCCACACCAGCTCGAAGCCGACCAGCCGGCGCATCCAGTCGCGCAGCTCGACCAGCGACGGGCAGCCGGACAGGAAACGGCGGTACTCGTCCAGCGTGAGCGGGCCGACGTGCAGGCGCAGCTTGTACTGGCGATCCCAGACGCGCGCGCCGGCCACCGCCGACACGCCCAGCGGCGCGCTGCGGCGCACGCCGGGGCGGCCGAGCCGGGTGCGATCCTCCGGGCGCAGCGCGAGCCAGTGGCCGACGTTCGGCTCCACCCGCACCGGCACGCCGAAGTAGTGGCGCAGCACCTTGCGGATCGACTCCGGGTTGCGCGTCGCCCGGGCGAGCGGGCCGGTCAGGTGGCGGCGGGCGGCGTCGGGCACCGAATCGGCACCGCGCAGCGCGCGGCCGGCGTGGCCGCCGAGCGCGTTCACCCATTCGGCGAAGCGGTCGTCGTCCGGCCGGTCGGCCTGCACCGCCGGCTGCGATTGCGCCCAGGCGCGGTGGAAGAGCAGCAGCGCGCGGTGGTGGAACAGGTCGGCAAAGCGGGCGAAGGTCGGGTCGGCGTGGTTGCGCAGGCGGTCGCGCGCGTACTCGGTCAGGTGCAGCGGCAGCGCGCCCATCGGGCCGAACAGGCCGAAGAAGCGCACCCCCAGGCGCGGCACGCCGGCCGCCGTGGCGGCGAAGGACATCAGCGCGGCCGGCGCGAAATCGAGCTCCGGATCCTGGCCGAGCCGCACCGCCTCGGCCGCCGGGCGCGGCGCGCGGCCGAGCCTCGGCATCGGCCGCGACAGCGCGTCGATCTCGCGCAGCACCGCGTGGAAGTCGTGGCGCCAGGGCTCGCGGGCGATGGCGTCGAACAGGCGGGCGCGGCGCGCGGCGGCGGCGGGCGCGTCGTCGACGTCACACACGTCGACCGGACCGGTCTCGCCCGCCCCTGGCATCGTGGTGTTCACAGCACCGGGTGGCAACCGAGCCGCGGCCGGCTGCGCAGGATCTCGCCGCGCGAGGCCGAGCGCAGCACGGTCTCGCAGAAGCTGTTGGCCGAGGCGTGGCGCGCGAACAGGTGCTCCAGCACGCAGCCGAGCAGGAAGGCGCTGCCGCCCTGGAAGCCGAGTTCGTCCACCTGCACCGCCACCTCGACGCCGCAGCCGAAGGTCAGCGGCCCGGGAAATGGCAGCCGCCGCACCACGCTCGCCGCCTGCACCGACTGGATCGCCTCCACCTGCTTGGCCCAGGCGCCCTCGTCTTCCGGCCCGTGCAGGACGAGCAGGCTGCGCAGCGCCGCCGCGGCGCGCCGCGGGTCTTCGCCGGCAATGCTCAGGTGGTTCAGCGTCAGCAGGCTGACCAGGCTCCAGCCGACGTCGCCGCGGGCGATGCGCTGCCACGGCCGCGTCGGCCCGGTCACGGTCTCGACGCGGCCGGCGGGCCCGGCGGCGTCCAGCGTCCAGGTGCTGGCGGCGCCGGGCAGCAGCGCCGGCAGGTCGCGGTTGGTGACCCAGGCGGTGAGCGAGAGCTGGCGCAGGTCTTCGGCGTAGGGCGCGTTGCGCGGGTCGACCAGCGACAGGAAGCACTCCTGGCCGATGTAGCTGGAGCGCGGCCCGTCCTGCTTCTGCCGCGCCGACAGCAGCCGCGGCTCGCGCCGCACGGTGTAGTAGGCGCCGTGGTTGCGCGCCGCCTCGTGGAAGGTGGCGTACAGCGGCAGGAAGCGCTGCTCGGCCACCGAGCCGGTGCCGTGACCGGTGACCGAGTCGAAGGTGTGCACCTCGAAGTCCATCGGCCGCGTGCGATCGGGCACCGCGTGGTACTCCCACTGGCCGGGGCCGAGCTGGATGCGGTCGAGCCGCTTCGGGAACAGGTTGATCGCCGGCGTGCAGAACAGCGCCAGGCTGGACGCGTTCACCAGCGACTCCAGGTTCGGGTCGCCGCGCGAGAACAGCAGCACGATCTCGGCCTCGCTGCCGTCGACGGACGCCAGCCGCCGCTCCAGGTCGGCCAGCTCGACGAACAGGAAGCGCTGCGGCAGCGCCGCGTATTCCTGCAGCAGCCGGTGGCCGCTGAAGCCGCGCAGCGTCTCGGGCAGCAGGGCTTCGTCGTCGCCGTAGCCGACCGGGCGCACCGACGCGGCCTCGGCGAACGCGCCGGTCGCGGAAGCCGGCGTGGCGCCCGCCGCGGCGCCGGCACCCAGCGCGCCGCCTGAACCGCCCGCACCTGCCGTCCCGCCGACCCCACGCACCCAGCTCCCCAGGCAGGCGCCGAAGATCAGCTCGTGCAGGCGCCAGGCCACGTCGTCGGGCGGCGCCAGGTGCAGCACCAGCCGGTCCAGGCGGAGCTGGTTGAAGCGCACGCCGCCGTGCGCCTTCAGCCGGATGCGCAGCCCCCCGCGCAGCGCACGCGCCACCGGCAGGCGCGACAGCGGCAGGTCGGGCGCGTGCGTGAAGTACTGCGCCGACACGATCTCGATCGGCCACAGCATCACGTCGTGCGCGGTGCGGAACTCGCAGCGCGTGGACTGGCCGCGCGGCAGCTCGCTGGCCAGCGCGGTGGCGCGCGGCACGCGGAAGCCGCGCTGCAGGTTCGGGTCCAGCGGGTCGGGCCGCAGGCGCGCCACCATCATCGACGGCACCGGCGCGAGGAAGCCCGGGTACACCGTCTCCAGCAGGTGCTGCACCAGCCGCGGGTGCTCGGCGTCGAGCTTGAGCTGGGTGCGCGCGGCGAGGAACGCGAAGCCTTCCAGCAGGCGCTCGACGTAGGGGTCGGCAACCTCGACGCCGCCGTCCATCGACAGCCGCGCCGCCACCTTCGGGAACTCGGCCGCGAACTCGCGCCCCACCTCGCGCAGGTGCGCCAGTTCCTCGTCGTACAGGCGCAGCAGCTTCGGGTCCATCAGCGGGGTTCCTGGCCGCGGGCGACGGTTCAGCCGCGCCGAACGCGGGCGCCGGGCGTCGCGTCGATCACCTCGACCTGGCCGGCTTCGAGGTCGACCGCGGTGCGCAGCAGCAGTTCCAGCGGCACCGGCTGCGCCCACATCTCGCCGCGGATCTCGAATTCGATCACGTTGTGGGTGTCCAGCACGCTCGACGGCTCGACCGCGCGCACCTCCAGCGACTCGGCCATCACCCGCGGCTCGAAGCGCAGGATGGTGCGGCGCAGCGTGCGCTCGAGCACGCCGATGTCGATGCGCGACGCGAGCTGGCCCGACATCGCCGGCAGCCCGTAGTTCAGCACCGATTCGGCGGCGCGCGCGTGCAGTTCCGCCTGCTCGCGGCGCAGCGGCTGCACGGCGTTGAGCAGCCAGGTCAGGTCGCGCAGCACCGCCTCGCGGATCTGCGTCTTGTTCATCACGCGTGCGTCGTCGGATTCGACCCGGCTGTGCGGCTCCTGGTCGGTCAGCCGGTCGAGCAGCGCGGGCTGCAGGCGGTCGCGTGGGTTCATGACCGGGCAGCGCCGGGCGGGCGCGTGCGGTTTCTCATGCGGCGTCTGAAGCCGCGCCCGGTGCCGCGCCGGGTGCCGCATCCGTTGCGACGCCTCCTGCGCCGAGCACCACCTCGCGCAGGTCCAGCAGACCGGCCTCGACGCTGCTGGTGGTCAGGAGGCGCTGGCCGAGGCCGGCGAACTGGTCCGGCGCCAGTTCAACCCAGTCGGTCGCGCGGGCCAGGCGCAGCGGGCCGCCGGACGGGCCGCCGGACGGGCCGTCGGTCGCGCTGCCGCGGGTGCCGGGGTAGCAGGTCGGCACCAGCGCCACCGACTCGCCGCCGTTGGCGAAGGTGAGCTGCACCGGCATCCACACCACGTCGCGCAGGTCGGCGGGCGGCTCGGCGCGGATCGCCGACAGCGCCTCAAACGGCAGCCAGGTGTAGCGGCCCTGCAGCACCACCTCGAGCACCGGGCCGAGCCGCGAATCGGCGTCGGCGATCCAGTCGAAAGCCTCGCCGTTGAAGCGGCCGGGCGTGGCCGGCGCCAGGTCGAGCGCCTGTGCGCGCAGGTGGCGGGCCTGGGCGGCATCGCCGCGAGCGTCCTGGCCGAGCGCCTCGACCAGCATCGCGATCCACGGTGCCGGCGTGCCGAACACCACCGGCGTGGTGCGGCCGGCGAACACCGCCTCGCGCACCGCCTCGCACTTGAGCGCCTCGCGGTAGGTGTTGACCATCGCGAGCGCGCCGTGGTCGAGCTGGCCGCAGACCTCGAGCTGCGCCATCGCGCGCGCCCACTGGCCCTGCACGCACAGCAACTGGAACAGGAAGACGCGCAGCTTCGGATCGCCCGGCTGCGTGCGCACCTGTTGCTGCAGCGCGGCGAGCGCCTGCGCCGGGTCACCTGCGGCCAGAAACTCCTGGGCGGTGGTCATGTCGACGCCAGCAGTTCGTCGGTGAAGGTCGTCGACGCGCCGCGCTGGCCGCTGCCCTTCTGCGTCTGGTAGTCGACCTGCACCTTGGTGAACGCGAAGCTGATGCGCTCGAGCGTGTCGCCGTTCTCGTCGCAAACGAGCTCGATGCCGACGACGCGCGCCTGGTTCAGCGTGATCACGAAGAAGTCGGCCTGGCCCTCGCCGGCCTTGCGCATCGCGAGCTTGGCTTCCTTGACCTCGTCGTTGGTGACGAGCGCGCTCATCAGCGGCGTGCTGGCGGCGTCGACACGCTTGCAGATCTCGAGGTTGCGGTAGGACCGGCGCGACGTCGCCTGGGTGGAGCCGATCGCGTTGCCGGCCGCGATGCCCCAGTTCCAGGAGTGCACGATGATCTCGTCCTCGTGCCCGGCGGCCCGGCTTTCGCCCTTGACCTCTCCGGCGCGCTTGGTGCGCACGGCGAGGTAGACGTCCGCGCCGACGGCGGCGGTGAGAGGTGGTGGCATCGCGGGCCTCCTGCGGTGGGGATGGCCGCGGCGGCGCTGCCGCCGCGGGCTGCGGCGCGCATGCCGCGGGTCAACGCGTCTCGGTGCTGGCGGTGTCCCAGCCGAACTTGACTTCGCCGCCCAGGCCGCCCTTGTCGTCCTGCGGCTTGTAGGCGAACTCGATGTCCTTGTAGGAGCAGCTCACCTGCTCGACGATGTCGCCGCCCTGGCTGCCGCCCGGCTGCACGCTGTTGATGAAGACCTCCTTCAGCGTCATCACGAGGAAGTCCTTCTGGCCATCGCCGGCCTTGCGTGCGGTCAGCTTCAAGTCCTTGAAGTGCTTGCCCGACACGCACTGCTTGGCCAGCACCGGCGAGGCCTTGTCGTACAGGTGGGTGAAGACGAAGTCGTGCGGGATCGCCTTGCCCTTGCCGGAGCCGCCGCCGGAGAGTGCCGCGCCCTGGCTGACGCTCCAGCTCCAGGACAGGATCTCGATCTCGCCCTTGTGGTCCTTGTGTTTGGATTCGCCCTCGACGCCGTCGAGCTTGATGTGGGAATCGGTACTCATGATGCGGGTTCCTCGGTTTCGCTAAGAGTGCCTGCGCCGCCGCGCGGCATGGGCAGGATGTGCCGGACGGCCTCCGGCAGGCAGGGGCAGTTGCCGGGCATCAGGGCTGCTTCTGGGACGGCAGCTTCGACACCAGACGGAGCGACACGGTCAAGCCTTCGAGCTGGTAATGCGGACGAAGGAAGAATTTGGAGGAGTAGTAGCCGGGATTGCCCGGAATCTCTTCGACAGTGACCTCGGCGGCGGCCAGCGGCTTCTGCGCCTTGGTGGTCTCCGACGAGTTGGCGGGATCGCCGTCGACGTAGTTCATGATCCAGTTGTTCAGCCACTTCGCCATGTCGTCGCGTTCCTTGAACGAGCCGACCTTGTCGCGCACGATGCACTTCAGGTAGTGCGCGAAGCGCGAGCAGGCGAAGAGGTAGGGAAGCCGCGCCGCCAGGTTGGCATTGGCTGTGGCATCCGGATCGTCGTACTCGAACGGCTTTTGCAGCGACTGCGCGCCGATGAACGCCGCAAAATCGGAGTTCTTGCGGTGCACCAGCGGCATGAAGCCGTTCTTCGCGAGTTCGGCCTCGCGCCGGTCGCTGATCGCGATCTCGGTCGGGCACTTCATGTCGACGCCGCCGTCGTCGGTCGGGAAGGTGTGCGTGGGCAGGCCCTCGACCGCGCCGCCGGACTCGATGCCGCGGATGCGCGAGCACCAGCCGTACAGCTTGAACGAGCGGTTGATGTTGACCGCCATCGCATACGCCGAGTTGGCCCAGGTGTACTTGGTATGGTCGGCGCTGCCGGTGTCTTCCTCGAAGTTGAACTCCTCGACCGGGCTGGTCTTGGCGCCGTAGGGGATGCGCGCGAGGAAGCGCGGCATCGCCAGGCCGATGTACTTGGCGTCGTCGGACTCGCGCAGCGAGCGCCACGAGGCGTACTCGGGCGTCGTGAAGATCTTGGTCAGGTCGCGCGGGTTGGCGAGTTCCTGCCAGGAGCCCATCTGCATCAGCCCGGGGTCGGCCGCGGCGATGAACGGCGTGTGCGCCGCGGCCGCCACCTTGGACATCTCGCCGAGCAGTTCGACGTCGGGTGGGCTGTGGTTGAAGTAGTAGTCGCCGACCAGGCAGCCGAAGGGCTCGCCGCCGAACTGGCCGAACTCCTCCTCGTAGACGCGCTTGAAGATGGGGCTCTGGTCCCAGGCGGTGCCCTTGTAGCGCTTGAGCGTCTTGCCGAGCTCCTGCTTGCTGATGTTCATCACGCGGATCTTCAGCATCTCGTCGGTTTCGGTGTTGTTGACGAGGTGGTGCAGCCCGCGCCAGGCGCTCTCGATCTGCTGCAGGTCCGGGTGGTGCAGGATCAGGTTGATCTGCTCGGAGAGCTTGTGGTCGAGCTCGGCGATCATCGCCTCGATCGACTTGATGACGTCGTGGCCGATGAGCTGCGTCTGCGACAGCGCCTGCTGCGCCAGCGTCAGCACCGCGGTCTCGACCGCCGACTTGGCCTCGTCGCTCTTCGGCTTGAACTCCTTGTTCAGCAGCGACGCGAAATCGCCGCCCTGGAACTCGACCCCCTGCAGCGCGGAGGATTGGGACTGTGCATCGGCCATCTCGGGTCTCCGTCAGTACGTGCGTTCGGTGGAATGGCTCGCGGAGCGCCGCTCAGCCGCCCGAGGCATCGGGTTCCTTCTTCGCGCTCGCCAGGCTGGCGAGCAGCGCCGGATCGGCCATCACCTTGGCCAGCAGCTCCTCGGCGCCGGTCTTGCCGTCCATGTAGGTGATCAGGTTGGAGAGCTGCTCGCGCGCGGTCAGCAGCTTGTTCAGCGCATCGACCTTGCGCGCCACCGCCGCCGGCGAGAAGTCATCCATCGACTCGAAGGTGATGTCCACGCTCAGGTTGCCCTCGCCGGTCAGCGTGTTGGGCACCTGGAACGCGACGCGCGGCTTCATCGCCTTCATGCGGGTGTCGAAGTTGTCGACGTCGAAGTCGAGCAGCTTGCGCTCGGCCACCGGCGGCAGCGGCTCCGACGGCTTGCCCGACAGGTCGGACAGCACGCCCATCACGAACGGCAGCTGGATCTTCTTCTCCGCGCCGTAGAGCTCCACGTCGTACTCGATCTGCACGCGCGGCGCCCGGTTGCGGGCGATGAACTTCTGACTGCTTCCGGCCATGGTGGGCTCCTCGGTGCGGGTTCGTCGATGCGGGTTCGGTGGCGCGACTCGGGACCGTCAGTCGGCCGGGCCGGCGATGCGCTCGACCTGGTCGATGCCGTCCGGTGCCAGGTCACGGATGATCTCGAGGAAATTCTTGTTCATCAAACGCTGGGCGCGGCGGATCAGCAGCGGCGCCGGGTTGGTGGGTTCGTGGCGCTCGACCCATTCGCAGACGCGGTCGAGCATGCGGACCACGTCCTCTCGGCTGCGGATCGAACCCGGGGTGGCCACTGCGGTCGTGGCGCCGGCGCCGTCCAGCCCGCCCGCATCGGCGTTGCCGGCGGCTTCCGCCGCCGCCGCGCCGCCCGCGAGCGCCTGGGTCGCCGCCTGCGCGAGGCACTGGGTCACGATGCGCAGCGGCCGCAGGTCGGGCCCGGTCGCGCCGCCGACGCGTTCGGTCACCGCCGTTTCGATGCGCTGCAGGCGGGCGTGCACGTCCTGCAGCACCCGGGTGCTGCCCGGGGACGCCGCCTCGGCATCGGCCAGCGCCTGCAGCATGCCCTGCGTCGTCGGCGCGTTCTCGCCCGACTGCGGCTCCGCCCGGCCGAAGGCCAGCTCGACCTGCCGCACCGTCACCGCCGCGCGGCCGCTGCCGATGACGGCGGCGCGCAAGTCGGCCAGCCCGGCCGCCGGATCGGCCAGCGGCGCGAGCGCGTTCAGGCGCATCGTCGGATCGTCGCGGTCGTCGGCATCGAGCAGCGGATAGACGCCGGCCCAGTGGCGGTCGAGCAGGCCGGCGACCAGTTCCAGGCCCGAGGCGTAGCCGCCGATGCCGTTCAGGCGCGCGCCCGAGCGGGTCAGCAGCACGGCCAGGCGCAGGTCGCGTGTGCGACGCGCGAGCGCCAGCGCCTGTTCCGACACCGCGCGCCAGTCGGGTTCCTGTGCCGGGATCACGGTGTCGCCGAACTGCTGCTCGGGGCGGCCACGCGCCGCCTCGTCGAGCGCCATGAATGCCGGGTCGTACTCCAGATCGGGGCCGCACGGCGCACCGTCGGCCAGCGGCGTCAGGAGTTCGTCGACGGGGAAAGCGGTCATGGCGGGCGTCGGCAAAGGCGCGGGGATGGTGCCGGACTCTAGGAATCAGGGAGCGGGCCGGCATCAGCCGAAAGTCACTTCAGCGAGCCTGCGGGGCACTGCCCCGGGCCCCTGCCGCAGCAGGCGCCCGGCGCTCACGGCGCGCTGCGCAGTGCGGCGTGAAGTTCGCGCGCGCGCACCGGTTTGAACAGCACGCGCAGACCGCTTTCGTGCATGCGCGTGACCTCCTCCGCCGAGGTGTCGCCGGTGATCAGCACCGCCGGCAGCGGCGCGCCGTAGACGCTGCGCACACGCTGGATCGCGTCGACGCCGTCTTCCTTGTTCGCGAGCCGCAGGTCGGACAGCACCATGTCGATCACGCCGGCGTGTCGGCGCACGGCGGCGCAGGCCTCGTCGATCGATGCCGCGAGCAGCACCTCGTAGCCCCAGGTCTGCAGCAGGTCGCGCATGCCGATGCGGATGGTCTTCTCGTCGTCGATCATCAGCACCGTCTGGCGCTCGTCGATCGGCGACGGCACGGTGTCGGCGCCGAGCACCATGTTCTCCATCTCGGCCATCTGCGTCGGCGCAAGCAGCACCCGGAACACGGTGCCGCGGCCGGGCGTCGACGTCACCTCCAGCTCGTGCCCCATCAGCAGGATCAGGCGCTTGACGATCGCGAGCCCCATGCCGAGGCCGCGGTTGCGGTCGCGCCCGGGGTTGCCGACCTGGTAGAACTCGTCGAACACCTTCGGCAACTCGTCGGCGGGGATGCCGACGCCGGTGTCCCAGACCTCGATGCTGACCCGCTCGCGGCGCGTTCGCGCCACCACCACGATGCCGCCCTCGCGGGTGTAGCGGATCGCGTTGTGGATCAGGTTGCCGAGCACGCGCTCCAGCAGTTGCGGGTCGCTTGTGACGATCTTGCCGCCCGGCTTGAAGCGCAGGCTCAGGCCGACCTCCTCCGCCTGGCCGGCGCAGTGCATGTGCAGGCGGCGGAACAGGTCGCGGATCGGGAACGACTGCAGGTTGGCCTCGATCACGCCGGCGTCGAGCTTGGAGACGTCCAGCATCGCGCTGAACGACTGCTCCAGCGCGTCGACCGCACGCATCATGTTGGTGACGGTCGGCTGCAGCGTGGTGCGGTTCAGGCTCTTCTGCAGCGTCGCGGCGAACAGGCCGAGCGCGTGCATCGGCTGGCGCAGGTCGTGGCTGGCGGCGCCGAGGAAACGGCTCTTCTCGCGGTTGGCGCGTTCCACGAGCACCACCTGCTGGCGCAGTTCGCGCACCAAGGCGTCGTTGTCGCGCCGCGTGCGCCAGGCGGCACGCAACAGCGCGTGCTGCACGCCGGCCGCCGCCGCCGCCAGCACGAGCCAGACGCTGCCGAGCACCGCCACCGCGCGGGCGGCGGGTGCCGGATCGCGCCAGACGATCCACAGCCAGGGCAGCAGCACCGGGCCGATCCACAGGCCGATCGACAGCCGCCCGGCAGCGTTGAGCAGCGCGCCGGCGCCGGCGATCGCCAGCAGCAGTGCGGACACCCACAGCAGCGCCGCGTCCGGCGCCGGCAGCAGCAGCGGCGCCGCCGCGGCCCAGGCGGCGGCGTTCAGGGCGAGCAGCGCGAGGTGGCGGTGGAGCTGCGCGTCGTGGGGGCCGGTCGGATCGGCTGCGGCCTCGGTGGTGACGTTCGCTGCGGCAGTGGCTGTGCCGGCGGCACCGGAGCGGTCGGTACGCACTCGCAGGCTGCCGATCGGCACCGCGCCGTCGCACCTCGCGCAGGTGCCACGCGGTCAGCGCAAGCACCACCGCCATGCCGCCCAGCCACGGCAGCGCGCGCGGACGGCCGTCCAGCGCCCAATGGCCGGCGGCCAGCGCCATCGCCGCCGCGGCGGCCGACAGCGTCACCCAGGGCTCACGCGCGGCGATCGCCCTCGCCTGCGTGGCCAGTGCCTCCGGGCGCGCCGGTTCGGCCGATTCGCCGGCGGCAGCAACGTCGACCTGCGACCCGCCGGCCGGCGAGATGCGAAAGACCACGCCGCGTGGTCCCGGCCGCCCTAGCGGAACAGGCTGATCAGGTGCGAACGCGACTTCACGTCGAGCGCCAGCAGGATCGTCGACACGTAGTTCTTGATGGTGCCGAGCGACAGCTTGGTGGCGGAGCTGATTTCCTGGTTCGAACAGCCGAACAGCACCAGATCGAGGATTTCGAGGTGGCGCGGGCCGAGTTCGGCCACGCGGTCGTAGCGGCTGGATTTCGGGAACCGCGCGGCGCGCGACGCGCTGCCGTCGGTGCCCAGCAGGCCCAGCACCACGTCGCACATCGCCTGCGGCGCCTGGCCCTTCATGATGTAGCCGATGGCGCCGAGCGCGCGCACCTGGCCGATCACGAATTCGTCCTGCGTGCCGCTGATGACGGCGATGCGCGCGCCCGGGTGCGCGCCGAGGAACTGCTTCAGCCCCTGCAGGCCGCGGCAGTCGGGCATGTTCAGGTCCAGCAGCACCAGTGCGACGTCGGGGTGGGCCTCGTAGAGCTGCATCGCGTCGCTTAGCGTGCTGGCTTCCAGCATCTGCAGCGCGAGATCCGGCACCGCGCCCAGCACCGACTTGATGCCGACCCGCAGCAATTCGTGGTCGTCGACGATCAGCAGCTTGGCGCCGGCGGCGGGTGCGTCGATCGGCGTTGCGCCCGGCACTTGGGCGGATGCGTTGGCAGCCAGCGCCGCCGCGCCGGGCACGGGCGCCAACCCGGCGAGCGCGCCGACCGGAGAAAGCCGCGGCGAAAGCTCGTCGCCGACGGCGGCAGGTCTCGAAGTCGACAGTTGCATCGTGCGTCCCCTTGCCACTCGCCCGGCCGCCGGATTAGACATCGCCGGTATGACATATGTCCATGGTCACTTGATTTCGGCGCTGACATCACAGTCAGCCCAGCCCCGGTTTGTAGGACATCCCTCACGGTTTGGCATCCCCTAACTTCGCGACCGGAACACCACATGCCGGAATCGGCCCGGCCGGAGCGCTGGTGACGGCAAAGCTACACTCGACGGTTTCCCGACAGCCACTGTGTCAACAACATGTACCGCTGTTTGATCGCCGCCGCCAGCGCGGCGGTGCTGGCCTGGCCGGCCCAGGCGCAGTCCGTGCGCCGCTTCCCGGCCACCGCCTTGCGCGGAACCCTCGTGATCACGCAGGCGCCCGAGGCGCTGCTCAACGGCGAGCCGGCCCGCCTCGCGCCCGGCCTGCGCATCCGCAACGAACGCAACCTGCTGGAGATGTCCGGCGCGCTCGTTGGGCGCAAGCTGCTGGTGAACTACACCTTCGACCTGGTCGGACAGGTCCAGGACGTCTGGATCCTCAGCCCCGAGGAGCGCGAGCGCAAACCCTGGCCGACGACGCGTGACGAGGCCGGCGAATGGCTGTTCGACGCGCCGACGCAGACCTGGACCGAGCCCTGACACCCGCTTTCGCGCCACGCCCGCCCCCGGAGCGTGCCCAGCGCCGCCGACCCGAGACCGCCGCCATGACCAAGAAAGTGTTCATCAAGACCTTCGGCTGCCAGATGAACGAGTACGACTCGGACAAGATCGCCGATGTGCTGCACGCCACCGACGGCTACGAGAAGACCGACCGGCCCGACGACGCCGACCTGATCCTGTTCAACACCTGCTCGGTGCGCGAGAAGGCTCAGGAGAAGGTGTTCAGCGACCTCGGCCGCGTCAAGCACCTGAAGGCGCGCGGCACGCTGATCGGCGTCGGCGGCTGCGTGGCGAGCCAGGAAGGCGCGGCGCTGATCGAGCGCGCGCCCTACGTCGACGTGGTCTTCGGCCCGCAGACGCTGCACCGGCTGCCCGACCTGCTGGCGCGCCGGCAGTCCGAGCGCCGGCCGCAGGTCGACATCAGCTTCCCCGAGATCGAGAAGTTCGACCACCTGCCGACCGCCCGCGTGGAGGGCGCGAGCGCGTTCGTCTCGATCATGGAGGGCTGCAGCAAGTACTGCAGCTACTGCGTCGTGCCCTACACCCGCGGCGAGGAGGTCTCGCGGCCGCTGGACGACGTGCTGCTGGAAGTTGCGCGGCTGGCCGACGGCGGCGTGCGTGAAGTGACGCTGCTGGGCCAAAACGTGAACGGCTACCGCGGGCGCATGGGGGCTGCGGACGAGGCGGCCGGCAGCGCGGATGTCGCCGATTTCGCGACGCTGCTCGACTGCGTGGCCGCGATCCCCGGCATCGAGAGGATCCGCTACACGACCAGCCACCCGAACGAGTTCACGCAGGCGCTGATCGACGCCTACGCGCGCATCCCGCAGCTCGTCGACCACGTGCATCTGCCGGTGCAGCACGGCAGCGACCGCGTGCTGATGGCGATGAAGCGCGGCTACACCGCGATGGAGTTCAAGAGCACGATCCGCCGGCTGCGTGCCGTGCGGCCGGGAATCAGCGTGTCGACCGATTTCATCGTCGGCTTTCCGGGCGAGACCGAGGACGACTTCGCGAAGACGATGAAGCTGATCGACGAGATCGGCTTCGATGCCAGCTTCAGCTTCGTCTTCAGCCCGCGCCCGGGCACGCCCGCCGCGGCGCTGGCCGACGACACGCCGCAGGACGTCAAGCTGAAGAGGCTGCAGACGCTGCAGGCGGCGATCGAGGCGAACGCGCGCCGCATCAGCGCGTCGCGCGTCGGCACGGTGCAGCGGATCCTGGTGGAAGGCCCGTCGCGACGCGATCCGGGCGAATGGATGGGTCGCACCGAGTGCAACCGCATCGTGAACTTCGATGGGGGGCCGAACGGCTCCCGGCTGGTCGGGCAGATGATCGACGTGACGATCACCGAAGCATTCCCGCACTCGCTGCGCGGCGCGGTGGTGGTCGGCGAGTCGTCCGCGCGGACGGTCGCCGACGTGGCGGCGGCCTGACGGCCGCCGAAGTCACCCGCCGGCTGTCAGTGGAGCGCGGTCGCCGGCAGCACGGCCGGCGCGGCGAACTCGCGGCCGACCATCGCCCGGGCAAACAGGTAGTTCTCCATCGCGACCGGGCCGAGCGAGTCGAGGTCGACATGCCCCTCGCGATCGCAGGGGAACGACAGGCCGCGGCCTTCGTTGTACAGCGAACGGAACCGCACTTCGTGGGTGGCGGCGGCCGACGCGACGTGGCGGGTGGTGTTCATGACGGGCTCCCGAGGGGTGACTTCGATGAGCCCACTGTCGCGCGTTCCGACATCGCCTGAATCCCTACAACAGGGGGCGAAACCCTGGAGAGCGGCCCCTAGTGTGAGGTGCGCCGCGAATTGCGCCGCAAAGTGACGCGCAGTGTCGATCAGCGCCGCGCGCCGAAACCCGACCACCACAGCGCCGCCGCGCAGGCGAGCACCATCATGGCGTAGGTGAGCATCTTGCCGTCGCGCCCGAACACCGCGAGGCCCGCGATCGAGACGATCAGCCCGGCCGCCGCCGCCCAAGTCCACAGCCGGCGCCAGGAGACGCTCCGCAGTTCGCCGTGCCACAGGAGCTTGGCCAGCGCCGACGCGATCGCCGCCACGCCGAGCGCCGGGGCGACGAAGTTCAGCAGGTGCCACAGTCCGTCGAGCGGTCCCATCGCAGCGATGCCTCCTGTTGCTTGTTGGCGCTTCCAGTCGGAATAGGACGGAAAGGCGCCACGAAATTTTATAATCCGCAAATGAGCGTCTTTGCCGTCGGGCTGAACCACACGACCGCGCCGCTGGATCTGCGCGGCCGGTTCGCCCTCCCGGCGGATCAGGTCGCGCCGGCGCTGCGCTCGTTCCACGACCGCATGGCGAGCGCGCCGGGCGCGGCGATTGTCTCCACCTGCAACCGCACCGAGCTGTACATCGGCGCCGACACGCCGATCGTCGAGCCGGCGATGGAGTGGCTGGCCTCGCTGGGCGGCGTCACGAGCCACACGTTGCGCGACCACGCCTACGTGCTCGAGGGCGGCGCCGCTGCCCGGCACGCATTCCGAGTCGCCAGCGGCCTCGATTCGATGGTGCTCGGCGAGCCGCAGATCCTCGGCCAGATGAAGCAGGCGGTGCGCGAGGCCGACAGCGCCGGCACCCTCGGCAGCACCCTGCACCAGTTGTTCCAGCGCTCCTTCGCGGTCGCGAAGGAAGTCCGCACCTCCACCGACATCGGCGTGCATTCGATCAGCATGGCGGCCGCCGCGGTGCGGCTCGCATCGCAGCTCTTCGAAGACTTGCGCACCGTCAAGGTGTTGTTCGTCGGCGCCGGCGAGATGATCGAACTGGTCGCCACGCACTTCGCCGCCCGCAATCCGCGTGCGATGGCGGTTGCCAATCGCACGCTCGAACGCGGAGAGCGGCTGGCAGCGCGGCTGAATGCCGAATCGCTGCGCCTGGGCGACCTGTCGCAACGCCTGGCCGATTTCGACGCCGTGATCTCCTGCACCGCCAGCTCGCTGCCGATCATCGGGCTGGGTGCGGTCGAGCGCGCCTTGAAGGTGCGCAAGCACCGGCCGATGTTCATGGTCGACCTGGCGGTACCGCGCGACATCGAGCCCGAGGTGGCTCGGCTGTCCGACGTGTACCTGTACACCGTCGACGACCTGTCCGCCCTGGTGCAGACCGCCGGTGAGAAGCGCCAGGCCGCCGTGCAGCAGGCCGAGGCGATCATCGAAACCGGCGTGCAGGCCTTCGTGCAGTGGCTGCGCCAGCGCGGCACGGTGCCGCTGATCCAGGCGATCAACGCCCAGGCCGACCAGTGGCGCGCGGTCGAGATCGCACGCGCGCGCAAGCTGCTCGCGCGCGGCGACGACATCGAGACCGTGCTCGACGCGCTCTCGCGCGGCCTGACGCAGAAGATGCTGCACGGCACGCTGGCCGAGCTGAACGGCGGCGACCCGGAGCATCGCGCACAGCTGGCGCAGACGGTCTCCCGGCTGTTCCTGCGCGGTTCCCCGCTTCCCCCCGTCGACGACCGACACTAGCGCCGCACCATGGTGCGTGCGCAGCCGCGCGGGTCGCGGCGTTCCGGTCGACTCCACTCTCCGCGATGAAAGACTCCCTTCGACAGCAGTTCGACCGCCTGGCGCTGCGCCTCTCCGAGCTGGACGCAACGCTGGCCGACCCCGGCATGGTGTCGGACATGAACCGCTTCCGCGAGATCACGCGCGAGCATGCCGATGTGGCTGGCGTCGTCGAGCGCTACCGGCGCTTCGAGCAGCGCGAGCGCGACCTGTCCGAAGCGCGCGAGCTGCTCGCCCAGTCGACCGACGATGCCGGCATGGCCGGTATGGCGCGCCAGGAGATCGACGACGCGTCGGCCGATCTGGCACGGCTCGACATCGAACTGCAGACCGCACTGCTGCCGCGCGACCCGGACGATGAGCGCAATGTGTTCCTCGAGATTCGCGCCGGCACCGGTGGCGACGAGTCGGCCCTGTTCGCCGCCGACCTGGCACGCATGTACCTGCGCTATGCCGAACGACACGGCTGGCGCACCGAGCTGATGTCCGAGAGCGTTTCCGACCTCGGCGGCTACAAGGAGGTGGTGTTCCGGATCGAGGGCACCGCGGTGTTCTCGCGGCTGCGATTCGAGTCCGGCGGCCACCGTGTGCAGCGCGTGCCGGCCACCGAAACCCAGGGGCGCATCCACACCAGTGCCTGCACCGTCGCGGTGCTGCCGGAACCGGACGAGGTCAGCGAAGTGCAGCTCAACCCGGCCGACCTGCGCATCGACACCTTCCGCGCCAGCGGCGCCGGCGGCCAGCACGTCAACAAGACCGACAGCGCGATCCGCATCACCCACCTGCCCACCGGCATCGTCGCCGAATGCCAGGACGACCGCTCGCAGCACCGCAACAAGGCGCGCGCGCTCGCCGTGCTGGCGGCGCGCATCCAGGAGCGCGAACGCAGCGAGCGCGCCGCGCGCGAGGCGGCCACGCGCAAGGGCCTGATCGGCAGCGGCGATCGCAGCGACCGCATCCGCACCTACAACTTCCCGCAGGGCCGGCTGACCGACCACCGCATCAACCTGACGCTGTACAAGCTGCAGTCCGCGCTCGACGGTGATCTGGACGAAGTGGTCGACGCGCTGATCGCGGCGCGCTCGGCGCAGCAGCTCGCCGCGCTGGAGAGCGGCGATGGTTGACGTCCGCCGGGCCGACGTCGACCACGTCGAGACAGCCGGCCCCGCGGACCGCGCCGAGACCGTCGCCACCTGGCTGGCCGACGCACGACGCTCGGGGCTCGATCGGCTGGACGCGCAGTTGCTGCTCGGCCGCGCGCTGGGCCGCAGCCGCACGTGGCTACTCGCCCACGACGACGCGCCCATCCCGGTCGAGCAGCGCAACGAACTCGACGCGCAACGCCGCCGCCGCGCCGCCGGCGAGCCGATCGCGTACCTTCTCGGCGAAAAGGAATTCCACGGCTTGCGACTGCAGGTCGGGCCCGGCGTGCTGGTGCCGCGGCCGGACACCGAGACGCTGGTCGACTGGGCGCTCGAATGTCTGGCCAGTCTCGAGGCGGATCGCCCGCCGCCCGCGCTGGCCGACCTCGGCACCGGCAGCGGCGCAATCGCGCTGGCGCTGAAACACGCGCGGCCGGACGCCCGCGTGACAGCCGTGGACGCCAGCCCGGCCGCACTGCAAATCGCGACCGGTAACGGTGCGCGTCTCGGCCTGTCGGTCGACTGGGTGCTCGGCGACTGGTGGGCGCCGCTGGCCGGACGGCGCTTCGACCTCGTCGTCAGCAATCCGCCCTACGTCGCCGACGGCGACCCCCACCTCACCGCGCTCGCCCATGAACCGATCGAGGCCCTGTGTTCCGGGCCGGATGGCTTGCGCGACCTGCGAAAGATCGTTGCCGGCGCGGCGCCGCACCTCGGCGACGGCGGCTGGCTGCTGCTCGAACACGGGCACGACCAGGCCGACGCGGTGGCGGCGTTGCTCGCCGCGAGCGGCTTCGTCGACATCCGGACGCGCCGCGACCTCGCGGGACAGCCCCGGTGCACGGGCGGCCGCCTGCGCGCCCTGCACTGTGGCGCGCGCCCGTCAATCCCCGGCGGCACCGGGCCATCGGACCTGCCCGCCCCGGTCGAACGGACGTAACATCCCGTCACGTTGCTCCGCGATTCGCACGCGGGCCACCCGTCAACATTGCGGGAAGGATCAAATCATGGACGCAGCTCCGAGGATGATGGCCACCCTGCTCGCCGCCGCGGCCTCGGCCGCCGGCGCCGTCGAAGGGGGCGGACTGCAGGCGCCCGACACGAGCGCCTGGCCGCGCTGGCAGGCGCGCCTGTCGATCGGCACCGACACACCCTTGCACCGCTCGCTGGCCAACGCGGTCGCTGCCCAGCCGCAGCGGCTGCGCAGCCTCAGCCTGGTCGGCGACTACTACTTCGACATCGCACGCGATCTCGCACCGTCCGGCGGCGGGTTCCGCGCCACCAGCGGCCTGCTGCTGGGTGCGCGCAGTGGCCTGCTGCTGCCGACCAGCACGTCAGCCGGCGGCGGCTTCGCCGTCGACCAGCGGCGGGTCGCGGCGCTTGCCGACCTGCCCGGCGCGGACGCGTCGACCGACACCAGTACCGTGCCCTACGTCGGCCTCGGCTACACCGGCCTGGCCGGCAAGAGCGGCTGGGGTTTCAGCGCCGACATCGGGCTGATGGCGCTGAATCCTGGGTCGGCCGTGAAGTTCGGCCGCATGTTGAACGGCCAGAGCCTGGACGACCTGCTGCGCGACCTGCGGCTGTCGCCCGTGCTGCAGCTCGGCGTCTCGTATTCCTTCTGAACCGCGCCGGATCGGCCGTCCCGGCAGTCCGGGGATGCGTTTGCGTATAAATTCGCAGGTTCGACGCAGTTTGCAACCGAGACCGACATGACCGACGTCCAACAACGCATCGACGACCTCGTCAAATCCCACCGCGTGGTGCTCTTCATGAAAGGCACCGCCCAGTTCCCGATGTGCGGCTTCTCGGGCCGCGCCGTGCAGATCCTGAAAGCCTGCGGCGTCAGCGACCTGAAGACCGTGAACGTGCTGGAGGACGACGCCGTCCGCCAGGGCATCAAGGACTACGCCAACTGGCCGACGATTCCGCAGCTCTACGTCAACGGCGAGTTCGTCGGCGGCTCCGACATCATGATGGAGATGTACCAGGCCGGCGAACTGCAGCAGGTGCTGACGCCGGCGTGAGGCCCGAAGCAGGCGGCCGCGCCACCTGGTGCAGCGGCGCGAAACGTCCGACGTGAGCTCGCGCATCGTCGTCGGCGTCACGGGCGCGAGCGGCGCGATCCATGCGGTGCGCCTGCTCGAGCGGCTCAAGACCGCAGGGGCCGAGACGCATCTGGTCGCCAGCCCGGCCGGCGTGCTCAACGTCCACCACGAACTCGGGCTGGACCGGCGTGCGCTCGAGGCGCTGGCCGACCGGGCCTACAACCCGTCGGATGTCGGTGCCGCGATCGCCAGCGGCTCCTTCGCCTGCGACGCGATGATCGTCGCGCCCTGCTCGATGAAGACGCTCGCGGCCGTCGCCCACGGGCTGTGCGACAACCTGATCGCGCGCGCCGCCGACGTCACGCTGAAGGAGCGGCGGCGCCTGGTGCTGATGGTGCGCGAGACGCCGTTCAACCTGGCCCACCTGCGCAACATGGTGGCGGTCACCGAGATGGGCGGCGTGATCTTTCCGCCGCTGCCGGCCTACTACCACCGGCCGGCATCGATCGACGAGATGGTCGACGACACGATCGAGCGCGTGCTGGCGCTGATCGGGGTGGTGGGCGCGGCGCCTCGGCGCTGGTCCGGGCTCTGACCCGCCGGCGCGCGGCCGCGGGCCCGTGCTGGCCCGGCAGCGGCCCGGTCCGTCAGGCCAGCTGCGGCTCGCGGAATTCCCATTGGCGGCGCGCCCCGAACACCAGCGCCGGGTATTCGCCGCGGCCGCGGCTGCCGTTGTAGCGGCCGAGCGCGAGGTACAGGTCGCCGCGCTCGCCGTCCAGGTAGTGGCGCAGGATCACGCAGCCGAAGCGCAGGTTCGTCTGCAGGTGGAACAGGCGGCTGGAGTCTCCGTCGCCGATCAGCCGCGCCCAGAACGGCATCACCTGCATGTAGCCGCGCGCACCGGCGCTGCTGACCGCGTACTTCCGGAATCCACTCTCGACCTGGATCAGGCCGAGCACGAGCGACGGGTCGAGCCCGGCGCGCTTGCTTTCGTACCAGACGGCTTCGAGGAACTCGATGCGCGCCGTGTCGTCGAGCGTGCGGCGCGACAGCCGCGCGCTCATCGCGCCGAGCCAGTGCAGGTAGTCCAGACGTGCGCGCGGCGTCTCGAAGCCCGGCCGCGGCGGCGCGCTGTTGGCTATGGCAGCCGCCAGCGCCGTGCGCACCGAATCGGCGAGCGGCTCCTCGACCTGGGCGCCGGCAACGGCGCGTCCGGGCGACACCCCGGCGATCAGCGCGGCGGCGCCGGCGGCGCAGCGCAGCCAGTCCCGCCGCGGGCCCGGGCCCTCCGACACGGCCATCTCGTCAGTCGGCGGTCGCCGCGACGGGCGGCGCGGGCTTCGACACGGCAGGCGAAGCGCCCGGCACCACGCCCGACGACGCTGGCGACGCGGGCGACAACCCGGCCACACGACCCTGCACGAACGCAGCGACTTCCGCCGCCGGGACCGGTGTCGCCTCGGCATCGCGGCGGCCCTGGTACTCGACACGCCCCTCCTTGAGCCCGCGGTCGGAGATCACCACGCGGTGCGGCACGCCGATCAACTCCCAATCCGCGAACATCGCGCCAGGGCGCTCGCCGCGGTCGTCGAGCAGCACGTCGATGCCTTGCGCGCCCAACGCGTCGTACAGCGCGTCGGCAGCGGCGCGCACGTCGGCCGAACGGTCGTAGCCGATCGGGCAGACGACCACCGTGAACGGCGCCATCGCGTCCGGCCAGACGATGCCGCGATCGTCATGGTTCTGCTCGATCGCCGCCCCGAGGATTCGCGTGATGCCGATGCCGTAGCAACCCATCTCCATCAGCTGCGGCTTGCCCTTCTCGTCGAGGTAGGTCGCCTGCATCGCCTTCGAGTACTTGGTGCCGAGGAAGAACACGTGGCCGACCTCGATGCCGCGCTGGATCGCCAGCGTGCCGCGGCCGTCGGGCGACGGATCGCCTTCGACGACGTTGCGGATGTCGGCCACAAGGGCCGGCTCCGGCAGGTCGCGGCCCCAGTTGACGCCGGTCAGGTGGAAATCGGCCTCGTTGGCGCCGCAGACGAAGTCGCTCATCGCCGCCACGGTGCGGTCGGCGACGATGCGAACGGGCTTGCGGGTGCCGATCGGCCCGAGGTAGCCGGGCTTGCAGCCGAAATGGTCCTCGATCTCGGCGACGGTCGCGAAGCGGTAGCCGTCGTTCAGGCCGGGCAGCTTGCCCGCCTTCACCTCGTTCAACGCATGGTCCCCGCGCACGAGCAGCAGCCAGATCGTCGTGCGGACGACGTCGCCGGCGGCGTTGCGCTCGTCGGTCGCGAGCACCAGCGACTTGACGGTGCGCTGCAGCGGCAGGCCCAGCAATTCGGCAACGTCTTCGCAGGTGCTCTTGCCGGGCGTGGGCGCCTTCGCCATCGTTTCGGCCGGCTCGGCGCGGCGCTCGATGAGCGACAGCGCCTCGGCCAGCTCGATGTTGGCCGCGTAGTCGGAATCGGGGCAGTAGACGATCGCGTCCTCGCCGGTGTCGGCGATGACCTGGAATTCATGCGAGCGGTCGCCGCCGATCGCACCCGTATCGGCCGCCACCGCGCGAAAGCGCAGGCCCAGGCGCTGGAAGATGCGCTCGTAGGCGGCGTACATCGCGTCGTAGCTCTTGCCGGCCGAGGCGACATCGCGATCGAAGGAATACGCGTCCTTCATCGTGAATTCGCGGCCGCGCATGACGCCGAAGCGAGGCCGGCGTTCGTCGCGGAACTTCGTCTGGATGTGATAGAAATTCTTCGGCAGCGAGCGATAGCTGCGCAGTTCCTGCCGTGCGATGTCGGTGACGACTTCCTCGCTGGTCGGCTGGATGATGAAGTCGCGCTCGTGCCGATCTTTCACGCGCAGCAGTTCCGGGCCCATCTTGTCGAAGCGCCCGGTCTCCTGCCAGAGTTCGGCGGGTTGCACCACCGGCATCAGGAGTTCGACGGCGCCGGCCCGGTTCATCTCCTCGCGCACGATCGCCTCGACCTTGCGGATCACGCGCAGGCCCATCGGCATGTAGCTGTAGATTCCGGCGCCGAGGCGCTTGATCAGCCCGGCGCGCAGCATCAGCTTGTGGCTCGCGATCTCGGCGTCGGACGGTGCTTCCTTGAGCGTGGAAATGAAGAACTGGCTGGATTTCATGCGGTGCGCGGGCGGGGCCCGGTGGGCGGCAGCGGGGCGTGGTGGCCGGAGCGGCTTGCGGGAAAACCCAAGGGGTTGATTCCCGTCATCCCGGTGCAATAATCGTTACAACGAGAATTTTGGGGTTGATTATGCTCGACCGTGAAGGGTTCAGACCCAACGTCGGCATCATCCTGCTCAACCAGCGAAACCAAGTGTTCTGGGGCAAGCGGATCCGCGCCCACTCTTGGCAGTTCCCGCAAGGGGGCATCAAATACGGCGAGACGCCGGAGCAGGCGATGTTCCGAGAGCTCCACGAAGAAGTGGGCCTGATGCCGGAACATGTTCGGATCATCGCGCGCACGCGCGACTGGCTCCGCTACGAAGTGCCGGAGCACTTCATCCGGCGAGACGCCCGCGGCCACTACCGCGGCCAGAAGCAGATCTGGTTCCTGCTGCAGCTCATGGGCCGCGATTGCGACATGAACCTGCGCGCCACCGACCATCCGGAGTTCGACGCCTGGCGCTGGAACGAGTATTGGGTGCCGCTCGAGGTGGTGATCGAGTTCAAGCGCGACGTCTATCAGATGGCGCTGACCGAACTCGCCCGCTTCCTCCCGCGCGGCAGCCACCACAACCGCTACCTGCGCTCGGGCATGCGCCCGCACC
>JBGAMJ010000228.1:0-5528 GCA_044223035.1 Piscinibacter sp.
CTCGTCACCAACCTGCAGTTGCTGGACTCTCGCGGCGAAGCGCTGAGCACGCTGCAGACCGCGTTGCGGCTGAACGGCATCGTGCACAACCTGCCGTGGCAGAACGAGGTGCAGCGCGCACTGCACCGCCTCGCCGCCTGAGAGGGTGGGAGGCAATCCGGCGCGGCCGGTCGCCGCGCGTGCGTCGCGAGCGCTTCCGGCGGTCGGTACCGGAAGCCGCTCCGCGCCATTCAACCGCCGGGCGCCCGCAGCATCTCGATGTGCGGAATGTCGTCTTCCAGGTACGGCTCGCCGACCGGCACGAACCCGAACCCGGCGTAGAAGCGCTCGAGCCGCGCCTGCGCCGAGATCCGCAGGCCCTGTCCGGGCCAGCGTTCGCCGGCCAGCTCCAGCGCCCGTCGCACGAGTTCGCGCCCGAGGCCGGTGCCGCGCGCCGCCTCGGTGGTGATCACGCGGCCCATCGACGGCTCGGCGTACTTCAGCCCCGGCGGCAGCAGGCGCGCATAGGCGAGCGGCACGGCGCTGACCGGCCCGTCGCCCGCCGGCCAGGCGGCCAGGTGCCAGCCGTGTTCGTCGGCACCGTCCACGTCGAGGTAGATGCAGGCCTGCTCGATGACGAACACCTGCTGCCGCGCCATGTAGATGTATTGCAGCTCGCGCGGCGTCAGATCGTCGAAATGCACGGCCTGCCAGCGCGGCGACGCGCCGGCATTCGTCACCGCCCCCGCCCCACCAGCACCACCTGTCGCTCCGGCAGCGCCGGCCGCGGTCACCGTCCTTGCGCCCGTCGAAGCCCCCATCGTCGCCCCCGCCATCAGCTCGCCAGCATGCGCTGCAGTTCGCCGCTGGCGACGAGGCGCGCCAGGTCGTCCGCGCCGCCGACCAGCACCCCGCGCACGAACACCATCGGGAAGGTCGGCCAGCCGGCCCACATCTTCAGCGCATTGCGCCGCCGCCAGCCGCCGAGGTAGCTGCCGTATTCGAGGTACTGGTAGGGCTGGCCGGCGGCGTCCAGCGTGCGGCGCGCGCGCCGGCAGTGCGGGTTCTGCGCCATGCCGACGACCAGCACCGGGTTCGACAGCGCGGCCGACTGCACGTTGTGCACGATGTCGATGTGCAGGTTCGCGACCTTGTCGCGGATGGCCGGGTGCAGTCGGCTTTCTTCGAGGATGGGGCGCGGCATCGGGTACTCCGGATCGGGGAAGGAGCGAGGGTAGCCGAGGCGACGGCCGAGGCTGCCGACCCCGCGGGTCTGGTCATTTGCCCGAACCGCGCCGGCTCCCGCGGGCGGGGGGACGGCGTGCGTCGGGTTCGGCGGGCCTCTCGGCGGTTCAGCTCGCCAGCACGCCGCGCTGAAAGTCGGCGACCGCCTGGTGGATCTCCGCGGTGCTGTTCATCACGAACGGTCCGTACTGCGCGATCGGCTCGTTCAGCGGCTGGCCGGCGACGAACAGCACGCGCGCCGGCCCGGCCGCGTCCGCGGCGACTTCGAGGCGCACGCCGTCCGACGGCGGATCGCCGGGCCGGTCGTTGCTCAGCACCGCCATCCGGCCGTCCGGCACGCGCACCGGTGCGGCACCGATGTCGACCGCGCCGGCATAGACATAGGCGAAGGCGTTGTGAGACGCCGGCAGCGCCTGGTCGAACCGCGCGCCGGGCGGCAAGGTGATGTCGAGCACCAGCGGCTCGGTGGTCGGCCGCGTCACCGCACCGGCCACGCCGTGGCTGCTGCCGGCGACGACGCGAACGCGCACGCCGTTGTCGAGCACGAACTCCGGCACCCCGGCCGGCGGCACGTCGCGATACGCCGGCGCCGTCATCTTGTCGCGCGCGGCCAGGTTCACCCAGAGCTGGAAGCCGGCCATCCGCCCTTCCTGCTGCTCGGGCATCTCGCTGTGGATGATCCCGCGGCCCGCGGTCATCCACTGCACGCTGCCGGGCTCCAGCAGGCCGACGTTGCCGACGCTGTCGCGGTGCCGCATGCGGCCCTCCAGCATGATCGTCACCGTCTCGAAGCCGCGGTGCGGATGGTCGGGGAAGCCGCCGATGTAGTCGCTCGCGGCGTCGCTGCCGAACGCGTCGAGCATCAGGAACGGGTCGAGGCGGCGCTGCAGCGGCTGCGTCAGCACGCGCGTCAGGCGCACGCCGTCGCCGTCGGAGGTCGGCTGGCCGCGCACCTCGCGCTCGACGCCGCGCGGGCGTTCGATCGTCTGGGCGGCCACGCGGCGCGGGGTTGCGGCGCGCGGGGCGTCGGGCAGGGTGGCGGGAGCGCCATCGGGGCGGGAGGCGTCGTTCGACGCCGGCGTCGGGTTCATCGCGATCCTTTCGTGGGGCGACGCGGGCGCAGCGCCCGCGTCACGCAATCCATCGAGATGGGGTGCCGGGGCGACATTTCCAGGTCCCAGCGTTGCCAGGGTCCGGCCCGCCCAGGGTCGGCCGCCGGCGATCAGGCGGCACCGCGCTTCGGTGCCGCAACCGCCGGGAAGGCGCCATCGCAGGTCGCACGCGACTCCGAGCCCGCCGGCAGGCGGGCGCAGGTGGCGTCCAGGCGCGTGCGCAGGCGCTGCCAGGTCGCCGCATGCGCCGGATCGCGGCCCCAGCCGGCGAGCTGGCGCCCGATGCGCTGCATCGAGCGCGCGCTGCGCTCGTAGAAGGCGTCCGGCGCCGCCGCCGCCTCGTCGATCAGGCCGGCGACGACGCGCTCGATTCGCGCGCCGTCGCGCGGCACCGTCTCGACCAGCGACTGCACGTACCACGCGCCCCACTGCAACCGCGTCGCCGGCCCCTCGGCCCGGTCGAAGGCCTGCTCCATCCAGCGCAGCGCGCCGGGCTTGTCGCCGCGGTCCTGTGCCAGGTCGGCGAGTTCGGCCATCAGGTAGTACGGCGCATGGCTGCGGGTCAGGTTGGCACGCAGCAGCGCCTCGGCCTCGTCCAGCAGCCCGGCCTGCCGCAGCACGCCGGCGGCGGTGGTGACGACGGCCTGGCGCTCGAAGCCGTCGGTGGTTTCGCGGTCCAGCCGGGCGACGTCGGCGCGGACCTCGGCGAGCAGGGCGGTCGGCAACGTCGGCGCCGCGGGCACGGCGGAGGGCTTCTTCGGCGACGCCCCGGCCGGCGGGCGATCGACGGTCGCGAGCTGTACCCGGGCGAGCAGCGCCGTCAGGCGGTCGGCGCGCGAGAGGCCGGCGTCCGCCTGCAGCCGCTGCATCGCGGTGTCCAGCGCGGCCACCAGCGTCGCCCGCTCCGGTGAATGTGGCGTGCTCAGTGCGCGCGCGATGTCGGTCGCGCCGTTGGTCAGCACGTCCATCTGCGCGCGCGTCGCCGCGGCGTCGGCGAGCAGCGCCAGCACGCGGGCGCGGGCGGCGGCGGTGTCGGACGGAAGCGACGGGGCGGACCTGGATGTGAGTGCCGGCTTCGCCTTGGCACCTGCATCGGCCGCACCCCGCGCGGCCACGGCCTTCAGCAGCAAGCGCGACGACAGCTCTGCGGGCTCGGCCGGGCAGGCCGCGGCGAGCTGTGCCAGCGTCGCCGGCAGGTCGGCGTCGGGGACGGACGGGTCGTCGGTCTCCCACGAATAGAACGCGAGCAGGCGCCAGTCGCTGGTCGTCAGGCCGGCGCCGCCGCTGCGGGCCGCCGCGAGCACCTCGCGCACCGGCCGGCGCGCGTTCATGCCCAGCGTCAGCACCTCGGCGTACTGCTGCGGGTCGACCTCGCCGGGCAAGCGCGTCAATTCGGTGCCGGCCGGGCTGAACAGCACCGTCGTCGGATAGCCGCGCACCTTGAAGCGGGCGCCGAGCTTCTGCGCACCGGGGCCGTCGCCGTCGACGTACACCGGCACGAACGCGCGGGAGCGCTCGATGAAATCCTGCCGGTTGAACAGCGTCGCCCGGAGCTGGTTGCACGGCGGGCACCAGCTCGCGCCCCAGTACAGGAACACCGGCTTGGACTGCGCGCGGGCGAGCGCGAAGGCGGCGTCGATGTCGGCGTCGCTGGTCGCGCGGCGCCAGGCGATGCCGGCGGTGTCCTGCGGTGCCGTGGCGGCGCCGCTCTCCGCCGCGGCGCCGGCCGCCGACACCGGCGGCGCGGTCAGCGCGATCGCGGCGGCGGACAGCAGGCAGAGGGCGAGCGGCGAGGTGTTCATGCGGACTCCGGGTGCGACTGGGTCGGAGTGTGTCCCAATCGGCGCACGGCGGTGGCAGGGTCGGGCAAGGCGAGCGGGGTGGCGTGCGGCGGGCGGGGTGGCGTGCCGGGTGGAGGGCGGGGTGGCGTGCAGGGCGGCCGGGCGAAGCTGCGGGTCGTCAGCCGGCGCTCCCCGCCCCGCCGCCGCCCTTCTCGGGGCCGGTCTAGCCGTCCCGGCCGCGGGCGTCCGACTCCCGCGTCCCGTGCTTTCCGCCTGCTCCGTCGTTTCCTCCTGCTTCGTTCCTTTCGCCCGTCGTTTCCATGTCGCCTGACGAAGCCGTTTCGCGCGCCCGGACCTCATCGCCCGGCCCCTCCGCCCTGCCCGCAACATCCGCCGCGCCGGCTTCCCCGAGCAGGCCCTGCGCATCGTCTTCGCGCCAGCCGTCCACCGGCGTCGCCCGCGCCAGCGCCATCCAGGCCGCGAACGGCAGGCGCATCGCTCGCCGCGGGGCCGGCCGGAGCACCTCGAGCGGGCCGGTGCCGTCGGTCGCCAGCATCACGCCGCATTCCGGCGGCACCTCGTCGGCACGGGCGATGTCGGGCGCCAGCACGTACCAGCATTCGCCGCCGAGTTGCAGGTAGGCGGCTCGCTTGGCCGTGCGCTGCAGGTCCGCCAGCAGGTCGGCACGCCGGACCTTGACCTCGTGCACCACCGGCGCGAGGTAGTCCTCGACCGTCGTGTGGCGGATCGAGAACACGTCGGGCATCGAGATCACCCAGTCCTCGCCGACGCGCGTGCGCAGGCTCAGCCCGCGCCAGGCAAGGCGCCCGGCGCGCGTCATCTCGCGGGCGACACGCTCGACCAGCGCCTCGTGCGCGTCGCGCGCGCGTCGGTTGCGCTGCAGCGTGTCGGCCAGCAGCGCGATGCCGGCATCGGTGACGCGCAGGGTCTCGCGCCCCAGCGCGTCGCGCACCCGTTCCACCCAGCCGGCGGCCAGCAATTCGATCTCGACCAGGTCCTGGCACGGCCAGCCGGCCGAACGCCAGATGTCGCGCAGGCGGCGGCGGTGGGTGGCGGTCGGCACGGGCGGGGCCATCGTGCAAGCCTACCGCGCAGGGGCCGGCTCGACGCGGAGCCGCGACACCCCGCCTCGCCGGCGCCGTGCGCAGCGCGGGCCTGACGGCGACAGGGGCATCGGCAGGCCCGCGCTGCGCACGGACAATGCCTCGCATGCCGTCCTCCACCCCATGCGTGCGTATCCTCCGGCCGCATCGTTGAGGGCCGGGGCGCCCCGCCCTGCGCGAGACGGCCGTCCCCCGCGGATCGCATGGCGTGGCGCGGCGCTCGCGCTGCTGCTCGCCCTCGGCGCCTGCGCCAGCCTGCCGCCGCGGCCGAACCTGGGGCCGACGCG
>JBGAMJ010000229.1:0-5411 GCA_044223035.1 Piscinibacter sp.
CACAGGCGGGGCAGGCTCGCGCGGCGAGCCGTTCGGGGCGGCGTTGTGTGCCACGTTCGGCGCTTCGTTCGGCTCGGCGATCGGCTCGGCATTCAAGGGACGGCCCGGTTGGATAGACTGGCCCGATTTTACGAGCCGGTCCGTCCCTCGCCGGCGGCATCGCCACCATGGTCCTGAAGGACATCCCGCCCGACGCGCGGCCGCGCGAGAAGCTGCTGAACCTGGGGGCAGCCGCCCTGGCAGACGCCGAGCTGGTGGCGCTGCTGCTGCGCACCGGGCTGCGCGGCGTCTCGGTGCTGCAACTGGCGCAGCAATTGCTGGACGGTTTCGGCGGCGTCGCCGGTCTGCTCGACGCCACGCCGGACGACCTGCGGCGGATCAAGGGCCTCGGCCCCGCCAAGCGGGCCGAGATCGGTGCGGTGATCGAGCTGGCGCGCCGCTCGCTGGCGCATCGGCTGGCGAGCCGGCCGGCGTTCGAGAACCCGCAGCAGGTCAAGGACTACCTCCGGCTGCAGCTCGGCCGGCTCGACCACGAGGTGTTCGCCGTGATGTTCCTCGACGCCCGCCAGTGCCTGCTGCGAATGGAAACGCTGTTCCGCGGCACGCTGACACAGACGAGCGTCTACCCGCGCGAGGTGGTCAAGCGCGCGATCGAGCTGCGCGCCTGCAGCGTCGTGCTCGCGCACAACCATCCGAGCGGCGTGGCCGAGCCGTCGCGCGCCGACGAGCACCTGACGCAATCGCTCCAGGCCGCGCTGCGGCTGGTGGACGTGAACGTGCTCGACCACATCGTCGTCGGCACCGGCGGGGTGGTCAGCTTCGCCGAGCGGGGACTGTTGTGAGCGCCCCCAGGCCGACGCCTTGCGTCGTCCGCCCCCCGAGGGGGATGAGGAAGCTTCGGGCGGCCGTCCTCATGAGCTCGCCGTGCGAGCGCACCCGCCCGGCGGGACAGGCCGCCGGCAGGGAGGTGCCGACATGACCGTGCAGCGCCTGCACGACCTGACCCGGCTGCGCGCCGCGCTGCGCGAGCGCGCGGCCGAGCAGGCGCGTGTCGACGCCGAGCAGCGCGCGCAGCAGGCGCGGTCGCGCCAGGATCACGATCTGTTCGTGCGCAGCGTCGGCCCGGTGCAGCCGCTGCGGCACGCGCCGCGGGCGGTGCTGCAGCGCGAACGTCCGAGCCCGCAGCCGCGCCAGCGTGAGCTAGACGACGCGGCGGTGCTGCACGAGGCGATTTCCGACGAGTTCGACGTCGAGACGCTGCTCGACACCGACGACGCGCTGTCGTACCGGCGCGACGGCATCGGCCCCGAGGTGGTGCGCAAGCTGCGCCGCGGCGTCTGGGCGATCCAGGCGCAGATCGACCTGCACGGCCTGCGCCGCGACGAGGCACGCGAGCAGCTCGCCGCCTTCGTTCGTGACGCGGTGCGGCACGGGCTGCGCTGCGTGCGCGTCGTGCACGGCAAGGGCAACGGCTCGCCCGGCCGCGAGAGCGTGCTGAAGGCGAAGGCGCGCGGCTGGCTGGTGCAGAAGAGCGAGGTGCTGGCCTTCACGCAGGCGCGCGCCAGCGACGGCGGCCAGGGCGCGCTGATCGTGCTGCTGCGCCCCAGCGCCGGCACGCCGCCGGGCTGAGCGGCAGCCCCGCGGATCGGCGGAACATTCGAACCGCCGATCGGCGCAGCGACCGCTTGGCCGACGGCCGACGGCCGAGCGACTGAACGACTGAACGACTGAACGACTGAGCGACTGAGCGGACGAGCGGCCGCCGGATTCAGCCGCCCCGAGGGCAGCGCATGCAAATCCCTGCTGCACACCGTGGAACACTGCACTAGACTGTGGTTTTATCCAGTTTCCGGCCATGACGCAGCGCCTGATCGCCCACCTCGACATGGATGCGTTCTACGCCTCCGTCGAGTTGCTGCGTTACCCGGACCTGCGCGGCGCCCCGGTGGTCATCGGCGGCGGGCGCGACCGCCGGCCCGTCACGGCGGCCGACGGTACGCGCCGCTACGCCCGCCTGCGCGACTACGCCGGCCGCGGCGTCATCACCACCGCCACCTACGAGGCGCGTGCGCTCGGCGCGCATTCGGGCATGGGCGTGATGAAGGCGGCGCAGCTCGCGCCGGACGCGATCCTGCTGCCGGTCGACTTCGACGAGTACCGCCGCTACTCGCGCCTGTTCAAGGCGGCGGTGCGCGCGGTCGCACCGCAGGTCGAAGACCGCGGCATCGACGAGATCTACATCGACCTGAGCGAGATGCCCGGCGCGCACGCCGACGGCGGCCGCGCCGTCGGCGGGGCGCTCAAGCGCGCGGTGCGCGAGGCGACCGGCCTGAACTGCTCGGTCGGCATCACGCCGAACAAGCTGCTGTCGAAGATCTGTTCCGACCTCGACAAGCCCGATGGCCTGACGCTGCTGTCGATGGACGACATCCCGGCGCGCATCTGGCCGCTGCCGGCCAGCAAGATCAACGGCATCGGCCCGAAGGCCACCGCCCGGCTCGACACGCTCGGCATCCGCACCATCGGCGAGCTGGCCGCCGCCGACCCGGCCTTCCTGGTCGCGGAATTCGGCCGCAGCCACGGCGCCTGGATGCACGATGCCGCGCACGGGCGCGACGAGCGGCCGGTCGTCACCTTCAGCGAGCCGAAATCGATCAGCCGCGAGACCACCTTCGACCGCGACCTGCACGCCGTGCGCGACCGCGCCCGCCTGACGGCGTTGTTCACCGAGCTGTGCATCGGCCTCGGCGACGACCTGGCGCGCAAGGGCTACGCCAGCCGCACCATCGGCATCAAGCTTCGCTTCGACGACTTCCGCATCGTCACCCGCGACCTGACGCTGCCCGCCCACACGATGGACGCGCGGACGATCCGCCGCGCCGCCGGCGAGTGCCTGAAGCGGGTCGACCTGACGCGGCGGCTTCGCTTGCTCGGCGTGCGCGCCGGCGCGCTGGCGCCGCTCGCGGAACTGCTCGGCCCGGGCACGGCCGCGCCGGTCGCGGATCTGCCCGGCGCGGTGGATCCGGCCCGCGCGGTGGATCCGGCCGGCGACACCTCGCGGGCGACACCGCGCGGACGGCGCAGCGCCAACGTCACCGCGGCCGCCTCGATCTCGCCGTGGGAACTCCCCCTTTTCCGCGGACTGCGCGACACCCCCGCTTGAGACAGTGACGGTCCGCGCGGCGCCCGCCGCGCCGGCTGGCGTGCCAGACGCCGCCGCCCCCATGTGTCGTCCGTTGGGAGCGCCATGCGCCGCACTGCCACTGTCTTCGCCCTCTCGGCGCTCTGCGCCGCCCTGCCCTGGGCCCAGGCCCAGACCGCCGCCACCCCGGCTCCGGCCGCGCCCGCCGGAACGGCCTCCGCGCCGCCCCCGCCGCCGACCCACGCGTTCGGCGAGGGCCGCGGCAAGCTGCTGCTGACCGGCGGCGTCGCCAGCATCGACGGCGCGGCCGGCGGCGGCCTGACGCCCTGGGCGGTGACCGGCAGCTACGCCACCGAGCGCCAGACCGGCGCCACCGCGCACCTGACGCGCATCGTCACCCGCGACTACGCGCTCACCGCCGCCGGTGCCGCCTTCTCGTTCGGCGAGCGCGTCGAGCTCTCGCTCGCGCAGCAGCGCTTCGATGCCGGCGTCGTCGTGCCCGGCACGGTGCTGCGCCTGGACATCGCCGGCCTGAAGCTGCGCTTCGGCGGCGACGCCGTGCTCGACAGCGATGCGCCCTGGCCGGCGCTCGCCGCCGGCATCGAAGCCAAGCGGCTGCAACCGGGCGCCGCCGTCGGCGGCGTGCTCGATTCGGTGGCCGCGCGCCGCAGCGGCATCGACGCCTACCTGAGCGCGACCAGGCTCTTCCTCGCGCAGGGTGTGCTGGTGAACGCCACGCTGCGCGCCACGCGCGCCAACCAGAACGGCCTGCTCGGTTTCGGCAGCGCGCGCCACGGCGGTTACCGCCTGCAACCCGAACTCTCCGCCGCGCTGCTGCTACGGCGCGACCTGGCGATCGGCGCCGAATACCGCGCCAAGCCCGACAACCTGCACTTCGCCGGCGAAGCCTTCCGCGAGGACGACTGGAAGGACCTGTTCGTCGCCTGGGCGCCGAACAAGCATCTCTCGCTGACCGCGGCCTGGGTCGACCTCGGCCAGATCGTCGGCCACGCGCGCCAGACCGGCGCCTACCTGTCCGCGCAAGTGGCCTACTGAACCGGAGCACCCCGATGAAAGTCCGCAAGTTGCCGTTGATCAGCGCCCTGACGATCACCGCCGCCGCGCTCGGCTGCGCGCTGGTCGCCGGCCCGAGCCGCGCCCAATCCACCGCCACGGCCGCACCCCCGGCCCCCGCCCCGATCGTCCGCCCGGCGCCGCCGGCCGACGACGCGCTCTACCGCCAGCTCGGCGCGGCCGACGGCATCGCCCGAATCGTCGACGACTTCATCGCTCGCATGACCGCCGACAAGGGCCTCGGCCCGATGTTCGTCGACACCGACATGAAGCGGCTGAAGCGGCAGCTCGAACTGCAGCTCTGCGAGGTGTCCGGCGGACCCTGCCAGCTGGCCGCCAAGGACGCCGACATGCGCAAGCGCCACGCAGGCTTCGACATCGACAAGGCCGCGTTCAACCAGGTCGTCGAGATGCTGCAATCCTCGCTGGACGCGCAGGGCGTGCCGTTCACGACGCAGAACCGCCTGCTGGCGCAGCTCGCGCCGATGCACCGAGACATCGTCAACGTCCGCTGACGCATCGGCGCGCGGGCGCCGTGCCGGCACGGCGCCGCTGCGGGGAAATGGGCCCGAGCGCGAGCACAGCGCGGCGAGCTCCCGCATCACAATGACGGGATGCCCTCCCCCGGCGTTCCCGGTCAACCCGGTATCCGATACCCGTCGATCGACGGCCTGCGCGCCTTCGAGGCCGCGGCGCGGCTGGGCAGCTTCGAGCGCGCGGCCGACGAGCTGTGCATCACCGCCAGCGCGGTCAGCAAGCGCGTCGCCACGCTCGAGGAACTGCTCGGCACCCTGCTGCTGCAGCGCTCCAGCAAGGCGCTGGCGCTGACGCTCGAGGGCCGCGAGTACCTGGCGCAGGTCGGCGCGGCGCTCGGCCTGCTCGCCGCGGTGCCGCTGCACCGGCGCGGCACGCCGCAGCGCCAGCCGCTGCGGCTGACCACGCCGCCCACCTTCGCGCGCCAGATCCTGGTGCCCGAACTGGAGGCCTTCACCGCCGCCCACCCCGACATCGACCTCGAAGTCGTGCTGTCGATCCCCTACCTGGGCACCTCGGGCAGCGACGCCGACGTCGAGGTGCAGTTCATCGACTCGGCCGGCGGCGGCGTCGCGACGGGTGCAGCCGCGGGTGGCACCCCGGCCGGCGGCCGCGAACCGCTGATGCACGACGTGGTGCTGCCAATGGCGTCGCCGGCGCT
>JBGAMJ010000041.1:0-2799 GCA_044223035.1 Piscinibacter sp.
GGCGCGCCGGTCGACCCCGAATACGCGAACCTGAACTTCGGCTCCTCGGCCGACCACGACGGCGCCCACCAGTCCGACTACGACCTGTTCGGCTACATCCACAACTGGGCCGAGGACGCGGACGAGTACGCGCGCATGCGCCCCGAGGAATGGGAGGGCCAGAAGGACGAACTCGTCGAAACCATCGCCAGTGTGCATGACCGCACTGCCGAGTTCGCCTCGCACCTGATCGCCGCCAGTCCGCTGCGCGACCTGCCGTCGGAGGACTTCGTGCACTACGGCGGCATCGAGTGGAGCCCGATCCTGCCCGAGAGCCTGCGTTAGCGCGTCGACGCGGCGCCGTCGACAGCAAGGTGGTAGGCCGCCCGTGAGTCGAACACGGCACCAACAGATTATGAGTCTGCTGCTCTAACCAATCATGAGCTAGCGGCCCGGGGAAGGGCGGATTGTAGGCAGGCCTACTTGGCGCTCAGCGCGTTGCTGACCAGGCGCGCGGTGATGTCGACGATCTGGATCATGCGGTCGTAGGCCATGCGCGTGGGCCCGATCACGCCGAGCGTGCCGACGACCTGGCCGTCGACCTCGTACGGGGCCGACACGACCGACAGCTCCTCGAAGGGCACGACCATGCTCTCGCCGCCGATGTAGATGCGCACGCCCTCGGCGCGGCTGCTGACGTCGAGCAGGCGCATCAGCTGCGTCTTCTGCTCGAAGAGGTCGAAGAGCTTGCGCAGGCTGCCCATGTCGCTGGAGAAGTCCTGCACCGTCAGCAGGTTGCGCTCGCCCGAGACGACGAGCTGCTCCTGGCTGTCGGCGATCGCCTCGCTGCCGGCCTGCACCGCCGCCTGCATCAGCTGGGCGATCTCGCCGCGCAGCGCGTCGACCTCGGTCTTCAGGCGCTCGCGCACCTCCTCGATCGTCAGGCCGGCATAGTGCGCGGTCAGGTAGTTGCTGGCCTCGATGAGCTGCGACGGGGTGTAGTCCTGCGCGGTGAAGATGACGCGGTTCTGCACGTCGCCGTCGGGCGCGACGATGATCACCAGCACGCGCCGCTCCGACAGGCGCATGAACTCGATGTGGTGGAAGACGCTGGCCTTGCGCGGCGCCGTGACCACGCCGACGAAGCTCGACAGGCTGGACAGCAGCTGCGCCGCATTGGCGATCACGCGCTGCGGCTGGTCGGGCTGCAGCTGCGGCGGCGCCTCGTGCTGCCCCACCTCGGACAGGTTCAGCGGCTTGGCCGTGAGCATGGTGTCGACGAACAGGCGGTAGCCGCGCGCCGTGGGGATGCGCCCGGCGCTGGTGTGCGGGCTGACGATCAGGCCGAGGTCCTCGAGATCGGCCATGACGTTGCGGATCGTCGCCGGCGACAGCTCCAGGCCGCTGGCCCGGGACAGGGTGCGCGAACCCACCGGCTGGCCGTCCGCGATGTAGCGTTCGACCAGCGCTTTCAGGAGGGTTTTGGCGCGGTCGTCCAGCATCGGACCATTGTAGTTTGAGCCCCCGGCCGCCGCCCTCGGCGCCGGGGCCCCTGTGGTGTAATCCGCCGAATGAGCCGCCGCTTCCGCCATGCCGCCTTGGTGGGCAAGTACGCCACGCCGGGCATGCGCAACGTGCTGGAGGCGGTGGCCGCGTTCCTGATGCGCCAGGGGCTGGAGGTGTCGCTCGAATCCGAGACGGCGCTGAACACCGGCCTCACCGGCCACGGCGCGCTGACGCCGGCCGAGCTCGGCGCGCAATGCGACATCGCGATCGTCGTCGGCGGCGACGGCACCATGCTCGGCATGGCCCGGCAGCTCTCGCGCCACGGGCTGCCGCTGGTGGGCATCAACCAGGGGCGCCTGGGTTTCATCACCGACGTGCCGATCGGGCAGTTCGAGCAGGCGCTCACGCCGATGATCGCCGGCGACTACGAGGAAGAGCGCCGCACGATGCTCGAAGGCGGTGTCTGGCGCGACGGCGAGCGCATTTTCGAGGGCTTCGCCGTCAACGACGTGGTGGTCAGCCGCGGCGGCACCGCCAGCATGGTGGAGCTGAAGATCGAGATCGGCGACGAATTCGTCGCCAACCTGCGCGCCGACGGGCTGATCGTCGGCTCGCCGACCGGCTCGACGGCCTACGCGCTGTCGGCCGGCGGCCCGATCCTGCACCCGGGCATCGCCGGCTGGGTGATGGTGCCGATCGCCCCGCACGACCTGTCGAACCGGCCGATCGTGCTGCCCGACTCCGGCGAGATCGGCATCGAGATCGTCGCCGGGCGCAATGCCAACGTGAACTTCGACATGCAGAGCCTCGCCAGCCTGCAGCACGGCGACCGCATCGCGGTGCGCCGCTCCGCCACGCAGGTGCGCTTCCTGCATCCGCTCGGCTGGAGCTACTACGCGACGCTGCGGCGCAAGCTGCACTGGAACGCGGGCGTCGTGACCTGATCTCGCCGTTGCCGACCCTGTTTGTGGTGCCCCTGACATGCTGCGACGCCTGAGCCTGCGCGACTTCGTCATCGTGACCACGCTGGACGTCGAACCCGGCGCCGGCTTCTCGGTGCTGACCGGCGAGACCGGTGCCGGCAAATCGATCCTGATCGACGCGCTGCAGCTCGCGCTGGGCAGCCGGGGCGACGCCGGCGTGGTGCGCGAAGGCGCGGCGCGCGCCGAGATCGTCGCCGAGTTCGACGCGCCGGCCAGCCTCGCCGCCTGGCTTGACGAGGCCGGCTTCGAGCCGCTGGCGGACGATGGCGATGCGGGCGGCAGCGCCGGCGAACCGCGCCTGATGCTGCGCCGGACGCTCGACGCCCAGGGC
>JBGAMJ010000041.1:2817-43999 GCA_044223035.1 Piscinibacter sp.
CGCCGGACGCTCGACGCCCAGGGCCGCAGCCGCGCCTGGATCAACGGCGGCGTCGCCACGCTGGCGCAGTTGCGCGAGGCGGCCGAGCACCTGGTCGAGATCCACGGCCAGCACGCGTGGCAGAGCCTCACGCGCCCGGCCTCGGTGCGCGCGCTGCTGGACGCACAGGCCGGCATCGACACCGCCCCGCTCGGTGCCGCCTGGCAGCGCTGGCGCAGCGCCGTCGACGCGTTGGCCGGCGCGCGCGGCCGGCGCGACGAGCTCGACCGCGAGCGCGAGCGCCTGGCGTGGCAGATCGGCGAGGTCGACAAGCTCGCGCCTGCCGCCGGCGAATGGGAGGAACTCGATGCCGAGCACCGCCGCCTCGCCAACGCGCAGTCGCTGATCGACGGCGCACGCAGTGCGCTGCAAGCGCTGGACGACGCCGACGACAGCGCCGGCACGCAGGTCGACCGGGCGATCGACGCTCTCGCCGACCTGGCCGACTGCGACCCCCGGCTCGCGCCGGTGGTGGCCGTGCTGCGCGACGCCCAGGCGCAGCTGCAGGACGCCGCGCACACGCTGTCGAGCTACCTGCACCACACCGAACCCGAGCCCGACCGGCTGCAGGCGGTGGAAGAGCGGCTGTCGGCCTGGATGTCGCTGGCGCGCCGGTATCGGCGCCCGCCGGCGGAGCTGGCAGCGCTGCTGGCGCAGTGGCAGGACGAGCTGCGGGCGCTCGACGCCGCCGCCGACCTGGACGCGCTGGAGGCCGAGGCCGCCCGCCGGGCACGGGATTTCGACACCGAGGCGCGCCGCGTCTCGGCGGCGCGCGCGGCGGCGGCGCCGCGCCTGTCGACGGCGGTGACGCAGGCAATGCAGCAGCTCGGCATGGCCGGCGGGCGCTTCGAGGTGGCGCTGGCGCCGCTCGAGTCGCCGCAGTCGTTCGGGCTCGAATCGGTGGACTTTCTCGTCGCCGGGCACGAGGGCAGCACACCGCGCCCGCTGGGCAAGGTGGCGTCGGGCGGCGAGCTGTCGCGCATCGCGCTGGCGATCGCCGTCACGACGAGCCGGCTGGCGGGCGGCGCCCGCTCCGGGATCGGTGGCGCGGGCGGCAACCTGGCCGGAGACGCTGCGGGAAACGCTGCGCGAGATTCGGGTGGCGAGGCGGGTGCCGGCAATGCCCGCCACGGCTCGGAGCCCGACGCCGGTACGCTGATCTTCGACGAGATCGACGCCGGCGTCGGCGGCTCGGTCGCCGACACCGTGGGCCGGCTGATGAAGCAGCTCGGGCGCGACCGGCAGGTGCTGGCGGTCACGCACCTGCCGCAGGTCGCCGCCTGCGCCGACCACCATTTCGTCGTCTCCAAGCACACGCGCGACGGCCGCACCCGCAGCGACGTGCAGGCGGTGGCCGGCGAAGCGCGCGTCGCCGAGGTGGCGCGCATGCTGGGTGGCGAGCGGCTGTCGGACACCAGCGTCGCGCACGCGCAGGAAATGCTGTCGCTGGGCGCGCGGCCGGCCGACCCGGCTGCGCCGCCATCCGACACGCACCCGGCGACAGCGCGCCGCAAGCGCGCCGATCGCCCGAGCGCCTGAGCGCGGCGCGATGGATCGCCGGCGCAGCGGAAGTCCCCTGTTCCTGCCCCCGCCCCTGTTCCTGCCCGCCCCCACCATCGATCGCATCCGCCGGCCCGCTCGCCCGAGGAGCCCCAGCCCATGAACACGGACGACATTCGCTCCCCCGCCACGCCCCCGACGGAGGCGTCTGCCCTTGCCAGCCCGTCAGCCCCCACCCGCGAGGTGGTGCTGGTCACCGGCATTTCCGGTTCGGGCAAGTCGGTGGCGCTGCACGCGCTGGAAGACGCCGGCTTCTTCTGCGTCGACAACCTGCCGCCCGAGCTGCTGCGCCAGTTCCTACGGCTGGAGCTGTCGCGCGACGACCGCCGCGTCGCGATCGCGGTCGACGTGCGCAGCGCCGGGTCGCTGCCCTACCTGCTGCCGCTGCTGGAGCAGTTGCGCGGCGAAGGCGTGCGCATCCGCTCGGTCTTCCTCGATGCCAGCAGCGATGCGCTGGTGCGCCGCTTCTCCGAGACGCGGCGGCCGCACCCGCTGTCGCAGTCCGAGGTCGCACACGACGAGAACCGGCGCGCGCTGATCGACGCGATCGAACTGGAGCGCGAGCTGCTGTCGGAGCTGCGCGAGGTGTCGACGGTGATCGACACCAGCCAGCTGCGGCCGACGCACCTGCGGCGCTGGATCCGCGACCTGGTGCAGGCCGACGGCAGTCGCCTGACGCTGGTGTTCGAGTCGTTCGCGTTCAAGCACGGCGTGCCGCTCGACGCCGACTACGTGTTCGACGTGCGCGTGCTGCCGAACCCGCACTACATCCGCGAACTGCGCCCGCAGACGGGGCGCGACGGGCCGGTCGCCGCCTACCTGGCCGAGCAGCCCGAGGTGGGCGAGATGCTGGAGCAGATCGAGACGTTTATCGCGCGCTGGCTGCCGGCCTTCGAGGACGACCACCGCAGCTACCTGACGGTGGCGATCGGCTGCACCGGCGGCCAGCACCGGTCGGTGTACTTCGTCGAGACGCTGGCACGGCGCTTCGCAGCCCGCGCCGGCACGCTGGTGCGCCACCGCGAGCTCGACGCGCGCGACTGACGCCCGGCCTCGACCGATCACTCGGCTTCTGCCGCCCACCGCCCACCGCCTCAACGACCGCCTGCCCCACCCACCGATGCGCACCGAGCTTCCGCTGTTCCCGCTGCAGAGCGTGCTGTTCCCCGGCGGCCTGCTGATGCTGAAGATCTTCGAGGCCCGCTACCTCGACCTGATCGCCGGCTGCCTGCGCGAGAGCCGGCCGTTCGGCGTCGTCGCGCTGCGCGAAGGCACCGAGGTGCAGCGCGGCGGGCGGCGCGTCGCGCTCGAGGACGCGGGCACCTGCGCCGAACTGATCGAGGTCGACAGCGAGCAGGCCGGCATCCTGCACGTGCGCTGCCGCGGCACCGGGCGCTTCGACCTCTTCGAGACGCGCCAGATGCCCGACGGCCTGTGGCTGGGCGAGATCGAGCCGGTGCCCGACGACGCGGCGCTGCCGCCGCCGGACGAGATGCAGCGCAGTGTCGACGGGCTGCGCCAGACCATCGCCGCGCTGGACGCCCGCGGCAACACGCCCTTCCTGCCGCCGTACCGCTTCGACGATGCCGGCTGGGTCGCCAACCGCTGGTGCGAGCTGCTGCCGATCGCGCTGTCGGCGCGCCACAAGCTGATGCGCCTGCCGGACCCGCTGGTGCGGCTGCAACTGGTCGACGAATACCTCGACAACCAGCGCACGCGGTCGTAGCGCGGGCGCCGCCTGACCACAGCGGCCGCGCGGGGCAGGCAGGCGCGGGGTTCCCGGCGCGTGGCGTGCGACGTCTCCCGCACCCAGCCGGTTCGCCCCGCCCAGGTCACCGCTCGCCCGTCGCCAGCCGCGGCTCGTCCGTCAGCCGAGCAGGCGGCGCAGCGGCGCGGGCAGCCCGGCGGCGCGTGCCTCGTCGAGCGTGAACCAGCGCCCGTCCGAGGCTGACGTGCCGAGCGCTTCAGCCAGCTGCCGCAGCAACGTGCCGGCCTGGTCCGCCGAGAGCCCGGCCGGCAGCGCCCTGCGCACCGGGTGCAGCGTCCAGTCCAGGTGCGTCAGCGTGTGCGTGAAGCTCGGCAGCGTCTCCGCCTGGCCGGGCCAGCCGACGGTCAGCGCATCGAGGCGGGCCGGCGAATCGATTTCCGGCAGGCTCCACAGGCCAGCCCACACGCCGCGATCGGGGCGGCGCGTCAGCCAGATCCGGTCGCACCAGGCCAGCCACAGCCAGACATGCTCGCGAGCACCGCGCTTGAGCGTGCGCGTCTTGACCGGGTAGCGCTCGGGATCGCCCGCGGCGGCCGCGGCGCACAGGCCGTGCGCCGGGCAGATCAGGCACGACGGCGCGCGCGCCAGGCAGACCGTGGCGCCGAGGTCCATCAGCCCCTGCGTGTAGGCCTCGATGCCCTGCGCCGGCAGCAGGCGCGTGGCCTCATCCCAGAGCCGGCGCTCGTGTCGCGCCTGCGCCAGGTCGTCGCCGAAACCGAGCACGCGCGTCAGCACGCGCTTGACGTTGCCGTCCAGGATCGCGACGCGCTCGCCGAAGCAGAACGCGGCGATCGCCGCGGCGGTCGAGCGGCCGATGCCGGGCAGCGTCGCCAGCGTCGCGCTGTCGCGCGGAAAGGCGCCGCCATGCTGTTCGACGACCGCCTGCGCGCAGCGGTGCAGGTGGCGCGCGCGGCTGTAGTAGCCGAGGCCGCTCCACGCAGCAAGCACGTCGTCGAGCGGCGCGGCGGCCAGCGCCGCCACGTCGGCAAAGCGCTGCAGGAAGCGCTCGTAGTAGCCGATCACCGTGGCCACCTGCGTCTGCTGCAACATGATCTCGGAGAGCCACACGCGGTACGGGTCGCGCGTGCGCTGCCAGGGCAGGTCGTGCCGGCCGCGGCTGTGCTGCCAGTCGATCAGGCGCGGGGCGAAGTCGCGCGCGATGGGGCCGGCGGCATCGGCCCTGATGGCAACGGCGCCGGCCGACGCGCCGCCGCTCACCGTGCGTGGGCCCGCGGCCAGGCCGGCGGTTCGGGTTCGGCCGCCTCGGGCAGGTCGAGCGTCAGGTCTATGGTCAGCGGCTGGGTGTCGCCGTCGGCCTCGAGCGTCAGGTTCTGCAGCGCCGAGACGAGCTCCTGCACGCGCGCCAGCAGGTGGTGCATGCGTCGGTCCTGCAGTTCGATTTCGGCCAGCCGGCGTTCGAGTTCGCCGGCGGCGGTCTGGACACGCTCCAGCGCCTCGCGCCGGCGGCGGAACCCGCGCCGGCGCTCGCGCAACTGTGCCTCGACCTGGGCCGACGCACCCTTGTTCCACAGCTCCACCTCGCTGGTGGCGTTCTCGAACACCACGCGCAGCTTGGATACCAGCATGCGGCGGAACTGATCCATGAACTTCGGCTGCGACAGCCGCAGCGCCTGCGTCAGCCCGAGGTAGCGCACGTAGCTGTGCTCGATCAGGCCGAGCTCCTGCTCGAAGCGGGCGAAATCAGGGTCCTTGGGCAGCGCCAGGCTGAAGCCGAACTCGGTGTTCAGCCGCGTGAAGGACGCGGCCAGCATGTCGCGGATCTCGTGGCTGCGCGTCTGCGCCGCGTTGAACACGTCGCGCAGCCGCGCGCACATCGCGATGAAGGCCTTCTTCGCGCCCAGGTTCAGCAGCGACGCATGCACCTGCGCCTGCATCTCGTCGACCTCGTGCCGCACGCGGTCGCTGGAAAGGCCGTCGAGCGCCTCGGCCAGCATGCGCCCATGCACCGTGCGCAGGGCCTGCAGCCGCGCGGTGCAGGCCTCGAACTCGGCCGTCTCGTCGTCGACGCGCTGCAGCATCAGCCGCACCCGCGCGCTGCTCTTGCCGCGCAGGCCACGCAGTTCGAGCGTCTGCTCGGCGAGCTGCCGGCGCGTGTCGGCGAGCCGGCGCGCGACCTGCAATTCGACACGCTGGCCGGTGGCGTCGACGAGCTGCTGCAGCACCTGCTGGCGGCGCGGCAGCAGTTGCAGCGCGAGCGCGTTCTCGAGCTCGGTCAGGCGGCTCGCCTCCAGCGCGGGCACGTCGCCGGCCACGCGCGCGGCCAGCGCCTGGCGGGCCGACAGCGGAAACACCCGCTCGGGCGGCACGCCGAGCGTGCGCGCGGTGGCCTGGCGCTGCGCCTCGATCTGCGCCTCGATCTGGCGCGGCGAGGCCAGCGGGTCGAGCAGCGCATCGATCTTGTTCAGCACCACGAAGCGCGACACGCCGGCCGCGCCCAGGTGGTCGCGCCAGATGGCCAGGTCGGACTTGGTGACGCCGGTGTCGGCGCCCAGGATGAACACCGTCGCATGGGCCGACGGCAGCAGGCCGAGCGTCAGCTCGGGCTCGGCGCCGATCGCGTTGAGGCCGGGCGTGTCGAGCACCACCAGCCCCTGCCGCAGCAGCGGGTGCGGGTAGTTGATCAGCGCATGCCGCCACTGCGGCACCTCGACGCGGCCGGCGTCATCGACCGGCGGGTTGTCGTCGGGCCGCTCGTCGTCCCAGAAGCCGAGGGCGCGCGCGTCTTCGGGCGCAATCCACTGCGTGCGCATCACCTCGACCAGCGCCTGCGACAACTGCTCCGGCGCCTGCGGATCGAGCGCAATGCGCTGCCATCGCTCCGGCTGCGCGCGCAGGTCGGCCAGCGGCAGGCCTTCGAGCCGCGTCGAGATCGGCAGCAGCGCGAGCGACGGCGGCTCGCCGGGCTCGCTGGCCAGCTCCACCGGGCACATCGTGGTGCGCCCCGGCGTGGCCGGCAGTACGCGCCGGCCGGCGTCGGCGAAGAAGATCGCGTTGATCAGTTCGGACTTGCCGCGCGAGAACTCGGCGACGAAGGCCACCACCAGCTTTTCGGCGCTCAGGCGCTGGTCGAGCGCGGCGAGCTGTTCGAGCGCCGTGTCGTCGGCCAGGTCGTGGTCCTTCAGGAAGGCCTGCAGTTCGCCCACGCGCTCGCGCAGCGCCGCCCGCCAGTGGCTGGCGGCGTCGATTCGGCGGGCGAAGGGGGATGTCATGCCGGGCGGTTCCAGGAGCGGCTCGAAACGATGGTAACGCCCTGGTCGGCCGCGCGCCGGCAGCGGCCGCGCAACCGGCGACAAGCGCCGCAACCGGACGTCAGCGGCGCTGGCATCCGGGGCAGAAGAAGGTCGAACGCTGGCCCTGCACGATGCGGCGGATCGTCGCACCGCAGCGCCGGCACGGCTCGCCGGCGCGGCCGTAGACCTCGGCCTGGAGCTGGAAGGCGCCGGCCATGCCGTGCGCATCGCGGAAATCGCGCAGCGTGGAGCCGCCGACGGCCAGCGCGCGCGCCAGCGTGTCGCGCACGGCAACGGCCAGCCGCTGGGCGCGCGGGTGGCTCAGGCGATCGCTGCGGGTGCGCGGGTCGATGCCGGCAGCGAACAGGGCCTCGCAAGCGTAGATGTTGCCGGCGCCGACGACGATGTCGCCCGACAGCAGCGCCAGCTTGACCGCCACGCGGCGTCGCTTCAGTGCGGTGTGCAGGTGCACGCCGTCGAAGGCCGGGTCGAACGGTTCCAGACCCAGGCCGGCGAGCAGCTTGCCGGCCATGCCGTCGGCCGGGCTCGGAGACCAGACCACGGCGCCGAAGCGCCGCGGGTCGGTCAGCCGCAGCGTGCCCTGCGTGGTGACGAGGTCGAAGTGGTCGTGCGCGCCGGGCGCGGACGGCATCGCGCCGAACGCGAGCGATCCGGACATGCCCAGGTGCATCAGCAGGCCGCCGCGCTCGAGCGGCAGCCACAGGTACTTGCCGCGGCGCGACACCGCGCCGACCGTCTGCTCCACCAGGCTCAGCGGATCGCAGCCCAGCGGCCAGCGCAGCGGCTTGCCCAGCCGCACCTCGCGCACGCGCGCGCCGAGGATGCGCTCGTGGAAGCTCTGGCGGGTGACTTCGACCTCGGGCAGCTCGGGCATGCAGGGAATTATCCGGGCCGGTGAACGTCAATAGAATCTTTGAGAGTTTCTAGGAGTCGTCGATGCCAGCCCGTCGTTTCCCGCGCGCCAGTCCGCTGGCCCTGCTGGTGTCCCTGCTGATCTGCGCGCCGGGCGGCGCGGCACGGGCCGCCGGCACCGCGCAGGCCAAGCCGGCAGCGCCAGCCTCCGCCGCATCGTCGCCCGTCGCCACCGACGCCTCTCGCGACGCGGCGCGCGAGGCGCCGCAGAACTCGCGCCTCGACGCGCCGCTGTTCTACCAGTTGCTGATCGGCGAGATGGAGCTGCGCTCCGGCCAGGCGGGCGCCGCCTACGACGTGATCCTCGACGCCGCCCGCAAGTCGCGCGACGAGCAACTGTTCCGCCGCGCCACCGACATCGCGATCCAGGCGCGTGCCGGCGAGCAGGCGCTGGTCGCCGCGCGGGCCTGGCGGCAGGCCTGGCCGCAGTCGCTGGACGCGGCGCGCTACGAGGTGCAGTTGCTGGTCGCGCTGAACCACATCGCCGAAACGGCCGACCCGCTGCGCGCGCTGCTCGAACTGACGCCGATGATCGAGCGGCCGGCGGCGATCTCGGCCCTGCCCGCGTTCTACGCCCGCGCTGCCGACCGCCAGGCCGCCGCCGCCGCGTTGGAGCAGGTGCTGCCGCCTTACGCGGCGCAGCCGGGCACCCGGACCGCCGCCAACGTCGCGCTCGGCCGGGCGTACCTCGCGGCGCAGAACACCGCCCGGGCACTCGAATACGTGCGCCGCGCCCATGCGGCCGACACGGCCGCGGAGGGACCGGCGCTGCTGGCGCTCGAACTGATGCAGACGGCTCCCGACGCCGAGGCGATCGTGCTCGCGCAGCTTGCCGCCAAGCCGGACAACGCCGGGCTGCGCGTGATCTACGCGCGCGTGCTTGCCGGTGCGCAGCGCTACGGCGAAGCGGCGGCGCAGCTCGACATCGTCACCCGCAGCGGCCAGGCTGCGCCGGCGGCCTGGTTGACGCTCGGTGCGCTTCAGCTCGAACTGCGTCGGCCGCAGCAGGCCACTGCCGCGCTGCAGGAGTTCGTCCGGCTGATCCAGGCCGAGCCGGCCCCGGCCGAACCTGCCGAACCCGCCACGTCGGCCGACGAGGAAGAAGACGTCACCACCGCGGCCGCCACCGCATCGGACCGCGGGCTGACGCAGGCCTGGCTGATGCTGGCGCAGGCGGCCGAACTGCAAGGCGACTACAAGGCCGCTGAAAGCTGGCTCGCGCGCATCGACAACCCGCAGCGCGCGCTCGACGTGCAGACGCGCCGCGCCTCGCTGCTGGCCAAGCAGGGCAAGCTGAAGGAAGCGCGCGAGCTGATCCGCAAGGCGCCGGCGAAGAGCGACGACGACGTCCGCGCGAAGGTGCTGGCCGAGGCCCAGCTCCTGCGCGACGCGAAGCAGTGGACCGAGGCGCACGACCTGCTCGCCGAGGCCAACCGCAAGATGCCGGACGACGTCGACCTGCTGTACGAGCAGTCGATGATGGACGAGAAGCTGAACCGGATGGACGAGATGGAGCGCCTGCTGCGGCGCGTGATCGCGCTCAAGCCCGATCACCAGCACGCGTACAACGCGCTCGGCTACTCGCTGGCCGAGCGCAATCTGCGCCTGCCCGAGGCGAAGGCGCTGATCCAGCGCGCGCTGGAATTGTCGCCGGGCGAACCGTTCATCACCGACAGCCTCGGCTGGGTCGAGTACCGCATCGGCAACCGCGACGAAGCGCTGCGGCTGCTGCGCGGTGCCTACCGCTCGCGCCCGGACGCCGAGATCGCCGCGCACCTCGGCGAGGTGCTGTGGGTCAGCGGCCAGCGCGACGAGGCGCGGCGCGTCTGGCGCGAAGGCCGCAGCCGCGACGCCGCCAACGACGTGCTGCGCGAAACGCTGGCCCGGCTGCGGGTCGATCTGTGACCGGTCCTGTGACGCGTTCCGCGACCGGAGCGCGGCCGCAGGCTCCGACGGTTTCGCAGGCCGCGCCGGCACGGGCGTCGCCCGCATCGGCGTTCCGCGCCGCAGGGGCAGCCACGCCGGCGATCGGACGCCTGTCGCACGCGCTGCTCGGCGCGAGCCTCGCGCTGCTCCTCACCGCCTGCGCCACGCGCGGCGAACGCGTGCTTCCGGCCGGCGATCACCTGTCCGGCCGCATGACGGTGCAGGTCGACGCCACCGCGACGACCGCGTCGAACCGCGTCAGCGCCGCGTTCGAGCTCGACGGCTCGCCACAGCGCGGCCAGCTCGGCCTCACGACGCCGCTCGGCACCACGCTGGCGCAGGCGCGCTGGGAGCCGGGCGACGTGCGATTGCTCGCCACCGACGGCGAGCGCCGTTACGCCGACCTGGACGCACTGACGCGCGACGTGCTCGGCGAGAGCCTGCCGGTCGCCGCGCTGTTCGACTGGCTTCGTGGCCGGCCCTGGGCTGGCGCCCCGAGCACGCCGAGCGCACCGCCCGCGCCCGCGGGCTTCTCGCAGCTCGGCTGGACGGTCGACCTGGCGCGCTTCGGCGAATCGTGGATCAGCGCCGAGCGTGCGCAGGCCCCGCGCGTCACGGTGCGCGCCAAGCTGGACGCGCCCTGAGCATGGCAATGACCGCGCTGTACGACGTGCCGGCACCGGCCAAGCTGAACCTGTTCCTGCACGTCGTCGGCCGCCGCCCGGACGGCTACCACCTGCTGCAGTCGGCCTTCGTGCTGATCGACTGGCACGACACGCTGCATTTCGAGCAACGGGCGGACGGCCGCCTGGCCCGCCACGACCTCGGCGCACTACTGCCGGACGACGACCTCTGCCTGCGTGCCGCCCGCGCGCTGCAAGCCGCCAGCGGCAGCCCGCTGGGCGCCGACATCTCGATCGACAAGCAGGTGCCCTGGGGCGCCGGCCTCGGCGGCGGCAGTTCCGACGCCGCCTCGACGCTGCTGGCGCTGAACCGGCTGTGGGGCCTCGGCTGGCCGCGCGAGCGCCTCGCGCAACTGGCGCTGACGCTCGGCGCCGACGTGCCCTTCTTCGTCGGCGGCCGCAACGCCTTCGTCGAGGGCATCGGCGAACGTCTGCGGCCCCTGACGCTGGCTCCGCGCTGCTATGCGGTCGTCAAGCCGGCTGCATCCATCGCCACCGCCGCGATATTCGGCAGTCCGCTGCTCGTGCGCGACACTGCCCTTCTCGGCGCTGATATACTTGAGGGCTTTCCGGATGGCGCAACATCCGGCGATGCGGGCGACAGCCCGGCACGGTTCGGCCGCAACGATCTGCAGCCGCCGGCCGAAGCGGTCTGTCCCGAGGTTCGCCAGGTGGCCTCATGGCTCGAAGCACGGTTCGGCAACAGCCGCATGACCGGTTCGGGTAGTGCGATGTTCGCCGATGCCGGCCTTTCGGGGCCGGCCCGGAACGACGGTACCGAAGACCCTCCCGGGGCGACACTGCCTGCGGATCTGCCGGCAGGCTGGGTGGGTCGGATGTGCCGGAGTCTGCGGGTCCATCCGCTCGCCGGGTGGGCCGCGGACGGAGCGTGACAGAGGTTTGGGGGCGAGTCTTTCGGACTCGTCCTGTGTAGGGGAGTCGCCAAGTTGGTTAAGGCATCGGATTTTGATTCCGACATGCGAGGGTTCGAGTCCTTCCTCCCCTGCCAAACGTTTCTCGCGGTGTTTCCTGAGGTGCTTCCCGCGGTGCGCCGTCAGCCGCCTGTTCACTGACCCAATCTCGCGGATGGGAAGTTAGACGCTTCCGCCCGGCATCGACGGAGGAAACGTGCTCTTCAACACCGTGCTGTTCACCGGCAACGCCAACCCGGCGCTGGCCCAGGAAATCGCCGGTCATCTCGGCATCGAACTCGGGCGCGCCAAGGTCGGCCGTTTCTCCGACGGCGAAGTCGACATCGAGATCCAGCAGAACGTTCGCGCGCGCGACATCTTCGTCGTGCAGTCGACCTGCGCGCCGACGAACGAGAACCTGATGGAGCTGTGCATCATGGTCGACGCGCTCAAGCGCGCGTCCGCACGGCGCGTCACCGCGGTGATCCCGTATTTCGGCTACGCCCGCCAGGATCGCCGGCCGCGCTCCACGCGGGTGCCGATCAGCGCCAAGGTGGTCGCCAACATGCTCGAGGCCGTGGGCGTCGAGCGGCTGTTGACGATGGACCTGCACGCCGACCAGATCCAGGGCTTCTTCAACATCCCGGTCGACAACATCTACGCCTCGCCGGTGCTGCTGGCCGACCTGCAGAGCAAGCGCTACAGCGATCTCGTCGTGGTGTCGCCGGACGTCGGCGGCGTGGTGCGCGCCCGGGCGCTGGCCAAGCAGGCCGGCTGCGAGCTGGCGATCATCGACAAGCGGCGTCCGCGGGCCAACGTGTCCGAGGTGATGCACGTGATCGGCGACATCGACGGCCGCAACTGCGTGATCATGGACGACATGATCGACACCGCCGGCACGCTGACCAAGGCGGCCGACGTGCTGAAGGAGCGCGGCGCGCGCAGCGTGTACGCCTACTGCACGCACGCGGTGTTCTCGGGCCCGGCGATCGAGCGCATCAACAACTCGAAGCTCGACGAGGTGGTGATCACCAACACGATCCCGCTCAGCGAGACCGGCAAGATCTCTTCCAAGGTACGCCAGTTGTCGGTGGCGTTCCTGTTCGCCGAGACGATCCGTCGCATTTCCGACGGCGAATCGGTGACCTCCCTGTTCGCGGAGCAGAACAACAACTTCTGACCTGCGGCGGAACTGCCGGCCACCGTGCCGGCAGCCCCAGGGGCCGCGAGGCCCCTCCATGAGGCAGCCTGGTCGCGGGCGCCTCGCCATTTTGGAGTCAACATGAAATTCGTCGCTTTCGAGCGCACGCTGCAGGGGACCGGAGCGAGCCGCCGCCTGCGCAATGCGCACAAGGTCCCGGGCATCGTCTACGGTGCCGGCCAGCCGGCCATGATCGAACTCGATCACAACGCCCTCTTCTTCGCGCTGAAGAAGGAAGCCTTCCACTCGTCCATCCTCGAGATGGAACTCGGCGGCAAGTCGGAGCAGGTCCTGCTGCGCGACTACCAGATGCACGCGTTCCGCCCGATCGTGATGCACGTCGATTTCCAGCGCGTCGACGCCACGACGCGCATTTCCAAGCGCGTGCCGCTGCACTTCGTCAACGAGGAAAACTCGCCGGCGGTGAAGGTCGACAAGTGCCTCGTCAACCACGTCGTCACCGAACTGCAGATCCAGTGCCTGGCATCGCAGCTTCCCGAGTACCTGACGGTGGACCTGGGCGAACTGGTCAAGAACCAGTCGATGCACGTGAATGACCTGAAGCTGCCCGCCGGCATCAAGGTCGTGACCCACGGCAAGCCGAACCCGGTGATCGTGTCGGCCACGGTACCGGTGGTCGAGGAAGAAGTCGCGCCGGCGCCGGTCGTCGCCGCGCCGGCCAAGACCGCCAAGGGCAAGAAGGACGAAAAGCAGAACCGGAAGTGATTTCCGGCCGCCTGCCGCTCCGAAGCCCCGCCCCGGCGGGGCTTTTTCTTGCCCGCCGCAAACCGATAATCCGCCCATGATTCGATTGCTGGTCGGCCTGGGCAACCCCGGGCCCGAATACGAGGCCACCCGGCACAACGCCGGCTTCTGGTGGGTCGACGAGGTGGCGCGGCGCTGGCGTGTTTCGCTCGCGCCCGACCGCCACTACCACGGGCTGGCGGTGCGCGCCAACCGGCCGACCGGCCCGGTGTGGCTGCTCGAGCCGATGACCTACATGAACCTGTCGGGCAAGTCGGTCGCCGCGCTGGCGCGCTTCTTCAAGATCGCACCCGAGGAAATCCTGGTCGTGCACGACGAGCTAGACCTGATCCCCGGCCAGATGAAGCTCAAGCAGGGCGGCAGCCACGCCGGCCACAACGGGCTGAAGGACATCCAGGCACAGCTCGGCAGCGCCGATTTCTGGCGCCTGCGCCTGGGCATCGGCCATCCGGGCGTGAAGGCCGAGGTGGTGAACTACGTGCTGCGCAAGCCGCCGGCCGGCGAGCGCGACGCGATCGAGCTGGCGATCGAGCAGTCTGCCGCCGCGGTGGACCTGCTGCTTCAGGGCGAGATGGCGCGCGCGATGATGGCGATCCACGCCAAGGCGCCGCGGCCCAAGCCCGAGCGGCCGGCGCCGGCGCTCCCGGTGGACGGCACGCCATGATCTCGAACCGGTTCTGCGCCGCCCGGCGCGCGGCCGTAGCGGTGCTGGTGCTCGCCGTCGCCGCCCCGTCGATGGCCGCCGGCACGATCTACCGCTGTGGCCCCGGTGGGCGCGAGTTCTCGCAGACGCCGTGCCCCGGCGGCGCCGAAGTCGCCGCGGCCGACGATCGCAGCGAGGCCCAGCGTGCCGAGGCGCAGCGCGTCGCCGAACGCGAGCAGCAGCACGCGGCACGGATGGCGCGGGATCGGCGCGCGCTGGAGGCGTCTCAACGCCCGGCGATGGCCACCGGCATCGACGGCCTGCGGCGCAACGCCGAACCGGCGAAACCGGCAGCCAGCAAGCCGCGCCACAAGAAGCGCGGGGCGCGGGACAAGAGCGCCGATGAGGATCCGTCACGCTTCGAGGTCACCGCGCCCGCACCGCCCGCGAAACCCGCGGCACGCTGACGCAGCCCGGGCTCATCGCCCGGTGGCCGTTCAGCGATCGCCAGTGGCCGTCGCCGTCGACTGCAACTGCCGGTACTTGGCCAGCAGCTGCTCCGGCGATTCGACGTGGTCCGGATCGAGCGGGATGCAATCCACCGGGCAGACCTGCACGCACTGCGGCTCGTCGAAATGGCCGACGCATTCGGTGCAGCGGCCGGGATCGATCTGGTAGTAGTCAGCGCCCATCGAGATGGCCTGGTTCGGGCACTCGGGTTCGCAAACGTCGCAGTTGATGCACTGATCGGTGATCAGCAGGGACATGGCTGTCTTTCGACGCGATCAGGTTTCGACCGATTTGACGCGCGTCTGCAATCGCTGAAGTACCGAGGGTGACACGAATTTCGAGACATCACCGCCGAGGGTGGCAATCTCGCGCACGAAGGTGCCGGACACGAACTGGTACTGGTCGCTCGGCGTCAAAAACAGTGTCTCGACATCGGGCATCAGCTGGCGGTTCATGCCGGCCATCTGGAATTCGTACTCGAAATCGCTGACCGCACGCAGCCCGCGCACGACGACCTCGCCGCCGTTCTCGACCACGAAGTCGCGCAGCAGGCCGCGGAAGGCCATCACCTCGACGTTCGGATACTTGGCCGCCAGTTCCGTCGCGATGTCCAGCCTCTCAGCGATCGTGAACATCGTGCGCTTGTGGTGTCCGGCGGCGATCGCGAGGATGAGGCGCTCGAACAGCCGGCTGGCGCGGCGCATCAGGTCCTCGTGACCGAGCGTCATCGGATCGAAGGTTCCGGGGTAGACGGCGGTCAGCTTGGAGGCGGTGGTCACGGGGCGCTCCTGGCAGGGGCTCGTGGCGGTGGAACATGCGATGCGCCCGGTCGTGGCGTCGCTCGTGCGGGGGCCGTGCGCTTCACGGGGTCACCGGCCCGGGCGCAGTGTAGCCGTGCGGCTCGCGCCGCAGCAGCTGGTACCAGACGGCGCCGGCGCGCGCCTGGCGCTGCAGCGTGTAGCCGAGCGGCGCCAGTTCGTCGCCGCTGTGCGCCCGGCCGGATTCGAGGTAGACGAGCCCTTGCGGCGCCAACACCCGTTCGGCCGCCTTGAGCGCCGGCAGCGTCAGATCGGCGTCGAACGGCGGGTCGAGGAAGACCAGGTCGAAGCCGGTGTCGACGCCACGCGCCATCCAGGCCAGCGCGTCGGCCTGGTGCACCGACAGCGTGTCCGCCTTCAGGCGCAGCTTCGACGCTTGCAGGCTGCGCACCAGGCGCGAATCGCGTTCGAGCAGCACGACGCGCGCCGCACCGCGCGAGGCCGCCTCGAAGCCGAGCGCGCCGCTGCCGGCAAACGCGTCCAGGCACTGCCAGCCGGTGAGATCCTGGCCGAGCCAGTTGAACAGCGTCTCGCGGACGCGATCGGGTGTCGGCCGCAGCCCGGCGGCATCGGCCACCGGCAGCTTGCTGCGCTTCCAGGCGCCGCCGACGATGCGAACCTCGCCGCGTGCCGCCCTGCCAACGCTCACCGGGGCACCTTTCGGCCGGCGGCCGGCCCCGCCGAACGCGAACACTCCCCCATGGAGCGGCCCGTCTCGCTCATGCGCGCACCGGGATGCCATCACGCGCCAGCAGCGCCTTGGCCTCGCCGACGGTGAACTCCCCGTAGTGGAAGATGCTGGCGGCGAGCACCGCGTCGGCGCCGCCGATGCGGATGCCGTCGGACAGGTGTTCGAGGCTGCCGACGCCGCCGGAGGCGATCACCGGCACGCCGACGGCATCGCTGACGGCGCGCGTCAGCGCCAGGTCGAAGCCGCTCTTGGTGCCGTCGCGGTCCATGCTGGTCAAGAGGATCTCGCCGGCGCCGAGCTCGGCCATGCGACGCGCCCAGTCGACCGCATCCAGCCCGGTGTTGCGACGCCCGCCGTGCGTGTAGACATCCCAATGCGCTGCGTCGCCGGCACGGCGCTTGGCGTCGATCGCGACCACGATGCATTGCGCGCCGTACTTGCGCGACGCATCGGCGATCACCTGCGGGTTGGCCACCGCGGCGGAATTGAAGCTGACCTTGTCGGCGCCGGCATTCAGCAGGCGGCGAACGTCCTCGACGCTGCGCACGCCGCCGCCGACCGTCAGCGGGATGAACACCTGCGACGCCACCGCCTCGATGATGTGCAGGATCAGATCCCGGTCGTCGCTGGTGGCGGTGATGTCGAGGAACGTGAGTTCGTCGGCGCCCTGGTCGTTGTAGCGGGCCGCGATCTCGACCGGATCGCCGGCGTCGCGCAGTTCGACGAAGTTGACGCCCTTGACGACACGGCCGCCGGTGACGTCGAGGCAGGGAATGATGCGTTTGGCAAGCATGGCGCGGGGCGGGACGGAGCGGGAAGGCAGGCCGGGACTATAGCGAAGGCCTCGCCGCGGGTCCGGGCGAACGCCGCCGCGGACAACCCCGGCCCATCGGCGAGCGGGCCGTGGAATGCCACCGGCGCTGCCTGCGTATACCGGGTCCCACCACCGCCCCGACGGAGACACCGATGACACCCAGCCTGCTTGCCACCACGCTCGCGGTCGCGCTCACAGCCGCGTTCGCTGCGGCATCGCCTGCCGCGGCCCACGAATCGATCTACGTGGCGCCGCTCGCCGGCGCCACCGAGAACCCGCCGAACGCCTCGCCGGGGACCGGCCAGGCCCGGGTGACGATCGATTTCGACACGCTGATGATGCGGGTGGAGGTCAGCTTCGCGAACCTGGTCGGCAACACCACGGCCTCGCACATCCACTGCTGCACCGCGTCGGGCAACGTCGGCGTGGCGACGCAGTTGCCGACCTTCGACGGCTTCCCGCTCGGCGTGACCTATGGCAGCTACGACCACAGCTTCGACATGGCGGTCGCCGGCAGCTACAACCCCGCGTTCATCACCGGCCACGGCGGAACGGTCAGCAGCGCGTTCAATGCGCTGGTCGCCGGGCTCGACGCGGGCCAGGCCTACCTCAACGTCCACACCTCGCTGTACCCGGGCGGCGAACTGCGCGGCAATCTTCTGCCGGTGCCGGAGCCGGAAACCTGGGCGCTGATGCTGGCCGGCTTCGCCGGGCTGGCGGCCTGGAAACGCGTGCGGCGCGGGTCGGCCTGAGGTCCGGGCGCCGCGGCGCTCCGCCCGGCGCGGCGTGCTCAGCCCTGTTCGGCGAGTGCGTCCGCGTGCGCCTGCGCGACGGCGAAATCGAGATCGCCGCTGTAGATCGCGCGGCCGCAGATCACGCCCTCGATGCCCTGGTCTTCAACGGCGCACAGGCGTTCGATGTCGCCGAGGCTGGACAGGCCGCCCGACGCGAACACCGGCACCGTCAGCACCTTGGCGAGCGCGACGGTGGCCTCGATGTTGATGCCCGACAGCATGCCGTCTCGGCCGATGTCGGTGTAGATCACGCCTTCGACGCCGTAGTCCTCGAACTTGCGCGCCAGGTCGGCCACCTCGTGGCCAGTCAGCTTGCTCCAGCCGTCGGTGGCGACCTTGCCGCCCTTGGCATCGAGCCCGACCAGGATGTGGCCGCCGAATGCGCTGCACGCGTCCTTCAGGAACCCCGGGCTCTTGACGGCGGCGGTGCCGATGATGATGTAGCTCAGCCCGTCGTCGAGGTAGCGCTCGATCGTGTCGAGGTCGCGGATGCCGCCGCCGAGCTGCACCGGGATCTCGTCGCCGACCTCCGCCAGGATCGCCTTGATCGCCGCCTCGTTGACCGGCTTGCCGGCGAAGGCGCCGTTCAGGTCGACCAGGTGCAGCCGCCGTGCGCCGGCGGCGACCCAGCGTCGCGCCATCGCTGCCGGATCCTCCCCGAAGGTGGTCGAATCGTTCATGTCGCCTTGCTTGAGGCGAACGCACTTGCCGTCTTTCAGGTCGATCGCAGGAATGAGAAGCATGGCCGCAGTGGCAGGTCGTGGGGAAACCGGGGGAGGTGGGGGCGCGCCCGAGAATGGCAGTCAGGGATTCCAGTGCAGGAAATTGCGGTACAGCGCGAGGCCGTGCGCGGCGCTCTTCTCGGGGTGGAACTGAGTCGCAAAAATGTTATCCCGGGCCAGCGCCGAGGTAAAGCGCTCGCCGTACTCGGTTTCTCCGGCACTGTGGCGTGAATCCGCCGGCCGCGCGAAGAAGCTGTGCACGAAATAAAAGTACGCGCCGTCGGGCACGCCGGCCCAGATCGGGTGCGACACCGCCTGGAACACGCCGTTCCAGCCCATCTGCGGCACCTTGTAGCGGCTGCCGTCGGGCTGCAGCCGGCCCTCCAGCCGGAAGCGCAGCACCTCGCCCTCGATCAGCCCGAGGCCGTCGGTCGGCCCCTCCTCGCTGCGCGAGAGCAGCATCTGCATGCCCACGCACACGCCCATCAGCGGCTTGCGGCCGGCGGCATCGCGCACCGCCTCCTGCAGGCCGGAATCGCGCAGCTCGCGCATGCAGTCGGGCATCGCGCCCTGGCCGGGCAGCACCACGCGCTCAGCGGCAAATACTTCCTCCGGGCGCGAGGTAACGATCACGTCGAAGCCGCTGCCCTGCGCCACGTGCATCACCGCCTGCGACACCGAGCGCAGGTTGCCCATGCCGTAGTCGACCACCGCCACGGTGCGTGCCATCGCTACAGGCTCCCCTTGGTCGACGGGATCACGCCGGCGGCGCGCGGGTCGATCGCCATCGCCATGCGCAGAGCGCGGCCGAAGGCCTTGAACACCGTCTCGCACTGGTGATGGGCGTTGTGGCCCTTCAGGTTGTCGATGTGCAGCGTGACCAGCGCGTGGTTGGCGAAGCCCTGGAAGAACTCGAACGCGAGCTGGGTGTCGAAGCCGCCGATCGCGCCACTGGTGAACGGCACTGTCATGTGCAGCCCGGGCCGGCCGGAAAAGTCGACGACCACGCGCGACAGCGCTTCGTCCAGCGGCACGTAGCTGTGGCCGTAGCGCACCAGCCCCTTCTTGTCGCCGACGGCCTTCGCCACCGCCAGGCCGAGCGTGATGCCCACGTCCTCGACGGTGTGGTGGCCGTCGATGTGCAGATCGCCCCGAGCCTGCACGTCGAGGTCGATCAGGCCGTGGCGGGCGACCTGGTCGAGCATGTGGTCGAAGAAGCCGATGCCGGTGGCGAGTCGCGATTCGCCGCTGCCGTCGAGATCGACGCGCACGCGGATCTGGGTTTCCTTGGTGTCGCGGGCAACTTCGGCCACGCGCGCTGCGGTGTCGCTCATGGCGGACCTTTCAGTCAAAACTCGTTCAACGCCGCTGCGAAGGCAGCCAGCATCTGGGTATTTTCCTGCGGCGTGCCGACGGTGATGCGCAGGCAGTTCGCCAGCAGCGGATGCAGGGCGGAGACGTTCTTGATCAGCACCTTGCGCGCCTTCATGCCGTCGAAGACCCGGCGGGCATCCGGAACGCGCACCAGGATCATGTTCGCCTCGCTGGGGAACGGCGTCACGCCGGGCGTGGCCTGCAGCGCCGCGAAGATGCGGCCGCGCTCCGCGCGGATGATCTCGGCCTGGTGCGCGTATTCGTCCGCATGCTCCAGCGCGAACAGCGCGGCCTCGCAGTTCAGCACGCTGATGTTGAACGGCGGGCGCAGCTTGTCGACCTCGGCGATCAGCGCGCGGCGGCCGATCAGGTAGCCGATGCGCACGCCGGCCAGGCCGAACTTGCTCATCGTGCGCATCAGCAGCACGTGCTCATGGCGCTTCAGGCGTTCCAGCGAATCGCGCGAGGCGAACGGCTGGTAGGCCTCGTCCATCACCACCAGCCCGGGCGCGGCTTCGATGATCGCGTCGATCGTCGCGTCGTCCCACAGGCTGGCAGTGGGATTGTTCGGGTACGCCAGCCAGATCAGTGCCGGTTGATGCAGGCGGATCGCCGCCAGCATCGCCGGGCCGTCGAGCTGGAAATCGGGCGTGGTGGGCACGCCGACGAAGCCCAGCCCCTGCAGCTTCGCGCTCATTTCGTACATCACGAAGCCGGGCAGCGGCGCCAGCACCACGTTGCCGGGCACGTCGGCAGCCAGCGTCAGCAGGCTGATCAGCTCGTCCGAGCCGTTGCCCAGCATGATGTCGTTGCCGTCGGGCATGCGGGCGTGTTTCGCCAGCTCGGCGCGCAGCACGTCGCCACGCTCGGCCGGGTAGCGGTTCAGCGCGACGTCCGCCAGCCGCTCTCCCAGCGCCCGGCGCAGTGCCGGCGGCAGCGGAAACGGGTTCTCCATCGTGTCCACCTTCACCATGCCGGCGCTGGGTTGCACCGCATAGCCGTGCATGCCCTGGACATCGGCACGGAGGTAGCGGGTCATTCGATCGGCGAGGGTGGCGGTCATGTCGGCGCGGCGTCGAGCAGTTCGGGCCCGACGAGAAAGGGGTTGACGATGCGCAGCCCGTCGATCACCTGATCGTGCTGCAGGTCTTCGCTCAGCAGGAAGGCGCAGCCGAGCTGCAGCGCCGCCGAGACGACCAGCGCGTCCCAGTAGCCGAGCTGGAAGCGGGATTCGACGGCCCAGGCCGTCTCCACCGTGGCGTGGTCGATCAGCCACGGCTGCCAGCGCTGGTAGCGCCGGACTTCGGCGCGCGCGTCTCCGGCCGGCATCGGCGGGCGCAGCTTGCGGGTGGCGCTGGCGTAGAACTCGTTCAGCACCTGGGTGCTCAGGCGCCCGCAGCGCCGCAACCACAGCGTGCGCAGCCAGGCCCGCGCAGCGGCGTGCTTCTCGGCGAACGCCCCGTCCTCCGAGTACAGCAGGACGCTGGTGTCAACGAAAACGGTCGAGGCGCTCGGCATGGATCTCGTCACGCGTCAGGTAGCGGCTGCCATCGGAGGTGAAGCGCAGGTCGCGCTGCAGCCACTCGTTCATCGCGCGCTCGTAGGCGTCGTCATGCCGCATCTTCTCGGCCAGCATTTCGCCGATCAGGCGAGAGACGCTGGTGTTGCGGCGCGCCGCTTCCAGCCGCGCCCATTCGGCGACGCTGTCTTCCATCGAGACGGTGACATTCTTCATGACAGGACACGAAGTTCGTGTTTCACGATTCTCGTGTTGCACGAAGTTCGTGTCAACGCTTCAAACGCATCTCCGCCGCCTGCGCATGCGCCTGCAGGCCTTCGCCGTAGGCGAGCTCGGCGGCGATCGGCCCCAGCACCTGGGCGCCGGCGGCGCTGACCTCGATCAGGCTGCTGCGCTTCTGGAAATCGTAGACGCCCAGCGGCGACGAGAAGCGCGCGGTGCCCGACGTCGGCAACACGTGGTTCGGGCCGGCACAGTAGTCGCCCAGGCTTTCGCTGGTGTAGGCGCCGAGGAAGATCGCGCCGGCGTGCCGGAGCCGCGGCTCCCAGCGGTGCGGCTCGCCCGAGCTGATCTCGAGGTGCTCCGGCGCGATGCGGTTGCTGATGTCGCAGGCCTCTTCCATCGAACGGGTGTGGATCAGCGCACCGCGGCCTTCGAGCGAGGCGCGGATCACCTCGCGCCGCGGCATCGTCGGCAGCAGGCGCTCGATCGCCTCGGCCACGCGATCGATGTAGGCGGCGTCCGGGCTCAGCAGGATGCTCTGCGCGAGTTCGTCGTGTTCGGCCTGGCTGAACAGGTCCATCGCGACCCAGTCCGGCGGCGTGCTGCCGTCGGCGAGCACGAGGATCTCGCTCGGGCCGGCGATCATGTCGATGCCGACCTGCCCGAACACCCGCCGCTTGGCACTGGCAACGTAGGCATTGCCCGGCCCGGTGATCTTGTCGACCGCCGGAACAGTGGCGGTGCCGTAGGCCAGCGCGCCGACCGCCTGCGCGCCGCCGATCGCGAACGCGCGGTCGACGCCGGCAATGGCCGCCGCCGCCAGCACCAGCGGGTTGCGCTCGACACGCATCGCGCCGCTGGCGGCGTCGCGCTGCGCCGGCATCGGCACCACCATCACGATCTCGCCGACGCCCGCGACCTTGGCCGGCAGCGCGCTCATCAGCACGCTCGACGGGTAGGCCGCCTTGCCACCGGGCACGTAGATGCCGACGCGGTCGAGCGGGGTGACCTTCTGGCCGAGCAGGCTGCCGTCCTCGTCGCGGTACGACCAGGACCGGCCGCAGGCCTCGAGCTGGCGCTCGTGGTAGCCCTGCACGCGCGCCGCCGCCCGTTCGAGCGCGTGGCGCTGCGCCGGGGTGATCGCGTCGAGCGCGGCCCAGAGCTCCGTGCGCGGGATCTCCAGCTCGGCCACGCTCGCTGCCGCCACACCGTCGAAGCGGCGGGTGTACTCGAGCACCGCCGCGTCGCCGCGCGCCTTGACGTCAGCCAGGATGTCGGCGACGCGTCCTTCGATCGCCTGGTCCGCCTCGGCCGACCAGTGGCGCAGCCCGCCGAAGCGAGCCTCGAAATCGTCTGCCGTGGTGGACAGCCGAACGATGCCGACCGTCATTGGCCGTCTCCCACCACCGCTGCGAACGCATCGATGATGCGGCGGATCGGATCGCGCTTGAGCTTCAGCGACGCCTGGTTGACGACCAGCCGCGACGAGATCTGCATGATTTCCTCGACCTCCACCAGGTGGTTGGCGCGCAGCGTGCTGCCGGTGGACACGAGGTCGACGATCGCGTCGGCCAGGCCGGTCAGCGGCGCCAGTTCCATCGAGCCGTAGAGCTTGATCAGGTCGACGTGCACACCCTTGTCGGCGAAGAAGTCGCTCGCGGTGCGGGTGTACTTGGTCGCCACGCGGATGCGCGAGCCCTGGCGCACCGCGTTCGCATAGTCGAAATCGGCGCGCACCGCCACGCTCATGCGGCAGCGCGCGATGCGCAGGTCCAGCGGCTGGTAGAGCCCGGTGCCGCCGTGCTCCAGCAGCGTGTCGCGGCCCGTCACGCCGAGGTCGGCACCGCCGTACTGCACATAGGTGGGCACGTCGGTGGCGCGCACGATCACCACGCGCACGTCCGGCCGGTTGGTGCCGATGATCAGCTTGCGCGATTTCTCCGGGTCCTCGGCCGTCTCGATGCCGGCCGCGCGCAGCAGCGGCAGCGTCTCGTCGAAGATGCGGCCCTTCGACAGCGCGAGCGTGATCATGCGATGCGCTCGATGTCGGCGCCGATGCCGCGCAGCTTCTTCTCCATCTGGTCGTAGCCGCGGTCGAGGTGGTAGATGCGGTCGACAAGGGTTTCGCCATCCGCGACCAGGCCGGCGATCACCAGGCTGGCCGAGGCGCGCAGGTCGGTCGCCATCACCGTCGCGCCGGAGAGCTGCGGCACGCCCTGCACCAGTGCGGTGTGGCCGTCGACCTCGATGCGCGCGCCCAGCCGCAGCAGTTCGTTGACGTGCATGAAGCGGTTCTCGAAGATCGTCTCGGTCACCTTGCAGGCGCCTTCTGCGATGCAGTTCAGCACCATGAACTGGGCCTGCATGTCGGTCGGGAAAGCCGGGTATTCGCTGGTGCGGAAGCTCACGGCACGCGGGCGTTCGGCGTTGCGCAGGCGGATGCCGTCGTCACCGGCATCGATGCGGCTGCCCGATTCGCGCAGCTTCTCGATCACCGCGTCGAGGTGGTCCGCGCGGGTGCGACGCAGCCAGACGTCGCCGCCCGTCGCCGCCGCGGCGCACAGGAAGGTGCCGGTCTCGATGCGGTCGGGCACGATCCGGTGCGCCTGTGCGCCGGTCAAGCCATGCAGACGCTCGACGCCCTGGATGCGGATGCGGCTGCTGCCCTGCCCTTCGATGCGCGCGCCCATCTTCACCAGCAGGTCGGCCAGGTCGGTGACCTCGGGCTCCTGCGCGGCGTTCTCCAGCACCGTCTCGCCGTCGGCCAGCGTGGCGGCCATCAGCAGGTTCTCGGTGCCGGTGACGGTGACCATGTCGGTCGTGATGCGCGCGCCCTTCAGGCGCGATGCGCGGGCGACGATGTCGCCGTGCTCGACGACGATCTCCGCGCCCATCGCCTGCAGGCCCTTGATGTGCTGGTCGACCGGCCGCGAGCCGATCGCGCAGCCGCCGGGCAGCGAGACGCGCGCCTCGCCGAAGCGCGCCAGCAGCGGGCCGAGCACGAGGATCGACGCGCGCATCGTCTTCACCAGCTCGTAGGGCGCGCGCGGGGCGTTGATGGCGGCGGCGCACAGCGACACCGTGTCAGGCGCGGACTCGCTGCGCTCGACCGCCACGCCCATGTTGCGCAGCAGCTTCAGCGTGGTGTTGACGTCCTGCAGGCGCGGCACGTTGGTCAGCGTCAGCGCGTCGGCGGTCAGCAGCGACGCGCACAGTTCGGGCAGGGCCGCGTTCTTGGCGCCGGAGATGTCGACCTCGCCTTGCAGGCGGCGGCCGCCGCGAATCAGCAGTTTGTCCATGGGAATTCCGTTGCGAGCGTTCGAGACACGGGCGCTGCGGCGGACGCTCGATCGGCCGATGAACCCACGGACGCAGGTTCGCCAGCCGCAGCCGACGCTGCGGCGGGTTCAGTGGTGGTGCGGTGGGGCGGCCGGCGTGGAAGCCCACTCGGCCGGGGTCAGCGTCTTCATCGAGAGGGCGTGGATCTGCTCGCGCATTCTATCGCCCAGGGCCCGGTAGACCCGCTGATGGCGCGCCACGCGGCTCGCCCCCTCGAACTCGGCCGACACGATGGTGGCGAAGAAATGGCGGCCGTCGCCCTCGACCTCGACGCGGTCGCAGGCAAGGCCCTGCGCGATGTAGCGCCGGACTTCTTCGGGGGTCGGATCGGCCATGGGACCGCGATTCTAAGCGGCGCGGCCGCCGATCCCGGCTCAATGACGGATCTTGTAGCCGATGCGCAGCAGATGCAGGCTCAGACCGCAGACGACGGCCAGGCTGGCGGCAACCACCGCCAGGCTCGTCCACGGCGAGACATCGCTGACGCCGAAGAAGCCGTAGCGGAAGCCGTCGATCATGTAGAAGAACGGATTCAGGTGGCTGGCCACGCGCCAGACCGGCGGCAGCGACGCGACCGAATAGAACACGCCCGACAGGAAGGTCATGGGCATCACGATGAAGTTCTGGAAGGCGGCGATCTGGTCGAACTTCTCGGCCCACAGCCCCGCCACCAGGCCCAGCGCGCCCATCATCGCCGCGCCGGCGAACGCGAACACGACGATCCAGCCGGCCGCCGCCACGTGCAGCGACACGAACCCGGCCGTCGCCAGCAACACGCCCGCGCCCACCACCATGCCGCGCACCACCGAGGCGCCGACGTAGGCCGTGAACCACGCCCAGTGCGACAGCGGCGTGACGAGCAGGAACACCAGGTTGCCGGTGACCTTGCTCTGGATCAGCGACGAACTGCTGTTGGCGAAGGCGTTCTGCAGCACGCTCATCATCACCAGCCCGGGGATCAGGAAGCTGGTGTAGCCGACCGTGCCGAAGACCTGCACGCGGTCCTCGAGCACATGGCCGAAGATCAGCAGGTACAGCACCGCCGTCAGCACCGGCGCGGCGACGGTCTGGAAGCTGACCTTCCAGAAGCGCAGCACCTCCTTGTAGAGCAGCGTACCGGCGCCGGTGATCATGCCGCCCCCTGCATGATCTCGAGGAACACGTCTTCCAGGTCGGCGCGGCCGATCTCGAGGTCCTCGATGCGGCAATCGGCGGCGCGCAGCGTGGCGAGGATGGTCTCGACCTCGGCCGCGTCGTGCGCCTTGACCTGCACGATGCGCCCCGTCACGCGCGATTGGCCGGCGAGCGAGGGCGGCAGCGGGCGGTCGGTCTTGAAGCGCAGCATCGTGCCGGCGGTGCCGGCGAGCAGCGCCGAGGTGCGGTCGAGCGCGACGACGCGCCCGAGCTTGAGCATCGCGATGCGCTGGCACAGCGCCTCGGCCTCCTCGAGGTAGTGCGTGGTCAGCAGCACGGTGTGGCCTTCGCGGTTGAGCCGTGCGACGAACTGCCACAGCGTCTGCCGCAGTTCGACGTCCACGCCCGCGGTCGGCTCGTCGAGCACGATCACCGGCGGGCGGTGCACCAGCGCCTGCGCCACCAGCACGCGGCGCTTCATGCCGCCTGACAACTGCCGCATGTTCGCATTCGCCTTGTCGCTCAGGCCGAGGTGCGCAAGCAGTTCGTCGATCCAGGCATCGCTGGCCTTCGGGTCGCTGCGGGCGCCGAAGTAGCCGGCCTGGATGCGCAGCGTCTCGCGCACGCTGAAGAACGGGTCGTAGACGAGCTCCTGCGGCACGATGCCCAGGCTGCGCCGGGCGGCGGCGTAGTCGTCGACCACGTCGTGGCCGTGCACGGTGACGGTGCCGCTGGTGGCGCGCGACAGGCCGGCCAGGATGCTGATCAGCGTGGTCTTGCCGGCACCGTTGGGCCCGAGCAGCCCGAAGAATTCACCGGGTTCGATGTCGAACGTGACGTCGTCGAGGGCGCGCACGGCGCCATAGCGCTTGCCGACGTGGCGGAAAGAGAGGGCGGGACGGTCGGACATGCGGCCGCGATTGTAGGCAGCGCCCCGAATCCGTGCGGGCGCCGGCTTTCTCGCATGCGCCGCCGCCCCGATGCGGGCATGCGCCGATGATCCGCGGCCGCGCTTGATGCTAGATTGCCCCGAAACGATCCCGCGCCCGATGGTCAGCCCAGCCAAGAAGCCGCGCCGCACCGCGGAGCGCATCCTCGACGTCACGCTCGACCTGTTCAACCGCTTCGGCGAGCCGAACGTGTCGACCACTCTGATCTCGGCCGAGTTGAAGATCAGCCCGGGCAACCTGTACTACCACTACCCGGCCAAGGACGAGCTGATCAACACGCTGTTCGACCGCTACGAGCACGGGCTGAACGAGCTGCTGCACGCGGCCGACGGCGTGCGCAACGTGGAGGACGCGTGGCTCTTCTTCCACATGCTGTTCGAGCTGATCTGGCAGTACCGCTTCCTGTACCGCGACCTGAACGACCTGCTGTCCAAGAACCGTCGCATCGAGACGCACTTCCAGCGCGTGCTGAAGAACAAGTCGCGCGCCGTGCAGGACGTTCTCGCCGGCCTGGCGCGCGGCAACGCGATGAGCATCCACCCGAGCGAGGCCGAGCCGGTCGCCGCGGCGATGGTGGTGGTGCTGACCTACTGGCTGAGCTACGAGTACGTGCGCGACCCGCGCCACGCGCTCGAAGGCGAGCGCGCCGGCGCCGCGCTGATGCGCGGCGCCTTCCACGTGCTGTCGCTGCTGATGCCGTACCTCGAATCGGCCCAGAAGCAGCACCTGCTGGGCCTGGTGGGGCGGTACGCCCACCCCTGAACCCCCGCTTCCCTGCCCCGACCGGAGACCCCGATGGCCACCTGGACCGCCTTCCCGCACGACGCTGCCGCCTACACCCACACGCCGGCGGCGCTGAAGAAGCTGTGGCCGCGGCTGCACACCGGCGACGCCGAGCCGTTGCCCAAGGACGACGCGGTGCTCGCCGCGTGGGCGCTGTTCCACGCCGGCGCGTTCCAGAAGGCCGTCCAGGCCGGGCTGAAGGCCGGCGGCGCCGGGATCACGGCGGCCAACAAGGCGCAGGCGATCTACGCCAACTACCTGGAGAAGAGCGAGAAGACCAAGCTCGCGCTGTTCATGGAGGTGGCCGAGCGCGCGGAGGCCCAGGCCGCCGCCGACCCGGGCAACGCCAACGCGCACTACCTGCTGGCCTACGCGCTCGGCCGCTACGGCCAGGGCATCAGCGTCACCAAGGCGCTGGCGCAGGGCCTGGGCACGAAGGTGAAGGGCGCGCTCGAGACCGCGATCAAGCTCAGCCCGAAACATGCCGACGCGCACATCGCGCTCGGCGCCTTTCACGCCGAGGTGATCGACAAGGTCGGTTCGCTGCTCGGCCGCACCCAGGGCGCCAGCAAGGACACCGGGCTCGCGATGTTCAAGACCGCGCTGAAACTGAACCCGGGCTCGGCGATCGCGATGGTCGAATACGCCAACGGCCTGGTGATGCTCGAAGGCGAGAAGAAGATGAAGGAGGCGACGGCGCTGTACGAGCAGGCCGCCGCCTGCGAGCCGCTGGACGCGATGGAGCGGCTGGACGTCGAGATGGCGAAGGCCGAGCTGGAGGACTGAACCCCGCGGGACCGGCCGCAGGCCGCAGGGTGCCCCAGCGAGCGCCGCGCTGCCACGGCAACCGTGACTTGGGTTTTCAGCCCTCGCCCCAGGGCAGCATCAGCGAGAGCCAGGTCAGCTTCTCGAACTCGGGCTCGAAGCGGTCGATGATGCGCTGCGGGTCCGGGCACAGCCGGGTGTCGGTGATCAGGCCGAACTGCACGCCGCCGGCGTACGAGAGGATGCTGACGCCCACGCCGATGTGCCCGGACTGCGGCACCCAGAACATCGTCTGGCGCAGCGTGGAGCCGCACAGCGTCAGCGGCTGCGCGGGGCCGGGCACGTTGGTCATCACCGCGGTCGCCTTCTTCGCGAACAGGTCGAGCAGCGCGTCCTGCACCGGCTTGACCAGCAGCCCGGCCACCGCCAGCACCGCGAACGCCAGCAGCGGCTGGTAGCTGCCCTTGAGCTGGCGCATGCGCTCGCGCACCGCGTACAGGCGCTCGACCGGGTTGGCGATGCCGATCGGCAGCACCAGCGGCACCAGCCCGAAGCGGTTGCCGAGCTGGTGCGCCTGCTCCAGCGGGCGCAGGTTGACCGGCACCATCGCGCGGATCTCCTGACCGTCCGGGTCGTCGCCCAGTTCGCGCAGGTAGCCGCCGATCGCGCCGGCAGCGCAGGCCAGCAGCACGTCGTTGATCGAACAGCCCAGCGCCTTGCCGACCGCCTTCACGCGGTCCAGCGGCAACGGCTCGCCCCAGGCGACGCGCTTGCGGCCGACCGGCATGCCCTTCAGCCGCGTCGGCGAATCGTCGGGCATCAGCGCCAACGCGGCGGCATCGCCGACGACCTTCCAGCCGACGCGCGCGAGCTCCAGCGACCCGGCAAGCGAGCCGGCCACCGACTGCGACGGATTCGACAGCATCTCCAGCGTCTTCGCGATGCCGCCGCCGGACAGGCCGAGCGCGCGGCCGGCGATCTCGGTCAGCGGCTTGATCACCGCATCAGCCAGCCAGTCGCCGGGTTCCGGCGGCTCCGCCCGGTGGCGGCGGCGCTTCGGCGGCGGGTCGCTGCCGCCGTCGGTGATCGACAGCATCACCGAGATCAGCGCGATCCCGTCGGCGATGCAGTGGTGCACCCGCGCCACCAGCGCGCTGCCGCCGTCGAAGTCGGGCACCAGGTGGAACTGCCACAGCGGCCGCGAGCGATCGAGCGGCGTGCTGCACTGCTCGCCGACGAAATCCTGCAGCGCCGCGCGTGCCGACTGGCCTTGACGACGCTTCAGCCGGTGCTCGACGACGTGCCGCGACAGGTCGAATCCGTCGTCGTCGACCCAGCTCGCACCGAGCGCATCCTCGACGACCTTCTGGCGGAAGCGCCCGTACTGCAGCAGCTTCTCTTCGACGCGCTGCGCCAGCGCGTCGCGCGACAACGCCGGCCTCAGCAGCCAGACGCCGACGATCATCATCAGGTTGACGTCGTTGTCCATCCGCAGCCAGGCGGTGTCCACGCGCGACATGCGCTCGGCGGCGGGGGGCATCGATGGTCTCCTCGTGTCGCCGGCGCATGCGAGGCGGCCGGCTCGTTCCTCGGCGGGCAAGATGCTGGGTAACATCCCCCCCGTCAATGCCGACTTTCACCCACGGAGACTGGTGCCATGGCCGACCTCAAGACGCAATTCGAACAGGCGGTGGCGGATTCGAAGTCGCTCCCCGAGAAGCCCGACAACGCGACGCTGCTGAAGCTGTACGCGCTCTACAAGCAGGCCACCGGCGGCGACGTGGAGGGCAAGCGCCCCGGCTTCGGCGACATGGTCGGGCGCGCCAAGTGGGACGCCTGGAACGCCGCCAAGGGCCAGTCGGGCGACGACGCGATGCGCGCCTACGTCGAGCTGGTCGAGTCGCTCAAGTAACCGCGCGTCAACGCGGCGGCCTGGCCTTCGGCGTCGGCCTCGCGGCGGCCTTTGCGCCGGCCTTCGCGGTCGCGGCCGGCGTCGCCGCAGGTGGGTGAGACGCCGTGGCCTTCGCCGCCTTGGCCGCCTTCGACGCCTTGCCGTCGGCCAGCAGCCCGTCGAGCGTCTTCTCGATCTCGCCCTCGATCGTCTTGCTGAATGCGCCCAGCAGCAGCCCGAGGCGCGCCCGCAGTTCGAACGCGTCGGCCGACACCTTCAGGCTGCCGCGGCAGCCGGTGCGAACGAATTCGACGGTGTCGTCGGATTCGCCTTCGATCACCGTGCATTCCATGTCGAACTTCGCTTCGGCCTCCTCGGCCCATTGCCAGGCCACCTCGCGCGCACGGGCGAGGCCGAGGCGGTGCGTGCGGTGGATGTGGATGTCGGCCATGCGGTCCTCCGGGATCAGGGTGTGGCGAGCGCGGCGCGGCGCGCGTTCTTGTCCAGCGCCGCGATGCGGCGCACCTCGGCATAGAAGCGGCTGAAGTCGCGTCCCTCGCGTTCGAACAGCCGCTCGAAATCCGGCACCAGCTCGCTGTAGGCCGCCAGCACGCCGAACGACGCATTGTTGGCGCGCTCGAACCAGCCGTCATAGCCGGCAAACCCGGCCCAGCGCGACGCCTTCATCGCCGCGTGGTCGGCCCGCAGCGCCGCCATCAGCGCGGCCTTCTCGCGCCGCTTGTCGTCGTCGCTGGCGGCCGAGCGGTAGACGCGGTCGAGCCGCTCTCGGTAGTCCTGCGTCAGGCGGCGGAAATCCTGCCGGCGCCCGTCGTAGCGGGCGTATTCGTCGCGCGCCTCGGGCGTCGCCTGCTCGTCCAGCCAGCGACGGCCGCCGATGCGCTCGACCGCGGTGGCGAAGGATTCGTTGAACACCGTGTCGCCGGACGCGTAGGCCACCTGGTGCGCCAGCTCGTGGAACATCAGCCGCGCCAGTTCGCCCTCGGGGTAGCGGATGAAGGTGCTCAGCAGCGGGTCGGCGAAGTAGGCGCCGGGAAGGATGCCGAGCGTCGAGTACGCCGGCACCGGGTAGACGCCGACTTCCAGGCCCTCGCCCCGCAGTGCCGCCGCCTCGGTCTCAGCCGCGGCGGCGTCGTAATAGCCGCGGTAGCCGACGCAGCCGACCACCGGGAAGCACCAGGTGCGCAGCGTCAGGCTCAGTTCGGGCGCGGCGACCACGTTCCACACCGCCGCCGGGCGGTGCAGGTCGGCGTAGCGGCGGTAGCTGGCGTTGTCGGGCAACTTGAGCTCGCGCACCGCGTAGTCGCGCAGGCGCTGCGACAGCTCCAGGCGCTGGCGCAGCGGCGCCGGCAGGGCGGGATCGTCGAGCCAGCTCGCCACCGGCCGTGCCGCGTTCAACAGCGCGAGGTGGCCCTGAACCGACTGCGCGAGGTAGCGCACCGAGGCGCAGCCCGTCAACAGGCATACGCCGGCCAGCGCGAGCGGCACGGCGATCGTCGCGAGCCACCAGCGGCGGCGCATCAGCGGTGGAACCTCGGCAGCGGCACGTCAGCAGGCAGCCCGGCGGACTCGCGATGCCATCAACCGGCCGCCGCGCCGGCGACGGCCGCCGCCGCGCCCTCGGCGGCCGACACCGTGCCCAGCGCCTCGACCTCGACCAGGCAGTCGTAGAAGGTCGGCGCGCGGCCGATGTCGGTCAGCGCCTGGCTCGTCACCTCGTTGACGTTGCTGCCGTCCGGGCCGAGCTTGCGCCACCAGATGCCCAGGCCGTTGACGACGCCGGGGCGCGCCCGGCTGCTGACCTCGGCGCGGCAGACGTAGGCGCCGCGGTCGTTGCGCACGCGCACCATCGCGCCATTGGCGATGCCGCGCGGCGCCGCGTCGTCGGCGTGGATCTCGAGCAGCGGCTCGCCCTCGATGCCGCGCAGGCTGCGCACGTTGACGAAGCTGGAGTTCAGGAAGTGGCGCGCCGGCGGCGAGATCATCGCCAGCGGGTAGCGGCCGGCCAGGTCGGGGCGGCTCTGCACCGATTCGTGGTTCGGCAGGTGGTCGGGCACGCCGAAGCGCGGCGAATCGATCACGCAGCGGCCGCTCGGCGTCGGGAAGCCGCCGTCGGCAAACGGCGCGTCGGGCAGCGGCAGCTTCACGCTGCCGGCGGCGCGCCAGTGCTGCAGCGCCAGCGGGCCGCGGAAGGCGGCACGGGCCAGCGCCTCGTCGTCGTCGGCGAAGCAGGGCTCGTCGAACCCCATGCGTGCAGCCAGCTCGCGGAAGATCCGCGTGTTCGGCCGCGCCTCGCCCACCGGTGCGATCGCCGACTCGTTGACGAGCAGCCAGGTGTGGCCGTAGCTGGTGTGCACGTCCAGGTGTTCGGGCTGGGTGGTGGCCGGGAGCACGTAGTCGGCGAGGTCGGCGGTGTCGGTCATGAAATGCTCGAGCACCACGGTGAACAGGTCTTCGCGGGCGAAGCCGCGCACCACCTTCGGCGACTCCGGCGCCACCGCGACCGGGTTGCTGTTGTAGACGACCAGCGCCTCGATGCGCGGGCCGAAGCCGGGCGATGCCTCGCGCAGCAGGTCGTCGCCGATCGTGCTCATGTTGATCGTGCGCGGGCGGCGCGCGCCGAGCAGGTCGGGCCGCTGCAGCGCGGCGCTGTCCTTCGGCGCCCAGCCCGAGGCCGACAGCAGCAGCCCGCCGGCCGGCTGGCGCCAGGCGCCGACCAGGCACGGCAGGATCGCGATCAGCCGCACCGCGTTGCCGCCGCCGCGCACCCGCTGCATGCCGTAGTTCAGGCGGATCGCCGCCGGGCGGGTGGTGCCGTAGTCGTGCGCGAGCGTGCGGATGTCCGCCGCGTCGAGCCCGCAGACTTCGGCGGCGCGCTCCGGCGGCCATTGCAGCGCGCGTTCGCGCAGTGCCGGCCAGCCCTCGGTGTGGCGCTCGATGTAGTCGTGATCCAGCCAGTCGTGCGCGATCAGCTCGTGCATCAGCGCGAGCGCGAGCGCGCCGTCGGTGCCGGGCCGCAGCGCCAGGTGGCGGTGGCACTTGTCGGCCGTCTCGGTGCGCCGCGGATCGATGCAGACGAGCTGCGCGCCGCGCCGCTTGGCGGCCTGCGCGAAGGTCCAGAAATGCAGGTTGGACGCGATCGAATTGCTGCCCCAGATCAGGATCAGCCGGCTGTCGGCGAAATGCTCCAGGTGCATGCCGACCTTGCCGCCGTAGGTGGCGGCCAGCGCCTCGCCGCCGGCCGAGGCGCAAATCGTGCGGTCGAGCAGCGACGCGCCGAGCCGGTGGAAGAAGCGCCGGTCCATGCTCTCTCCCTGCAGCAGGCCCATCGTGCCGGCGTAGCTGTACGGCACGATCGCCTGCGGAATGTCTCGCAACGATGGCCGACAGGCGGCCGGCGATGTCGTCAATCACCGGCCACGCGCTCGAGCCAACCGCTGTAGCCAGGCCGACGCGCCGCAGCGGGTGCAGCACGCGATCCGGATGGTGGGTGCGCTCCGGGTAGCGCGAAACCTTGGTGCACAGCGCGCCATGGGTCGGTGGATGGTCCGGGTCGCCCTGGACCTTGACCACCCGCCCGTCCTCGACGGTGACGCGCAGCGCGCAGGTGTCCGGACAATCGTGCGGGCAGGCGCCGCGGACGGTGTACGTGCTCATCCAGCCACTATGGCGCAGGGCTTGCGCGCCCCGGGACGCCGGCGGGTGCCCTGCACCCGGCGGCGTCATGGGTACGAGGGCTAAACTGAGCCGCGCCCGGAACCATTGCCAGAGGACGATCCGCCATGCGACTCATCGAGTCCATCCTTGCCGACGCCGCGGCGATCGGCGCCATCCGGCGCGACCTGCACGCGCACCCGGAACTCTGCTTCCAGGAGCAGCGCACCTCCGACCTGATCGCCCGCCAGCTCACCGACTGGGGCATCCCGGTGCATCGCGGCATGGGCACGACCGGCGTGGTCGGCATCGTCAGCGCCGGCAGCTCCGGTCGGGCGCTGGGCCTGCGCGCCGACATCGACGCCTTGCCGATGACCGAGCGCAACACCTTCGCCCACGCCAGCCGGCACGCCGGCCGCATGCACGCCTGCGGCCACGACGGCCACACCGCGATGTTGCTGGCGGCGGCCAAGCACCTGTCGCGGCACCGGAACTTCGACGGCACCGTCTACCTCGTCTTCCAGCCGGCCGAGGAAGGCGGCGGCGGCGCGCGCGAGATGATCAAGGACGGCCTGTTCGAGCGCTTCCCGATGGAGGCGATCTTCGGCGCACACAACTGGCCGGGGCTGGCGGTCGGCCAGTTCGCGGTCAAGAGCGGGCCCTGCTTCGCGAGCAGCAATGAATTCCGCATCGTGATCCGCGGCAAGGGTGCGCACGGCGCGATGCCGCACCTGGGCATCGACCCGGTGCCGGTCGCGTGCCAGCTCGTGCAGGCGTTACAGACGGTGATCACGCGCAACAAGCGGCCGATCGACGCCGGCGTGATCTCGGTGACGATGATCCACACCGGCGAGGCCACCAACGTGGTGCCCGAATCCTGCGAGATGCAGGGCACGGTGCGCACCTTCACGCTGGAGGTGCTGGACCTGATCGAGGCGCGCATGAAGGCCATCACCGAGCACACCTGCGCGGCCTTCGGCGCCGACTGCGAGTTCGAGTTCCGCCGCAACTACCCGCCGACGATCAACCACCCGGCCGAAACCGAATTCGCCCGCCGCGTGATGGGCGAGATCGTCGGTGCCGACAACGTGCTGGAGTTCGAGCCGACGATGGGCGCGGAAGACTTCAGCTACTTCCTGCAGCATCGGCCCGGCGCCTACCTGCTGATCGGCAACGGCGACGGCAGCCACCGCGTCGGCGGCCACGGCATGGGGCCGTGCATGCTGCACAACCCCAGCTACGACTTCAACGACGACCTGATCCCGCTCGGCGCGACGCTCTGGGTGCGCATGGCCGAAGCCTGGCTGGCGCGGCCGCCGCAGGGCTGACGCAGCGGTCGACGCGCGCCCGGCGGGCGCAGCGGGGGGATGGTGGAAAGGCGCAGATGACGACGATGGACGCGACCCGGGGATTCGCCCAGAGCTACGCCGAGGCGCGCGCGCTCTTCCTCGCCGCCGCCGACGCCGCGGGGCTCGACGTCGAATCGCATCCGCACCCGATGCTCGGCGCCGACGGCGAGCCGCTGGCGCTGGATGTCGCGCACGACGGCCGGCGCGACGCCGCGCGGCTGCTGATCGTCAGCAGCGGCTGCCACGGCGTCGAGGGCTTCGGCGGCTCCGGCGCGCAAGTGGCGCTGCTCGGCAATGCAGCGCTCCGCCAGACGGCGCACGAGGCGGGTGTCGCGCTGCTGCATCTGCACGCGCTGAATCCCTACGGTTTCTCATGGTGGCGGCGGACGACGCACGAGAACGTCGACCTGAACCGCAACTTCCGCGATTTCAGCCAGCCGCTGCCGCCGAACCCGGCCTACGACGAGATCGCGCCGCTGCTGTTGCCGCCGACCTGGCCGCCGTCGCAGGCTGTCACGCAGCGGCTGGGGCTGCTGCTGCGCGAGCGCGGGCTGGCGGCGCTGCAGGCCGCCGTGTCCGGCGGCCAGTACAGCGACCCGGACGGCCTCTTCTACGGCGGGCGCAACCCCTGCTGGAGCCACGTGACGCTGCGGCACGTGCTGCACGAGCACGGCTTGCGCTGCCGCGCACTCGGCTGGATCGACCTGCACACCGGCCTCGGGCCGCTCGGCCACGGCGAGAAGATCCACGCGGGGCCCGACGGCAGCGTCGCGATCGGCCGCGCCCGCGCCTGGTGGGGTGCCGACGTCACCTCGGTCGCCGACGGAAGCTCGAGTTCGGCCCGCCTGCAGGGCCCGATGTGGACGGCGGCGCCGGAGGAATGCCCGCAGGCCGAGGTCACCGCGATCGCGCTCGAATTCGGCACCGTGCCGTTGCTCGAGATGTTCGACGCACTGCGCGCCGACCAGTGGATCGAGAACCACCCAGAGGCGCCGCCCGCCCAGCGCCTGCCGATCAAGCGCCGCCTGCGCGACGTGTTCTACGTCGACACCGCCGAGTGGAAGCAGGCGGTGGTCGAACAGACACGCGATGCGGTCACCCAGGCAATCGCCGGGCTGGCGATGAGCGGCTGACGCCATCGGGTCAAACGGCGGGTGCAACCTGCGCCGCCGCCGAGACACCTTCGCGCCGCATTCCTTGCGCCGGGACGGTGTCGGCCGCCGAACTATTTCTGCATGACCACCACATCCTGGTAATCGTGCCCACGGGGAATGATCTGCTTCACTGGAATGATGGATCCCCAGGCCGACCGCAGATACTCGTTCGAATGGAAGACGTTCGCGTTGTAGGCGTCGGTATGCGGCCACCAGAAGACGACCCGTTCGGCGGGCAACTTCCGATTCTGCAATTCTTCAAAGGTACCGAAATCGCTGAACAGCCCTGACAAACCTTGGTGGATGGGCCAGTTCGCATCCATCGAGTCCCAGGTGTGGTCGGTGTGCGTCGTCAGATACAGGACACCGCCCGGGCGCAGGATCCGGCGCAGTTCGGCGATCCACGCAAGTTCGAAGTCGTCGATGTGCGAGAACACCGAGAAGGCGCAGACGGCATCGAAGTAATTGTCCTCGAGCGGCAGCGACGCCAGCGTGTGATTCTGAAAGGTTCTGGCGACGCCCGGTAGCAGTCTCCTGATCCACTCGGTGTGCCGCACGTTGAGGTCACAGCCCCAAGCCTCCTGGGCGCCGTACTGAAGCGGGAAGTGTCGGAGTACCCGACCCGAGGCACAACCCAGTTCCAGAACCCGTCCTGGCGATTCGCCCGAGAATCTCCGGGCCGAGTCCACCACTTTCCAGGCGTCCAGCAGGCCACTGACCCACCAATCGAGATGGCGCGGTCCGTGGTAGCCCTCCCGGTCCGCGGTAGACGGAAGCGGAAACTTGTCCCTCAAGAGCGCGCGATCGATAAAGCCGCGATCGAAGTATGCTTGGTACGGCGTGAATACGTCGCCACCGACATGATCAGACGCCGGGCCCAGCATCTCGAAATCATCGCGCGCACCTTTGATCGTGATGCGCTGGGTGACCGGATGTCGATAGGATGAAATGGAAGGCGCCGTCATCGTTGCATCGTCCCCAGGGGTTGGTAGCGCCAGAGCAACGCTGATCAGGCACGCAGCGCCTGCAAGCATTCACCGACCACGGCGCGGTTGTACCACCCTCAGCAACGCGACCCGGGGCACCTCGGTGCGCCGGGTCGCGGTGCCATGCCGGCGTGCCGGCGCGGCGTCACTTCGTCGGCTGCTTCTTCGTCGACGTGGACGCTGGCTTGTTCTTGGCATCCACTTCCTTCGATGCCGCCGTCGAGCCGCCCTGCACGCCCAGCGTGCCGCCGGTGCCCAGGCCGCCCTTGACTGTCTGCGCCTTGTAGTTGCGCACCGCGCGCACGAGCTGGTTGTACGAGTCGGCGAAGGCCGCGATGATGATCTTGCCTTCCGGGGTGTTCGAGTAGCTGCCGCCGCCACCGCCGAAGCCGCTGCCGAACAGCGCCGCGCCGACGTTGAAGTCCATGTTCTTCGCGCTGCCCTCGGCCGCCGCGAGCTGAACGCCAGAGCGGTTGTCGATCATGATCAGCGTGGTCGAGGCCTCGTTGGTCTTCAGTCCGCCGGCCACCGCGCCGAGCAGGCCCAGGCCGCCGCTGAACCCGCCCAGCGCGCCGCCCATGCCACCGGTGTTCTGGCTGAACGTGATGCTCGGGCTCATCGTGTAGTCGGCCGCCACCATCTGGCCCTTGCCGAAGTTGCTGCCGGAGCGCATCTCGCCGCTCTCGCGCAACTGGCGCTCGGTGTTCATGTTGGCCATCGCCGCTCCGCGCTCGACGATCACGAAGCAGTTGCTCTGCTGGATCATGATGCGCAGCACCGGCACGGTGGAACCCAGCTTGTAGTTGGCAAGGTAGCGGTACCACGTGGCACCCTGGTCCTCGACGATGCCCAGCGTGCCCAGCGACTGGTCGCACTTCTCAAGGCTGCTGTTGGCGTTTTCCGACGTGGCACCACCGGCCGCGCCGGTGACAGTGGTCTTCGAGCCGCCGCCGACTTCCGGCTGGGTGGCGTTGCAGCCGGCGAGCACCGCGGCAGCGGCGACGACGACGGCGGCAGCGATCGTGCCCGGATGCCGGCACGGCAGTTCGCGGACGGAAGTCTCGTTCATGTGGTTCCCCTGTTGAATGCCGCCCCGCTTGACGGGGCGTATGCGAATGTAACGTCAGGCGCAGGGCGTGCAAACCTCCTGCCTTGACGCGTCACCGACCATTTTGTCAGGCAGAAGTCACACCGGACGACCCATTTACAACAGTCCGAGACGCAACAGTTCGGCCTCGCAACCGGCCGCGTCGGCGAAGTGAAGCGCCTGCCAGCCGCGTTCGCGGGCGGCGTTGACGTTGTAGGCCATGTCGTCGATGAACAGCGTTTGCGCCGGCTCGATGCCGAAGCGGCTCGACGCCGCGTCGAAGATCGCCGGTTCGGGCTTGATCAGGTGCACGCGCGACGAATAGACCCCGTCCTCGAACGCGGACAGGAAGGCGTGTTCGCGGTCGAGGTGATCCGCATACGGCGCCGGCATGTTGGACAGAAAGAACAGGCGGTGGCCCCGCGCGGCGAGCCGTTCAAGCAGGACCAGGCTGTCGGGCAGCGGCACCAGCTCGTGCGGGATCGCGTCGACCACGCGCCGCACGTCGTCGACCTCGACACCGGTGCGCGCGGCGATGCGCGTCGCGAGCGTGTCGGCGTCGATCCGGCCGCGGTCGAACTCGCCCCAGTCGCCGTTGAAGCCCTGGAAGAAGCCGGCGACCAGCGTGCGTGTTGCCGCCTCGTCGGTGGCGTGCGCGGGCAGCAGGCGCGGCATGAACTCGACCGGCCGCCAGCGCAGCAGCACGCCACCGAAATCGAACACCACGTTCATGTGCGCGCCGCCCGCGGACACGGGGTCAGCCGAGCAGCCGGCGCATCAGGCCGGCGGTCGATGCGTCCAGGCCAGCGGTGTCGCCGGTACCCAGGCGCGGCAGCAGGTCGTTGCACAGCGCCTTGCCCAGCTCCACGCCCCACTGGTCGAAGCTGTTGATGCCCCACAACGCGCCGCTGGTGTAGACGCGGTGCTCGAACAGCGCGATCAGCGCGCCCAGGCTGGATGGCGTGAGCTGGTCCAGCACGAGCGTCGTGCTCGGCCGGTTGCCGGGGAAGGTGCGGTGGCGCGCGACGGTCGCGGCATCGAGTTCCTTCGATGCGGTCGGCGCCCGCTCGGTCAGTGCCTGCTCGGTGGTCTTGCCGAGCATCAGCGCCTGCGACTGCGCCAGCCCGTTGGCGAGCAGCTTGGTGTGCAGGTCGGCATACGGATGGGTGGGCCGCTTGACCAGGATGAACTCGACCGGGATCACGTCGGTGCCCTGGTGCAGCATCTGGAAGTAGGCGTGCTGGCCGTTGGTGCCCGGCTCGCCCCACACCACCGGGCTGGTGCCGTAGGGCAGGCGCTGGCCGTCGAGGTCCACGCACTTGCCGTTGGACTCCATCTCGAGCTGCTGCAGGTAGGCCGGCAGGCGCCGCAGCCCCTGGTGGTACGGCGCCATGCTGCGGCTGGTGAAGCCGTGGAAGTTGCGGTACCAGACGTCGACCAGGCCGAGCAGGATCGGCAGGTTCCTGGCCAGCGGCGCGGTCGCGAAATGGCGGTCCATCGCGTGTGCGCCGGCCAGCAGCGCGCGGAAGCTGTCGCTGCCGATCGCCAGCGCGATCGGCAGGCCGATCGCCGACCACAGCGAGTAGCGCCCGCCGACCCAGTCCCAGAACCCGAACGTGGTGCTGATGCCGAATTCGGCCGCGGCCTTGACGTTGGTCGTGGTCGCGACGAAGTGCTTGGCGGTGTCGGTGCCGCCCTGAGCCAGGAACCAGGCCTTCGCGACATGCGCGTTGGACATCGTTTCCTGCGTCGTGAAGGTCTTGCTGGCGACGATGAACAGCGTTTCGGCCGGGTTCAGGTGGCGCAGCACCGGCGCGATGTCGTGGCCGTCGACGTTCGAGACGAAGTGGAACGTGAGGCCGGGGTGGACGAACGCGTCGAGCGCCGGCACCACCATCTGCGGGCCGAGGTCGCTGCCGCCGATGCCGATGTTGACGATGTGGCGGATGCCGCTGGTGGCGGTGTCGCGCACCGATTCGACATAGCTCAGCATCGCGTCTAGCACGCCGTGCACGTCGGTACCGTAGGCGGCCGGGAACGGGCCGCGGCCGGCCGGCGCGCGCAGCGCCGTGTGCAGCACCGCGCGGCCTTCGGTGGTGTTGATCGGCTCGCCGGCGAGCATCGCGTCGCGCCGCGCCTCCAGGTTGCATTCCTTCGCCAGGTCGACAAGGAAATGCAGCGTCGCGCTGTCGATCAGGTTCTTCGACAGGTCGGCGAACACCTCGGGCGCCTCGACGCCCAGCGCATCGAACCGCCCCGGATCTCGCGCGAAGGCATCGCGCAGATCGAAATCGCGGCCGTGCGCCTCGAAATGGCCGCGCAGGGCGGCCCAGGCTTCGGTCTGGTCACAGCGGGGAGCGTTCATTGAAGACCCTCGATGAGGTTGTCGAGCTTGGCGGCGTCCGCGGCGAACGCGCGGATGCCTTCGGCGAGCTTCTCAGTGGCCATCGCGTCCTCGTTGAGGGCGTACCGGAAGCTGGCTTCGTTGTAGGCCACGGCGTGGATCTCGGCCCGCGCCGCCGCCTTCGGATCGAGTGCGCGCTGCAGCGGCGCATCGCTCGCCTGCAGCGCGGCGAGCAGGTCGGGGCTGATCGTCAGCAGGTCGCAGCCGGCCAGCGCGGTGATCTGGCCGACGTTGCGGAAGCTCGCGCCCATCACCTCGGTGGCGATGTCGAACTTCTTGTAGTACTCGAAGATCTGCGCCACCGAGCGCACGCCCGGGTCGTTGGCGCCGGCGTTCGCCGCCTCGTCCCAGGCGGCACCGGCGCTCTTCTTGTACCAGTCGTAGATGCGGCCGACGAAGGGCGAGATCAGGCGCACGCCGGCCTCGCCGCAGGCCACCGCCTGGCAGAAGGCGAACAGCAGCGTCAGGTTGCAGTGGATGCCTTCGTGCTCGAGGATGCGCGCCGCCTGGATGCCTTCCCAGGT
>JBGAMJ010000230.1:0-5279 GCA_044223035.1 Piscinibacter sp.
AACGACTTCGAACGATTGATGATGGCTGCCTGAGCAGCGAAATCCCTTATCGGAGTGTCCGAAAAAACTAGACCACGACATCGTCGTCCCCGTTCCGAACCGAACCCTCATCCCCGACCCTTCTCCCAGGGTGAGAAGGGAGCGGTGTGCGCCCTCCCCGGTGGGCAGGGGTGGGGGTGCCTTCCGCGCCGCCGAAGCACGCTTCGCCTCCCGCTCCGGCGCAGGTCGCGCCGGCGAAGGCGGTTTCGCTCGCCCAATACGTCAAGCATATGAAAATCAATGCGTTGCGGGTGGCACGCGGCGTGCTGAAAGGATGCTTGCCGGCTCCCTGGCCGGCGTGTCCCGGAGTCCCGTCCGGGATCGAGGGAGGAGCGAGCCGTGACCCACCCGCTGCTGCAGTACAGCCCGGAGACCGAGGTCTACGTCGCCGCGGCGCCGCCGCAGCCCGCACCGCGCCGCGGTGGCGGACCGGCGGGCGTGGTGTTCGGTGACGACGCGGCACTGGAGCTCGCCACCGCCCTGCTCGAAGCGCGCGGCGGTGCGCGGCTGGAGCGGGTGCTCGACGAACTCCTGGCCCGTGCCGGCCGCCGGCTCGGCGCCTTCGTCCGCACGCCGGTGGCGGCGGCGCTGCGGCGCCTGCTCGGCGACGTGGCGCGGACGAGCCTGGCCGGCGGCGCGGCCGTGGCGACGGCTGCCGCCCGCCGCTTCGGGCTGGAGCTGGAGGGCCTGAGCCCGGAGGACCGGGACTACGAACTCGCCAGACGCTTCGTGGGCCTCGCCGGGGCGGCGCTGGCCCGTGCCGCCGCCGCGCCGGCCGACGCCCCCGCGGCGGCGCTCGCCCGCAACGCCCTCGCCGGCGCCGCCCGGCATCACGCCCCCGGCCTGCTGCCGGAACTGGCGGCCACATCCGGTGGCCGCTGGGTCCGGCGCGGCCGGGTCATCGTCGTTTTCGATGGTTAACAGCCGACGCGCGCCGCCGCGGCACGCGCCATTTCATCGCAGTCAGCCAGACCCCAGGAGACCGTCATGCACGACCTCGACCGCACCCAGATGGAATACATGCCCGAATTCGGGCAAGAGGCAGAACAGTTCGAATTCGGCGAAGGCGAGTGGTCGGGAGAGGCCGGCACCGCACTCACCGAGGCCGAGGAGATGGAGCTGGCCTCCGAACTGCTCGGCGTGGCATCCGAGGCGGAGCTGGACCGCTTCCTCGGCAGCCTGCTGAGCAAGGCGACCAAGGCCGTCGGCTCGTTCGTGCGTTCGCCGGTCGGCAAGGCCATCGGCGGCGTGCTGAAGGGCGTCGCCAAGAAGGCGCTGCCGCTCGCCGGTACCGCGATCGGCACCTATTTCGGCGGCCCGCTGGGCGCCAAGATCGGCAGCGGCCTGGCCAGTGCCGCCAGCAGCGCGCTCGGCCTGGAGGGCGAGACGCTGACGCAGGAGGACCGCGAGTTCGAGGGCGCGCGGCAGTTCGTGCGGCTCGCCGCGAACGCCGCGACGAAGGCCGCGGCGGCGCCGCCGAACGCCGACCCGCGCATCGTCGCCCAGAACGCGGCGATCGCCGCCGCCCGCCAGTTCGCCCCCGGCCTGCTCTCGGCCGCCGCCGCCGGGCCCGCCGCCGGGCCCGCCGCGGTCGGGCGCGCCCAGACCGGGCGCTGGATCCGCCGCGGCAACAAGATCGTGCTCTACGGCGCCTGAGAGCCGCCATGGCCATCGGCCGCTACGCCGCGTGGATGCTGGAGCAGGAAGCGCGCGCCCTGCTGACGCGGATCGAACGGGTCAAGCCGTTCGCGCTGCTCGAACCCATGGTGCCCGCCGCCAACCTGCTGCCGGCGGCGCAATCCGCGATCGAACGGCACCTGATCCGCGGCCGGCGGGATCTGCGCCGGCTGGTGCGGGGCTTTCTCGCCTGGCTCCGGGGCCCCGGAGCGCGGCTGGCGACGGCAGCGGCGGCGCAACGCCGCTTCGCCCAGATCCGGCTCAGGTTCAATGCGGTGCTGACCCAGTTCGACCTGTTCAGCGATGTGATCACGCAGCGCAGTGAGCAGGACTACGGGGTGTGGCTGTCGGGGCTCGACGTCGTCTCTGCCGACGCGCTGACGCTGCCGGGCGGCTATTACCAGCCGCCGCCGGTGATCTGCTACCTCGACCGCGGCGCCGGCGCGGCGATCCGCCGGGCGCGCACGCGCCTGCCCGGCGGCGGCGAGAACCCGGTGGCGATCATCCGCATCCCGCGCGAACGGATGATCGGCAGCGCCATCGCCTCCTCGCTGATCCACGAGGTCGGCCACCAGGCCGCCGCGCTGCTCGACCTCGTCGCCTCGCTGCGCCCGCTCTTGCAGGGGCTGCAGCGCGGAGCCGGGGCGCAGGCCCCGGCGTGGGTGCTGTGGGAGCGCTGGATTGCGGAGATCGTCGCCGATTTCTGGTCGGTCGCGCGCATCGGCGTGGCCGCACCGCTCGGCCTGATGGGCGTGGTCAGCCTGCCGCGGGCCTTCGTGTTCCGCCTCGACCTCGACGATCCGCACCCGGTGCCGTGGCTGCGCGTGCACCTGAGCTGTGCGATGGGGGCGGCGCTCTATCCGCACCCGCAGTGGCAGCGGCTGCGGGCGCTGTGGACGGCGTTCTACCCGCCATACGGGCTGACGCCGCCGACGCGCCGGCTGTTCGCGCTGCTGCAGGACAGCATGCCGGCCTTCGTCGCGCTGCTGGTCAACCACCGTCCAGCGGCGCTGCACGGCCGCACGCTGGTGCAGGCGCTCGGCGTCACCGAGCGGCAGCCGGCCCGCCTCACCGGGCTGTATCACGACTGGTACCGGTCGCCCGCCGGGATGTACCGGGCGTCGCCTTCGCTCGTCTTCGCCGTGATCGGCCAGGCGCGCGCCGACGGGCGCATCAGCCCGGAGGACGAGGCGGCACTGCTGGCGAAGCTGCTGGGCCACTGGGCGCTGACCAGCACGCTGCAGGTTTCCTCGGCCTGTGCCAGCGCGGCTCCGGCCCGCCTGCCGTGGCAGGCGGACGGCTCCGGGCACGCACGCCGACTCACCCTCCACTGAACAAGGAGCACGGTCATGCTCACACATCCCCATGAGGACCGCGGCGCGCTCGACGTGTTCGTCCGCGACGAGGAAGGCGATCGGACGCCGATCGGCAACGCACCGGTGCGCATTTATGCGCTCACCGACGCGGCGCCGGCCGCACCGGCGGAGGGCGCGCCGCGCAAGCCGCAGGGCCGGGGGCAGGGCTCCCGGCACGACCCCTGCAGCGACCAGCCGGTGGCCTCCGGCAACACCCGGCCGAACGGCCATTTCGAGGCCGAACTGCCGGCCGGCCAGTATCGCTGCGTGACCGAAGGCTTCGGCGGCAGCCGCGCCGGCGACGTGAGCGTGGAGGCGGGCTGCGAACGCAAAGTGTGCCTGGAGCTGCCGGTGGGCTTCGCGGTCGAGTCCTTCGTATCCGGTAGCGACTGCACGATGACGCCGTGCGACCGCGTGCGTCAGGGCCAGTCGATGCTGTTCCGCGTCGCCTGGAACCGCGCGGCCGGCACGCATTTCGCGACCAGTCTGTCGGCATCGCGCGGCAGCGTGCTCACGCAATACCGCGAGTTCGAGGAAACCGGGCGCGTGGTGCGCGAGTACATTTACGACAGCAGCCGCGTGTTTGGGAACGTCGAGTTCGCCGCGGCACTGAAGGACAACCCGGTCATCGTCATCAACCTGGCGCGCTTCATCGATCGCAACGAGCAGGCGATCAGCGGTGACGTGACCGTGACGATGCGCCGTGCCGCCACCGAGGTGACCGAGGACCTGCCGCTGTGGATCGTGATCCGCAAGAGCACCGAGGCGCTGTCGTTCAACAACTACCGGCGCTTCCTCGACACGGTGCTGTGCGGGCTGCCGCTGTCGCCCGAGTTCACCGACTTCGAGCGCAGCAAGATCCAGGGCCCCGACGGCAAGATCAACCGCTTCAACCAGCTGGCGAGCCAGCGCTTCCTGCCCTTCACCGACGCCGAGGCCTACCGCCTGCTGAAGGCCGCGACCGAGGCCTTCGTGATCGTCAACTGCGCGGTGACGCTCGACGACTTCCCGTTCGACCAGGACGACCTCGATTACGTGGTCAAGCGCATCGGCCGCACGGTGCAGCTCGACGACCTGTGGGACAAGTACCTGGTCGCGGTCAACGGCACCAGCGACGTGACCCTGCCCTACCTCGGGCTGATCCTGCAGAAGCTGCCGGATGTCGCCATCAAGAACGCGATTTTCGCCGGCGCCGACCTGCCGCAGCAGTGCTTCGGCATCCTGCGCGAGAAGCTGGTCGCGCCCTGCCTGCTGGAGCTGATCTGGTCGTACTGGAACGAGGAGGCGATGCTGGCACAGACGCTCAACGCCATCACCCGGCGCTTCCAGAACGCGCGCGGAGCGGGCAGCCACGATCCGCTGGCGAACATGGAGATCGACCCGCTGCGCCCGCTCAACAACCTGCTGTGGGGCTACATCCAGGACGAGCAGCACCGCCTCAGCGTGGTGCGGCGCAACTACGAGTACGACCACCACTACGGCCTGCGCCTCGAAGGCAAGGCCGTCGCCAACCTGCACCCCGCCGACACGCGCTCGAAGTTCCTCGAAGCCTTCCACAACCTGCTGCGGCTGTGCACGGTGTTCTTCCAGCAGGACGACGTCACCACCATCGTCGCCGACGGCTTCCCGATGCTGAACGGGCTGAAGGAGGTACACCTGATCCTGGCGCAGGGCGCGCACAACCAGTTCGGCGATCTGCCGTCGACGGCGCGCATCGAGATGCTGATGCAGCAGTGGCTGCTGGCGCGCCCGGAGTTCCGCGAGTTCCTGCCGACGCGGGTGATGGTGGCCTATCCCGAGCCGTGGATGGACCGTGTCGACGCGATGAAGAAGATCCAGAACTGGAGCGACGTCAGCGTGCTGCACTTCCGCAACCTCGCGGTGTTCGGCGAGCAGGTCCTGCTGTCGATCCGCTTCGGTGCCTGGAGCGACGTCAACGACCCGGTGCAGGCGGCCAACTGGGCACGCTTCTGGCGCCCGGAGATCCAGGGCTACATCCACGCCTACCGCGCGGTCACTGGCGCCGACCTGACCGTCGATCAGGTCGACGTGACGATGCCTTCGGTGTTGCTGCGCAAGCGCCTGGCGATGCAGCAGCGCAGTCTGTGAGGCGCCGCGGCACATGCTCGACTTCACCTCGGCCCTGTACCTCGGCTGGCGCCACCCGAGCCTGGCGCTGCCCGGCTGGGCGGCGCTGACGCTCGGCCG
>JBGAMJ010000231.1:0-5171 GCA_044223035.1 Piscinibacter sp.
GGCCTGGCCCTGGGCGTCTGCGCGCGCTTCGAGCACGCGGTCGGCGACATCCGCGAGCAGGGCGAAGGCGAGGTCCTCGAACGCCGCGCGCTCGAGGCCGCGCTGCACGCGGTGGTCGGCGACATCGAAGCCGCGGCGTCCGAGGCCCGGCGCCGCGGTCTCGCCGACCAGGCCGACATCTTTGCGGCACACCATGTGCTCGCCGAGGACCCGGCGCTGCTGGCCGAGGCCCAGGCCCTGATCGCCGCCGGCAAGAGCGCCGCATACGCCTGGCGCGCCGTGGCGCAGGCCCAGTGCGAGGCGCTGGTCGCCACCGGCAACCCCTTGCTCGCGGGACGCGCGGCCGACCTGCGCGACATCGAGCGCCAGGTGCTGCGCAAGCTCGCCGGCGACGACGTGCAGGCCCCGGACCTGCCGCCGCACGCGGTGCTGCTCGCCGACGATCTCGTGCCCTCGGACTTCGCCGCGCTGGAGCGCGCGCAGGTCGCCGCGATCGTCACCCGCCAGGGCGGGCCGACCTCGCACGTGGCGATCCTGGCGCGTGCCCAGGGCATCCCGACGCTGGTGGCGCTCGGGCCGCGCCTGGCCGAGCTGGCCGCCGGCAGCCTGGTGATCGTCGACGCCGACAACGGCGTGCTCGACAGCGCGCCGACGCCCGATCGCCTGGCGGCCGCGCACGCCGAGATCGAGCGCCGCGGTGCCGCACGCGCCGTGGCGCTGTCGCAGGCCCACGGCAGCGCCACGACGACCGACGGCGTGCGCATCGAAGTGGCCGCGAACATCGCCACCGCCGCCGACGCCCGCGAGGCCGTGAAGCTCGGCGCCGAAGCCGTCGGCCTGCTGCGCACCGAGCTGTTGTTCCTGGACCGCGACACCGCGCCGACCGAGGCCGAACAGCACGCCGACTACCAGGCCGTGGTCGACGCACTCGAAGGCCGCAGCGCCATCATCCGCACGCTCGATGTCGGCGCCGACAAGTCGCTGCCCTACCTCCCCCTGCCCGCCGAGGAGAACCCGGCGCTCGGCCTGCGCGGCATCCGCCTGTGCCTGGCCCGCGAAGCGCTGCTCGTCGAGCAGTTGCGCGCCATCCTCGCGGTGCGGCCGCTGTCGGCCGTGAAGGTCATGCTGCCGATGGTCACCGACCTGGCCGAGATCACGGCCACCCGCAAGGTCCTCGACCGGCTGGCCCGCGAGATGGGCATCACCGACCGGGTCGAACTGGGCGTGATGATCGAAACCCCCTCGGCCGCGGTGCTCGCCGACCAGCTGGCCCGGGAGGCCGACTTCTTCTCGGTGGGCACCAACGACCTGACGCAGTACGCGCTGTGCATGGACCGCGTCAACCCGGCGCTCGCCGCCCGGCTCGACGGCCTGCACCCCGCGGTGCTGCGCCTGATGGCGCTGGCCGCCGACGGCGCGGCCCGCCACGGCCGGTGGCTGGGCGTGTGCGGCGCGATGGCGTCCGACCCGGTCGCGGTGCCGCTGCTGATCGGCCTGGGCGTGACCGAGCTGTCGGCCAGCCCGTCGGTGATCCCCGAGATCAAGGACGTCTTGCGCCGGCTCGACCACGCCGAATGCCGCGCCGCCGCGCAGGCCGCGCTGCAGCTCGGCTCCGCCGAGGCGATCCGCGCGCTGGTCAAGCGCACCTGGCCCTGGCTCGATGCATCGGCCACCGAGAACGAGCCGGCGGCGGCTACGGCCTGAGCCGGCGCTCACTTACAGACGAATTTCCGTTCGCACCGAACCCGTTTCCGCACCCCCTTCCCCCCATCCACCGAGACCCCCGGAGCTCCCCATGTCCACCCACCGCTTCGCCGCGATCCAGCAGCTCGGCCGCACGCTGATGCTGCCGATCGCCGTGCTGCCGATCGCCGGCCTGCTGCTGCGCCTCGGCCAGCCCGACCTGCTGAACATCGCCTTCATGGCCCAGGCCGGAGACGCCGTCTTCGCCAACCTCGCGCTGCTGTTCGCCGTCGGCGTCGCCGTCGGCTTCGCGAAGGAGAACAACGGCGTCGCCGGCCTGGCCGGTGCCGTCGGCTACTTCGTGCTGATCTCGGCGATGAAGACCATCGACCCGAAGATCAACATGGGCGTGCTGGCCGGCCTGATCATGGGCATCGTCGCCGGCGTGCTCTACAACCGCTACAAGGACATCAAGCTGCCCGACTGGCTGGCGTTCTTCGGCGGCAAGCGCTTCGTGCCGATCGCCACCGGCTGCGCCGGGCTGGCGCTCGCCGTGGTGTTCGGCTACGGCTGGCCGCCGATCCAGCGCGGCATCGACCTGATCGGCCACTGGTTGCTCGGCTCCGGCGAGGTCGGCCTGTTCCTGTACGGCGCGCTGAACCGGCTGCTGCTGGTGACCGGCCTGCACCACATCCTGAACAACCTGGTGTGGTTCGTGTTCGGCGACTACTCCACCGCCGCCACCGCGACCGAAGCCGCCAAGCTCGTCCACGGCGACCTGAACCGCTTCTTCGCCGGCGACGCGAGCGCCGGGGCCTTCATGACCGGTTTCTTCCCGGTGATGATGTTCGGCCTGCCGGCGGCCTGCCTGGCGATGTACCGCAATGCGCGGCCGGAGAACAAGGCGGTGGTCGGCGGCGTGCTGCTGTCGATGGCGCTGACCTCGTTCTTCACCGGCGTCACCGAGCCGATCGAGTTCGCCTTCCTGTTCCTCGCGCCGGTGCTGTTCGGCATCCACGCGGTGCTGACCGGCGCGTCGATGGCGCTGATGCACGCGCTGGGCGTCAAGGCCGGCTTCACCTTCTCCGGCGGCGCGTTCGACTGGGTGCTGTCCTACGGCATCTCGACCCGCTCGTGGATCATCATCCCGGTCGGCATCGCCTACTTCGCGATCTACTACGGCCTGTTCAGCCACTTCATCCGCCGCTTCGACCTGGCCACGCTGGGCCGTGAAGCGCCTGTGGCGGCCGATGCCGACGCCGCCGCCGAAACCGCGGCCTCCACCGAGCCCGATTCGCGTGCCGGCGGCTTCATCGCCGCGCTGGGCGGTGCCGCCAACATCCGCGGGGTCGACGCCTGCACGACGCGGCTGCGCCTGTCGGTGGTCGACAACCAGACGGTGCGCGAAGCGGCGCTGAAGGCGCTGGGCGCCAAGGGCGTGGTGCGGCCGGGTGCGGGCGCGGTGCAGGTGATCGTCGGCCCCGGCGCCGACCTGCTGGCCGACGAGGTGCGCGCCGCGCTGAAGGCCCTGGCCGCGCCGCGCGCGCCGGTGGTGGCCGCCACGCGGGCGCAGAAGTTCGTCGCCGCGCTCGGCGGTGCCGGCAACCTGAAGAACGTCGACGCCTGCACGACCCGCCTGCGCCTGCAGGTGGCCGACAACGGCCTGATCCGAGAGAACGAACTGAAGGCGCTGGGCGCGCGCGGGCTGATCAAGCCGGCGCCGGGCAGCGTGCAGGTCGTGCTCGGCCCGATCGCCGACTCGGTGGCCGACGAGATCCGCGGCGCGCTGCGCGCCAGCGCCTGAGCCGCGCGCGGCGCGCCGCTGCGGGCGGCTGCGGGCGGCTGCGGGCCGCAGCGGATGCAGCGGATGCAGCGGATGCAGCGGATGCAGCGGATGCAGCGGACGCCGCGGACGCCGCGGATGCCGGCGGAGGCGGTGCTATCGTGACCGGCTCCGCCGCGCGCCCCCGGCCGCAGCGCTTTTCACCGCCGCCCCCTGCCATGCCGAGCGCCACCGCCCGCCCTGACGAGTCCGTGACCCCCGCCGCGACGGCGCCCGACGCCGATCCGCTGGCGGCCGACATCGGCGTCGATCCGGCATCGTCCACCCCGCTGTACGTGCAGGTGCGCAATGGCCTGTCGCGGCTGATCCGCGACGGCCGCTTCGGCGCCGACGACGCGCTGCCCTCCGAACGCACGCTGGCCGAGCGGCTGGGCATCTCGCGCGTGACCGCGCGAAAGGCGATCGATGCGCTGGTCGCCGACGGGCTGATCGTGCGCCGGCACGGCTCGGGCAACTACGTGGCGCCGATGCTCGAGCAGCCGCTGACCCGGCTGACCGGTTTCACCGAGGAACTGAAACAGCGCGGCTTCGCGCCCAGTTCACGCTGGATCCGCCGCGTGGTCGGCGCGCCGCTGCCCGACGAGATGGTGGCGCTGGGTTTGTCGCCCGGCGCGCGGGTGGCGCGGCTGGAGCGGGTGCGGCTGGCCGACGCGACGCCGATGGCCTACGAGTCGAGCACGCTGCCGACCTCGATCGTGCCGGACCCCGAGGCGGTGAAGGATTCGCTGTACGCCTACCTCGCGACGCGCAACGCGGTGCCGGTGCGCGCGCTGCAGCACATCCGCGCGGCGAACGCGACCGCGCGCCATGCCGAGCTGCTGTCGATTCCGCCAGGGCAGGCGCTGCTGTTCATCACGCGTGTCGCCTATCTCGACGACGGCCGGGCCGTCGAGGTGACGCACACCTGGTGCCGCAGCGACTACTACGACTTCGTCGCCGAACTGCGGCGCTGAGCCCGCCCGCCGCTGCGTCAGTGCAGCAGGAACAGCCCGATCGCCGACGCCAGCGTGAACGAGAAGATCGCGACGGCCAGCATGCGCTCGGCCGGCTCGCCCTGCGGCGAGGCACCGGAGCTCGGGTCGTCGTGGCGCAGGGCGTGGGCCGGAAGCGTGGTGAGCGACAGCAGGTTCATGGCGTCTCCTCCGGGGCAGCCGCGCGACGGTGCGGCATCGATGAACGCACTATCGGCACCTCCGGTTGCAAGCTGAATGCAGCTTGCGTGCCGGCATGTTTCATTTGTCTTGGATCAATCGGGGCGCTTCAAAGCGCTCAAGTCGACGGAAACGGCGTCGAAAGACGGCATCTGTTCTGTCCTTGGCGGCGTGGTCAGCCCGCCCCCGGGGGCGTGTTCCGCTTCCTCCCGGAGCTTTCGATGCCCAGCGATTCCACTTCTCCGTCGTCCCACGCACGCACCGGCTCCGGGTTCGGCGAGTTCTTCCGTTACCACGGCTGGCTCGCACCGGGTGTGCGCCTGTTCCGCCGCATCGGCTTTCCGGCCAAGGCGGGCTGGGTGTCGGCGGCGTTCATCGCGCCGCTGGCGGTGATGCTGTATTTCCTGGTCGGCAGTGCCCGCGAGCAGATCGAGTTCGCGCGCAACGAGCAGGCGGGCGTCGCCTACACCCGGCCAATGCTCGACCTCGTCCGT
>JBGAMJ010000232.1:0-5889 GCA_044223035.1 Piscinibacter sp.
ACCGAACATCCCACCTGCTGGATCGACCTCGCCGCGCTGCCGCCCGTGCCCTGGCGCAATCGCGCCGGCAGCACGCGCGAACTGGCGGTCGAGCCGCCCGGAGCATCGCAGGACGACTTCGACTGGCGCCTGAGCATCGCCCGGATCGACGCCGCCGGGCCCTTCTCCGCCTACGCCGGCGTCGACCGGGTGATCACGCTGCTCGACGGCGCCGGCGTCGTTCTCCAGCGTGCCGGCGGCGCGCCACCTCATCGGCTCGACCGCCGCTGGGAACCGTTCGCGTTCGACGGCGACACCCCGCTCGATGCGACGCCGATCGACGGCCCCTGCGAAGACTTCAACCTGATGACGCGCCGCGGCCGCTGGCGCGGCAGCGTCGCGGTGCTGCGGCAGTCGACCGCGCTGCCGGCGGCGGACGCCGGCCTGCTCTGGCCCCTGGCCGGCGACTGGCAGGCCGGCACGCTCGCGCTGACACCCGACCGCGCCGCGCTGTGGCGCGACGGCTTCCCGCCGGTCGCGGTGCAGCCGCTGGACGCCGCGCGCGCGCTGCTGCACGTCGCGCTGCACCGGATCACAAGCGCCCAATAGCCGCCCTCACCCACCCGACCTCGAACCGCGACGCCCCACCCGACATGACGACCTCCGGCACCCCCGCTCGCCCCGGAACCCTCCACGCCGACCACGCGCTGCTGCCCGGCGGCTGGGCGCGCGACGTGCAACTCGCGTGGGACGAGGCCGGCCTGCTGACCGCGGTGGAACCCGGCTCACCGCACGTCGCCGGAACCGAACACGCCGCCGGGCCGCTGTTGCCCGGCATCGCGAACCTGCATTCGCACGCCTTCCAGCGCGCCTTCGCCGGCCTGACCGAATACCGCGGCAGCGGCGACGACAGCTTCTGGAGCTGGCGCGAACGCATGTACCGCTTCGCCGCCGCGCTGACGCCCGAGACGCTGGAAGACGTCGCGACGCAGCTCTACGTCGAGATGCTGCACGCCGGCTACACCCACGTCTGCGAATTCCACTACGTGCACGACGCGGCGCCGGACGGATCGGCGGACAGCCCTGCCGCCGGTCCGCAGGGGCATGCGCCGCACGGTGGGCGGATCGGTGCGCTGCTCGGCGCGGCCGGCGACCCCGCGGAGATGTCGCTGCGCCTCGTCTCCGCCGCCCGCCGCGCCGGCATCGGCCTGACGATGCTGCCGGTGCTGTACCAGGCCAGCGGCTTCGGTGGCCGCGCGCCGAGTGCCGGCCAGCGCCGCTTCATCCGCTCGGTCGACCGGCTGCTCGGCATCGTCGAGCGCCTGCGCGGCGAGGGCGTGCGCGTCGGCGCCGCGCCGCATTCGCTGCGCGCTGTCGCGCCGCCGGCACTGCGCGACCTGGTCGACGGCCTGCACCGCATCGACCCGGGCGCGCCGGTGCACATCCACATCGCAGAGCAGCAGCGCGAGGTCGACGACTGCCTCGCCTGGAGCGGCCAGCGCCCGGTGCAATGGCTGCTCGACCATGCGGCCGTCGACGCCCGCTGGTGCCTGGTCCACGCGACGCACGTCGACGCCGCGGAATCCGTGGCGCTGGCCGCGAGCGGCGCCGTCGCCGGCCTGTGCCCGACGACCGAGGCCAACCTCGGCGACGGTGTCTTCCCCGCCGCCGCCTACGACGCCCGGGGCGGCGCCTGGACATCGGTTCGGACAGCCACGCCAGCGTCAACCTGCGCGAGGAACTGCGGCTGCTCGAATACGGCCAGCGCCTCGTGCTACAGCGCCGCAACGTGATGGCGACGGCGAGCGCGGCCGCAGGTCGCCGATCACCTACAATGGCTCTCGGCGGCGGCCGGCGGCGCGCGCGGCGGGCGTCTTGATGGCGGGGCTCGCGGTCGGCACCAGCGTGCCGACTTCGCAACGTCGTGCTCGACGGCGACGCCGAGCGCTGGGCCGTGCTGGACGCCGGCCAGCGCCTGGCCGCGCACGTGTTCGCGCAGCAGCGCGACGACGCGGCGCGCGAGGTGTGGGTCGCCGGAAACTGCGTCGTGCGCGACGGCCGGCACGCGCTGGGCGCCGAGGCCGCCCGCCGCTTCGCCGCCGCGCGCGCGGCCTGGCTGCGCGCGGCGTGAGCGTCTGGGGCGCGTCGCGGCGCGCTGGTCGTCGGACCCAGGTGGCCGGCGGCAGGTGTGAGTCGGCCGCGCCCCGCGAACCCCTCGATCCGCTCCAGCGGACGCCATCGCCGCCCCGCGCGGCGAACGGAGACACGCCATGCAGCTCCAGCAGCGCGAGCACATCGCGACCGTCATGCAGCTCGCCGCCGACGGCGTGGCCAGCCCGCGCGCGCTGGCCCACGACGAGGTGATCCGCACCCTGTTGTGGCGCCTGATGCACGAGCACCAGCTCGACCCCACGCGCGCATGCAGGAGGCCATCATCCTGCCGCAGCCGCAGCTGCGCGGTTTCCAGGACCGGATGGAGGAGTTCCTGCACATCGCCCGGCACGGGCTGGAGGCGCTTTACCAGCAGGTCGCCGGCATGGGCTACTGCGTGCTGCTGACCGACGGGCGCGGCGTGACGGTCGACTTCCTCGGCGACCTGGTGTTCGAGCCGAGCCTGCGCAAGGCCGGCCTCTACCTCGGCGCCGACTGGAGCGAACCGGTCGCCGGCACCTGCGGCGTCGGCACCTGCATTTCCACCGGCGAGGCGCTCACCGTGCATCTCGCCGACCACTTCGACGCCACCCACATTCCGCTGACCTGCACCACCGCGCCGGTGTTCGACGCGCGCGGCCGGCTCAACGCGGTGCTCGACATCTCGGCGCTGAGTTCGCCGCAGCCCAAGCAGAGCCAGCACCTCGCGCTGCAGCTCGTGAAGCTGTATGCGCAGCACATCGAGAACGCGAGCTTCCTGCACGGGTTTCGCGCCGAGTGGATCCTGAAGCTGAGCCACGCGCCGCAGTTCCTCGACGTCGACCCGGAGTACCTGCTCGCGATCGACGCCGCCGGCCGCGTGATCGGCCACAACCGGCGCGCGCAGCTGCTGCTGGAGTCTCACGGGCGCACGCCGGTGATCGGCATGGCGTTCGACCGGCTGTTCAACGCGTCGGTCGGCGACCTCGGCCGCTTCGTCGCCGCGCGCGCGCCAGACCAGCGCGCGATCAGCCTCGCCGGCAGCGGGCGCGTGCTGTTCATGCTCGCCTCGCCACCGCCGGCGCGGTCGCTGTCGCCGTCGTCGCCGGCCGTGCCGGAACGGCCGATCCCGAAGCCGCTGGCCGCGCTGTCGGGCGGCGATGCGGCGCTGGACCGGCAGATCGCGCGCGCCGCCCGGCTGGTCAATTCCCCCGTCAGCGTGCTGCTGACCGGCGAGACCGGCACCGGCAAGGAGTATTTCGCGAAGGCGCTGCACCAGAGCAGCGAGCGCCGCAGCCGGCCGTTCGTGGCGGTCAACTGCGCGGCGATCCCCGAGACGCTGATCGAGAGCGAGCTGTTCGGCCACCTGCCCGGCAGCTTCTCCGGCGCCGGCGGCAAGGGCAAGCGCGGGCTGATCCAGGAGGCCGACAGCGGCACGCTGTTCCTCGACGAGATCGGCGACATGCCGCACGGCCTGCAGGCGCGGCTGCTGCGCGTGCTGGCCGAGCGCGAGGTGCTGCCGATCGGCGCGACGCGGCCGGTGCCGGTCAACATCCGCGTGATCGCCGCAACCCACGGCGACCTCGAATCGATGGTGCGCCAGGGCCGCTTCCGCGACGACCTGTACTACCGGCTGAACGGCGCGCACATCGTGCTGCCGCCGCTGCGCGAGCGCGAAGACCTGGGCTGGATGATCGACCGCATGCTGCGCGGCGACAGGCGCAGCGGCGAAGCCAGCGCTGACATCGCCGACGCATCGCGTGACGACGCGGACAGCGCCGGCACGCGCCGCGTCGAGCTCGAACCGGAAGTCCGCATCTGGCTGCAGGCCTACCGCTGGCCGGGCAACCTGCGCGAACTGCGCAACGTGCTCGAGTACGCGCGCACCGTGTGCAGCGACGGCCGCATCCGCCTCGCCGACCTGCCGGATGCGCTGGGCGCAGTGGCGGCGCCGCGCCGCGCGCCGGGCCCGGCAGCGCAGGCCGCGTCGGCCGACGCGATGCTGCTCGTGCAATACCTGCGCGCCGCGCGCTGGAACGTCACCGCCGTCGCGCGCCAGCTCGGCGTCTCGCGCATGACGCTGTATCGCCGCATGAAGCGGCACGGCATCGAATCGCCGAACCACGGGGACGCGGCAACTCCGGTCGGTTGAGGGGCACGGCGCAAACGCCCCCGCTGCACCTGTCACGCCGCCGCCCTGCGACACCTGTCACAGCGTGACGCCGCCCAGCGTCTGACGCAGCGCAGCATCTCCGATCGCCGAATCCGCGCTCCGCCAGCACCGGCGCGCCCCCGCGCCGATGCTGCGCCGCAGCAGGCACTGTCACCGCGCGAATGGCATGTCGATTGCGCCTCCTGAGGCATTTCCCGCCGCAGGAGTGACGCCTTGCCCGAACGAGACAGCCCGCATCCGCCGACGCCCGCCGGCGAGGCCACGGTCGGCGTGATCGCCAACCCGGTGTCGGCGCGCGACATCCGGCGCATCGTCGCGAACGCCGGCACGCTGCAGATCGCGGACCGCGTGAACATCGTGCTGCGGGCGCTGTCGGCGCTGGCCGGGCTGGGCATCCGGCGCGTGCTGATGATGCCGGACCGCGGTGGCATCCGCGGCATGCTGACCCGCCACCTGGCGCGCGAGCGCGCGCTCGACCACCGCCTGCCGGAGGTCGAGTTCCTCGACATGGAACCGACCTCGACCGTCGACGACACCTTCGCCGCGGCGCGCCGCATGCGCGCCGAAGGCGTGCGGGCGATCCTCGTGCTCGGCGGCGACGGCACGCACCGCGCCGTCGTGCGCGAATGCCGCGACGTGCCGATCGCCGGGCTCTCCACCGGCACCAACAACGCCTTTCCGGAGATGCGCGAGTCGACGATCACCGCGCTGGCGGTCGGCCTCTACGCCACCGGCCGGATCGGCGCCGGCGAGGCGCTGGCGCCGAACAAGCTGCTCGACGTGAGCATCAACGAAGGCCAGCGGCACGACATCGCGCTCGTCGACGCGGTGGTGTCGACCGACCGCACGCTCGGCGCCCGCGCGCTGTGGAAGACCGAGGCACTGCACAGCCTGTACCTCGCCTTCGCCGACCCCGAGTGCATCGGGCTGTCGTCGATCGGCGGCCTGCTGCACCCGGTGGACCGGCGCCGGCCCGAAGGCCTGGCGGTGCAGCTCGCGCACGACCCGGCGCGGCGCGCGCTGTCGGTCGACGCGCCGATCGCGCCCGGGATGCTGCGCGAGGTCGGCATCGCCCGCTGGGACACGATGCCGCCGGACCTGCCGTTCGCCGTGACGCTGGGCGCCGGCGTGATCGCGCTCGACGGCGAGCGCGAGATGGCCTTCGAGGCCGGCGACCGCGTGCAGATCACGCTGCGCCAGAACGCTTTCCCCACGGTGGACGTCGCCCGCTGCATGCACCTCGCGGCGCAGCGCGGCCTGTTCCACCACCCTGCCGCCCCCCGCTGATCCGACTGACCGAGAGGAGAGACCCCATGGCCGACAACCAACCGTTCCCGCTGTCGAAGGAGGACCTTCTGAAGTGCTACCGCACGATGCGCACGATCCGCGAGTTCGAGGAGCGCCTGCACATCGATTTCGGCCGCGGCGACATCCCCGGCTTCGTGCACCTGTACGCCGGCGAGGAGGCCGCCGGCACCGGCATCCTGTGCCACCTGGGCGACGGCGACCGCATCGCCAGCACCCACCGCGGCCACGGCCACTGCATCGCCAAGGGCGTGGACGTGGTGTCGATGATGAAGGAGATCTACGGCAAGAAGGGCGGCGCC
>JBGAMJ010000233.1:0-5022 GCA_044223035.1 Piscinibacter sp.
GATCGAACTCTTCACGCACGCCGACGCCTACGACGTGGGCAAGGTCTACGTGCTGCCCAAGCACCTCGACGAGAAGGTGGCGCGCCTGCAGCTCAAGACGCTCAATGCGCAGCTCACCGAGCTGAGCGAGGAGCAGGCCGCCTACATCGGCGTGCCCAAGCAAGGGCCCTACAAGCCCGACACGTATCGCTACTGAGCGAGCGGCGATGCGCGCCGACCAGCTGCTCGTGCAGCGCGGTCTCGCGCCTTCGCGCTCGGCCGCGCAGCGGCTGATCGCGCAGGGCGCGGTGCGCTGGCGCGGCCCGGCGGGCTGGGCGGCGCCACGCAAGGCGGGCGACGAGCTGCCCGAGGGCTGCGAGCTGCAGGTCGCCGACGACGCCGAGCTGCGCTGGGTGTCGCGCGGCGGGCTGAAGCTGGACGGCGCGCTCGCCGCCGCCGGCATCGACCCGCGCGGCCGCAGCTGCCTCGACGTCGGCCAGAGCACCGGCGGCTTCACGCAGGTGCTGCTGGCGCGCGGCGCGGCGGCGGTGGTCGGCGTCGACGTCGGCCACGGCCAGCTCCACCCCAGCCTGCGCGCCGATGCGCGCGTGACGGCGGTCGAGGGCGTCAACGCGCGTCACCTGGCGGCGGCCGATCTCGGCGCGGCCGCGCCGGCGGCGGGCTTCGGGCTCGTCGTCGGCGACCTGTCGTTCATCTCGCTGACGCTGGTGCTGCCGGCGCTGCGGCCGCTCGTCGCTCGCGACGGGGAGTTGCTGCTGCTGGTCAAGCCGCAGTTCGAGCTGCAGCCGGCGCAGATCGGCAAGGGCGGCGTGGTGCGCGACGCGCGCCACTTCGCCACCGTCGAGCAGCGGCTGCGCGCGGCCTGCACCGCGCTGAACCTGGACGCCGTCGCCTGGCTCGACAGCCCGATCGCCGGCGGCGACGGCAACCGCGAATTCTTTCTCCACGCCCGACCGGCGCGGACCTGAGGACGAGGACAAGGACCCATCCCATGAACACCGCCCAGAGAACCCGCCTGCCGCTGAGCATCGAGTTCTTCCCGCCCAAGACGCCCGAGGGTGCCGAGAAGCTGCGCGAGGCACGGCAGAAGCTGTACGCGCTGACGCCGGAGTTCTGCTCCGTGACCTACGGCGCCGGCGGCTCGACGCAGGAAGGCACGCTGAGCACGATCCGCACGATCCTCGCCGAGGGCGTGGACGCGGCGCCGCACTTCAGCTGCATCGGCGCGACGCGCGCCAGCGTGCAGGCGCAGCTCGCGGTGTTTCGCGACGCCGGCATCCGCCGCATCGTCGCGCTGCGCGGTGACCTGCCGAGCGGCTACGGCGGCTTCGGCGAGTTCCGCTACGCGAGCGACCTGGTCGCGTTCATCCGCGAGACGACCGGCGAGCACTTTCATGTCGAGGTCGCCGCCTACCCGGAGATGCACCCGCAGGCGCGCTCGCCGCAGGCCGACCTGGACGCCTACGTCACCAAGGTGCGCGCCGGTGCCGACGGCGCGATCACGCAGTTCTTCTACAACACCGACGCGTACTTCCGCTTCGTCGACGACGCGGCGGCGCTGGGCGCCGACATCCCGGTGGTGCCCGGCATCATGCCGATCACCAACTCGTCGCAGATCCTCCGATTTGCCGATGCGAACGGCTCCGAGGTTCCGCGCTGGATCCGGCTGCGGCTGCAGGCCTTCGGCGACGACACGGCCAGCATCAAGGCCTTCGGGCTGGACGTCGTCACCGATCTGTGCGACCAGTTGCGCACCGCCGGCGTGCCGGGGCTGCACTTCTACTCGATGAACCAGGCGGCCACGGTGCTGGAGATCTGCCGCCGCCTGTCGCTGTAGGCGGGCGCCGAAGCGCCGGAGCGGGCCGGCCCGCGCGCGCCGGCCGCCGACCCTCGGCTCGCGGCCCCGTGTTGCGCCGCAGCATCACCGCCGCGCCAGTCACTTGATGCAGGTCATGGCGACCCCGCCTCCGGGCAGGCGATCGGCCGACCCTTGCGCCGCGGCAGATTGACGCCGGGCCCCGGGCGTTGCAATGGCTTCCAGACCCTCCGGTCAGAACGCCAACCAACCCCACGGAGCCCTTCCATGCGCCACACCCTGATCGCCCTTGCGGCCGCCACCAGCGCCGCCCTCGCCCCCACCCTCGCCAGCGCCCAGGACAGCGGCAACTGGCTCGTGCGCGCCCGCGCGGTGCACCTCGATTCGGCCAACAAGGACAGCACCGGCCTCGACCTGACGATCAACAACCGCTGGCTGCCCGAAGTCGACATCAGCTACTTCTTCACGCCGAACTTCGCGGCCGAGCTGGTGCTGACGTATCCGCAGAAGCAGACCGTCTACGCCGGCGGCACCGCGATCGGCAGCTTCAAGCACCTGCCGCCCACGCTGACGGCGCAGTACCACTTCACCGGCCTGCAGGGCTTCCGGCCCTACCTGGGCGTCGGGCTCAACTACACCAACATCTCGTCGGTGAAGTGGAACCCGGCCGTCGAGGCCGCGCTGCACCCGAGCCTGGACCACGACAGCTTCGGCCTGGCGCTGCAGGCGGGCGTCGACGTGCCGCTGTCCGGCGGCTGGCTGCTCAACGTCGACGTGAAGAAGGTGCAGATCCGCAGCGACATCAAGTCCGCCGGCACCAAGGTCGGCGAATTCAAGGTCGACCCGGTGCTGTTCGGGATCGGGATCGGCAAGCGGTTCTGATCGGCCGCGGCGGCGCGCGGGCCGGCGCCGCCGCCGCCGCCGGCTCAGTCTTCGGCGAGCAGGAAGTTCGCCGACGTGCGGCCGGCCAGCGCCGCATCCGGCGCGCTCTCGTCCTTCAGCGCCACGCCGGTCAGCCGGCGCGAGCGCGATTCGCGCATCAGCCAGACCAGCCGGTCCGCCGCCGCCGGGATGTCCTGGCCCTCGGGCCGCACGTTGGAGATGCAGTTGCGCTCGGCGTCGGTGCGGCCGACCTTCGGCTCCCAGGTCAGGTACAGGCCCATGCTGTCGGGCGAACTGAGCCCGGGGCGTTCGCCGATCAGCATCACCACCAGGTCGGCACCGAGCCGCTCGCCGACCTCGTCGCCGACCGCGACGCGGCCCTGGCGCACGATGGCCACCGGCGCCAGCGACCAGCCGGCGGCGGACGCAGCGGGACCCGCGGAACCTGCCGAGGCCGCCGGATCGGCACCGCCACCCGCGGCGAGCGGATCGCCCGCCGCGCCGCCCCCCAGCCGCTGCCTCAGGGCCGCGATGAACGGCACCGCATGGCGCTCGATCGCGAGCGCCGACAGGCCGTCGGCCACCACCAGCGCCAGGTCCACCCGCGCCGCCGGCGGTCGGGCGGCGAGCAGCGCGCGCGAGGCGTCGTCGAGCCGCCGGCCCAGGTCCGGCCGCTGCAGGTAGACGTGGCGGTCGGCCGCCGCGCTGTGCAGCGAGAGCGTCGCCAGCCCGAGCGCCTCGATCTCCGCGGCCAGCCGTTCGTGGTCCAGCGGCCGGTGCACCGCGTCGCGCGCCTGCGCGTGGGCGAGCTGGAAAGCCAGTTGCGGCGCCGTCGGCACGCTGATGCCGCTGCGGCCGAGCGCGATGCGCGCCGGCGTGTAGCGGCGCAGCGCCGTCCAGCCGTTGCCGACGACGACGGGCAGCGGCAGCAGGTCGCTCACGAGGCACTCCCGGCGCCGCCGGCCGCCAGCGCGTCGGCGGCCGCCTCGGCGTCGACCCGCGCGATCAGCTTGTCGAAGCCCGGTGGCAGCGCAGGGCGCAGCCGCGCGTCGGCGCCCTGCTCGAAGATGCGCATGCGCTCGAGCCAGTTCTCGAACTCGGGCGCCGGCTTCAGGCCGAGCACGCGGCGGGCGTACAGCGCGTCGTGGAACGAGGTGCTCTGGTAGTTCAGCATCACGTCGTCCGACCCCGGGATGCCCATCACGAAGGTGCAGCCGGCCACGCCGAGCAGCGTCAGCAGCGTGTCGACGTCGTTCTGGTCGGCCTCGGCATGGTTGGTGTAACAGATGTCACAGCCCATCGGCAGGCCGAGCAGCTTGCCGCAGAAGTGGTCCTCGAGCCCGGCGCGCACGATCTGCTTGCCGTCGTACAGGTATTCCGGCCCGATGAAGCCGACCACGGTGTTGACCAGCAGCGGCTGGAAGCGCCGCGCGACCGCGTAGGCGCGCGCCTCGATCGTCTGCTGGTCGCAGCCGTGGTGCGCGCCGGCGGAGAGCGCGCTGCCCTGCCCGGTCTCGAAGTACATGACGTTGCTGCCGCGGCCGTTGCCGTCGAACATCCGGCCGCGGCCGAGCGAGAGCGCGGCGGCGTGCGCCTCGCCGAGCAGCGCCAGGTCGATGCCGAAGCTGCGGTTGGTGGCCTCGGTGCCGCCGACCGACTGGAACACCAGGTCCACCGGCGCGCCGCGCTCGATCGCCTGCAGCGTGTTGGTGACGTGCGTCAGCACGCACGACTGCGTCGGGATGCCGTGGCGCTGGATCACCGCGTCGAGCATCTGCAGCAGGCGGATCACCTGCGGCACGTTGTCGGTGGCGGGGTTGATGCCGATCACCGCGTCGCCGCTGCCGTAGAGGAGGCCGTCGAGCACGCTGGCGGCGATGCCGGCGATGTCGTCGGTCGGGTGGTTGGGCTGCAGCCGTGTCGACAGCCGGCCGGGCAGCCCGATGGTGTTGCGAAAGCGCGTGCGCACGCGGCACTTGCGCGCCACGAGGATCAGGTCCTGGTTGCGCATGATCTTCGACACCGCCGCCGCCATCTCGGGCGTGATGCCGGGCGCCAGCCCGGCCAGCACGGCGCCGTCGACCGCGTCCGACAGCAGCCAGTTGCGGAAGTCCCCGACGGTGAGATGCGCCACCGGCGCGAACGCCGCCGCGTCGTGCGTGTCGATGATCAGCCGCGTGACCTCGTCGCCCTCGTAGGCCACGACCGCGTCGTTCAGGAAGGTGGCGAGCGGCAGCTCGGCCAGCGTCATCTGCGCCGCCACGCGCTCCTCGGCCGAGCCGGCCGCCAAGCCGGCGAGGTGGTCGGCCGAGCGCTCGGGCGTG
>JBGAMJ010000042.1:0-41262 GCA_044223035.1 Piscinibacter sp.
CACGGCAACCACGCTGACCACCACGCCTTCATGAAACTGAACTGCTTTGGCTTGGGCACCGAATCTGGCAGAACCAAGTTGTGCGCGATCCGCGCCTCCGCGGTCTGCAGCCACTGCTCCGGTATCGGCTCATACTGACCGGTGGTTTCCACAAAGCGCGTCCACGGGCTGGGCGCCGGCCATTCCTCGACGAATCGTTTGATCAGCGCGATCGCAATCACGATCAGCACGATCCACTTAATCTTTTTCATTGCGGTGCCGCCAGTCCATAAAAGAACATATTTCGATATTACTTCCACACGTAGCCTACCCACTCCTCAACAGTTCCAGCACCCGAACAATCTCGGCCGCAATTTCCGGCCAATCATTCCGATTGATCCATCCAACCCGTACTTCTACCCAAATACCTTGCCGTCAATAGAATCCCGAACGGTTACTGCCCAAAAGCAAAATATCCTTGACTTTCGTTGGCGACGTCAAGTCGACACCTTCGAAGTACGACTCTGCAGCCATTTGTTGAAGTACGTAGTCATACAGCGATGAGATGCCTTTATTTATGGTCTCCTCCTTGCGCCAATCGGCGACGGAACGTTGGTATTTAGAACGTCTACAGAAAAATACTGAAACTCAGTGCTACCCGGATCAGCTTGCGATTTCGGACAACTTGCGGCAATTTCCCAAAGCACGTCCCCCGCACCACGAGGGTTTCGCCAGCCAATCAGGAACTGTCGTTTCACCGCGATTACCTCCTTACTATCGAGGTCATAAATAATGATTTCGCCACCCGATATCCGATGATCGCGATCTCGTGGTCGCCTAATACCTCGCCATGTATATCCGTACTTCGCAGTGACGAGCGAAACTCCGGTGACTCGCATCGGCTCGCTTTCCCGATACCATTTTGTCGGCACTCCATCAGAGTCGAGTCGATGGACATGCTTTAGGGAAACGCTGAACAATTCGGCCCACAACCTGCTTGCATAGATCCCCATGAAGCACCGCCCGAAGCCGCCCAAGCAACTGAGCTTTGCCAGCCTGGAGTTCGCGCAGAAGAAGCGCGTGACGCGGCGCGAGAAGTTCCTCGGGGAGATGGAGCAGGTGGTGCCGTGGGCACGGCTGGAGGCGCTCATCGACCCGCTGTACCCGACGGGTGGGCGGGTCGGGCGCCAGCCGATCGGGGTGGCGCGCATGCTCAGGATGTACTTCCTGCAGCAGTGGTTCGGGCTGGCCGACGAGGCGCTCGAAGACGCGATCTACGACAGCCAGTCGATGCGCGAATTCATCGGCATCGACCTGGGCCGCGAGACGGTGCCCGACGCGACCACGCTGCTGAAGTTCCGGCGCCTTCTCGAAGAGCACCAACTCACCGGTGCGATGTTTGCCGAGGTCAACGCGCATCTGGCCGAGCGCGGCCTGCTGCTGCGCGAGGGCACGATGGTGGACGCCACCATCATCGCCGCGCCCCCGTCCACGAAGAACCAGGACAAGGCGCGCGACCCCGAGATGCACCAGACGAAGAAGGGCAACGAGTGGCACTTCGGGATGAAGGCGCACATCGGCGCCGATCTCCACTCGGGCCTGGTGCACAGCCTTCACGCCACCGCCGCCAACGAAGCTGATGTCGCGCACACCCACGAGGTGCTGCACGGCGACGAGAAGGTGGTCTTCGTCGATGCGGGTTACGTCGGCGTCGAGAGACGTGCGGAGATCGAGCAGGCGCAGGCCGAGGGCCGGATTCGCGGCGACATCCAATGGAACGTGGCCGAGCGGCGCAGCAAGCTCAAGAAGATGCCCGAGGGTCCGCTGAAGGAACTCAAGACGGCGCTCGAACGGGTGAAGGCGCAGATTCGCTCGCGCGTCGAGCACCCGTTCCACGTGGTCAAGAACCTGTTCCATCACCGGAAGGCCCGCTACAAGGGATTGGCGAAGAACGAGGCGCAACTGTTCAGCCTGTTTGGGCTGGCAAACCTCGTGATCGCGCGCAAAAAACTACTGGATGGGCTGAACCAGGGGATTGGTGCGTCCTGAGGGTGGAAATCCGCCCGGAAAGGCGGGAAAGGTCGCATTTCGAGCATCAATCCGAGGAATTCGATGTCGATTTTCCACATGGCGAAAGAAACTGATGCTGAAATTCGATGTGCTACTGGATGGCTGAATTGATCAGCGCTTCCTTAGGCATCGCCATCGTCAGGATGAAGTTTTGAATAAACCACATTCGCAAGTGCGGCTGACGTGGACGCGAGGAGTTCTAAGCTCTGAGCGTTGTACTCGGCAGTCGGCATCGCGAATACATGATGCAGGTCCGAAAACCGCTGTAGGGCAGGAGGGCGGGCTTGGACAAGGGCCTTGGGAATTTCCTCTATATTGCCGTCGTGATGCGCGATGGCGTTCCTGAACTCCTTAAGCAATGCGATTCTCTTTCTGTTTGACTTGTCGGGGAATGGTTCAACACCAAGTGTTCCGCGAAAATATTTCTCGGACTGATTGAGAAAGTCGCCGGCGCGGAGTTCCTGCAGACCAAACGGCAATTTGAGCTCTCGACGCGTGTACTCACCAAGATCTTTGACGCCCGACTCAAAGAGTGCCCAGAGTGAGACCAGGAAACCTCCCCGAAAGACGCGCGGAAAGAGCTCCTTTGTCGTAGTGTGCAGAACATGTAGCTCCAATTCAACGTCGTCCGGATGCATGCCTCGACGCTTCAGGTCAGCTTTCGCTCGAACCTGAAGCTGCGCGGCTTGATGAGCGATAGCTTCTTCCGTCGCAGACAACGCAGTTCGCAGAGCTTCGAAGCGCTGCGACGGATCGGGGTACTCCACTGCGCGGTGGTAGAAGCGTTCGAGTTTGGTGCGAGGTGGCATGATGATGTTTGCGACACGTACATTCAATCTACCAAACACGCCCAACCGCAAACGTGCGGCACAAAGGGACGGCGATCTCCAGCTCCACTTCGAACCCTCCTTCGGACACAAACCCAGACTCATAATCTTCTACAGGGCTGGCCGGCGCAACAGGCCACCTGAAGAACCGCGGCTGGTCACCTTGTGATCGTTTCCAATTTTCGAAGCGTCACCAGCTTGGCGAACTCAATCACATCAGGGTCGGCGCCCGGGACGCCCGCGTGCCGCCCTGGCTCCGCTCATTCTCGGACCTGTCGACGTCGCCTTTCACCGCTCCTGCGCCCTAACCGGTCGATGCATGGTACGAATTGGGAATGAAGCTTGGAGGTGACTTGTGGCAGTAGAGTCACGCGATGTGCACGCGCTATGTTTCGCCGGCAGTCGCGGCCATGGAGCGTGCCTGGCACGTCGGCCAACGCAACCCCTGGCGAGGCGCTGAAATCTTCCCGAACTACCAGGGCCCCTTCGTCCGCGCGGCTCGGGAGTCGTCCGAGCCCCTGCGTGAACTCGTCGTCGGCCAGTGGTCGCTGATCCCGTGGTTCGCCAAGGGGCGGAAGCTCAAGTACCCGACCGCCAACGCCCGCTCCGAAGAACTGAGCGCCAAGGCCTCGTACAAGCTCCCCTGGGCCCGGGGGCAGCGTTGCATCATCCCGGCGCTGGCCTTCTTCGAGCCCAACTGGGAATCCGGCAGGCACGTGCCGTGGATCTTTCGACGCGCAGACGGCGATCCGTGGGGCCTGGCCGGCCTGTGGAACACGTGGACCGACAAGGAAACCGGCGAGCTGGTCGAGAGCTACACCATGCTCACGATCAACGCCGACGACCATCCGCTGATGAAGCGCATGCACCGGCCCGACCCGAAGCGCCCACCCGAGATGCAGGACAAGCGATCGGTCGTGCCGATCGAGCTCGAGGACGTGGACTGTTGGCTGCACGGCACGGTGGAGGACGCGAGGCCATTGGTTCGGCTGGCTCCAGTCGAGGCATTCGAAGCCCAACCCGCCGTCGGCGTCAGCAGCTGACCGCCACGGGGGGCGTTGGCAACAGCGCGAACGTCCTCAGCGGCCGACGCCCGGCGCCTTGGCCCTTCGGGCGGGCTAGAACAGGCCCGCCGGATCGGTCCCGAGATCCCACGACCACACGACCAGTTCACTGCGCGCGGCCCGCTTGGCTGCGCCTCCGACCGTGTAGCTGATGTCCAGCGCCTCCATGTGGAACCCCGCGAAGCACTCGCGGATCTCCGGGTGGTCGTTGACGCTCACCATCGCCTTGCCCTGGAGGCCACGCATCACCTGCGCCATCGCCTCGTACTCGGTGAACGGGAAGTCCACCCCATAGCCCTCGGTCTGCCAGTACGGCGGGTCCAGGTAGAAGAACGTGTGCGGCCGGTCGTACTGCTCCATGCACTGGCGCCAGTGCCGGCGTTCCACATACGTGTTGGCCAGCCGGAGGTGGGCGGCGCTGAGCTGCTCCTCGATGCGCAGCAGGTTCACCGGCGGCGCCGTCGTGGCCGTGCCCCAGGTCTGGCCTTCAACCTTCCCGCCGAAGCACTGGTGCTGCAGGTAGTAGAAGCGTGCCGCGCGCTGCACGTCGGTGAGCGTCTCGGGCGGGGTGTCCTGCAGCCACTTGAATACCTCGCGGCTGGAGATCGCCCACTTGAACTGGCGGACGAACTCCTCGAGGTGGTGCTTCACAACGCGGTACAGGTTGACCAGGTCGCCGTTGATGTCGTTGATCACCTCGACATCGGCAGGCGGCCGCAGGAAGTACAGCGCGGCGCCGCCGGCGAAGACCTCGACGTAGCACTTGTGCGCCGGAAAGCGCGGGATCAGTTGGTCCGCCAGCCGGCGCTTGCCGCCGATCCAGGGGATGCTAGGTGTTTCAGCGCCACCGCAGGCGATTTGGGCACCTCGCTGGCCGCGAACGGGCCACCCAGCTCCGCATGACAAAATCGACGCCGCCTCGCCGTAGTTCAATGGATAGAACGGCCGCCTCCTAAGCGGCAAATACAGGTTCGATTCCTGTCGGCGGGACCAACCGACGTTCCGAGGTAGTCCGGCGAAGCCCACTTTCCCCAGGTTTCTCGAGCCTCCACGGCGAGTGGCGGTCCGTCGGCGTTCGTCGACATCCGCTTGAATCCGATCGATCTTTGGGGTAACTTTGGGGGTTTCAGTTACCCCCAGCCTTCAAGTTACCCCCACCATGGCCCTCACAGACACCGAGATCCGCAAGGCCAAGGTCTCCGGCAAGCGCCAACGGCTGTTCGATGGCGGTGGCCTGTACCTCGAGCTCTCACCCACGGGCGGAAAGTGGTGGCGGTTCAAGTACCGCGTGGCGGGCAAGGAAAAACTAATCTCGCTCGGCGTCTACCCTTCGACCACCCTCAAGGAGGCCCGGGAGAAGCGAGACGCCGCGCGAAAGACGCTCGCGGCCGGCAGTGATCCGAGCATCGTTCGGAAGGCCGAGAAGGCGGCCAGGAAGGCGGCCGTCGTCAACACGCTGGAGGCGGTGGCGCGGCAGTGGTTGTCGCACCGGGCGCCTGCGTGGAAGCCGGGAACCAGGGACGCGATCAAGGCCTCGCTCGAGAACCACGTCTTTCCGACGCTCGGCGGCAAGTCCGTGGCCGAGATCCGCCCCGGCGACATCCGCACGGTCGTCACGGCGATCGAGGCCGGCGGCGCCACCGAAACCGCCGGGCGGGTCTTTCAGCGCATCCGGTCGATCTTTCGCTATGCCATCGCGCACGAGATCGCGACACTCGACCCCACCTACCCACTCAAGGCGGCCGAAATCTTCAAGCCGCGCCGTGTTTCGCACCGCGCCTCGCTCGCGGAACGCGACGTGCCGGCGTTCCTGCATGCGCTGGACGGCTACGCCGGCAGTCAGGCGACCAAGTCAGCGCTCGAACTGTTGATCCTCACCGCCGTACGCCCAGGTGAGCTTCGAGGCGCGGCCTGGGTCGAATTCGAGCCCGAGCGCGGCCTGTGGCGAATCCCGGCCGAGCGCATGAAGATGGGCAGCGAGCACCTGGTCCCGCTGTCACGGCAAGCGCTTCAGGTGCTCGAAACGCTCCGCTCCATTGCCTTGAGCGGCGAACTCGTCTTCCCATCGCCCTTCTACCCACGCAAGCCGATCAGCGATGGCACCTTGAATAGCGCGCTCGCGCGACTCGGCTACAAAGGCATGGTGAGTGCGCACGGATTTCGAACCCTGTTCTCCACCTGTGCAAACGAAGGGGGATGGGGCAGCGACATCATCGAACGGCAACTCGCCCACGAAGAGCGCGACGACGTTCGGGACGCCTACAACCGTGCCCAGTACCTCGAACAGCGCACGAACCTCATGCAATGGTGGGGCGATCGCATTGACAGCATGCGCAAGGGTGCCGACATTCGGCTATTCCATGCCGGGCAGTAGCCGCCCGGGTCACTCAGCATCCGCTCGCATTCCAACGCTTCGCGACCGGGACTCGGACGGCCGCGTGCGGGGGACCGGCTACCCGCCCTGCGCTGCTTTCGCTGTGCGCTTCGGCCAGGATCATGTGGCGCCGCCACGCGTCACTGTGCCGAAGGCCGCTCCCGCGACTCGCACCAGCGACCCAGTTCGTTCGACCCCGCGCCGACGGCCCGCTCGGCCTCCATCGCTGCGATCTCGTCGTCGAACTGCTGCTTCAGCCGCTCGACCGGCACGCGCGGCCGCTTGCGGACTTCTCGCTCGACTTCGACCAGGTCGAGATCTAGGTTCACCAACGAGGATCCGTCATGCGGCCGAGTTCAACAGCGAACGGGATATTGCCCATCGCGCACGCGGCTCCAGACCAGTGAAGGGACAGCCCATGCCGACCCGCGTCTCCATCAGCCATGCCCACGAAGATCACACCCTGTCCAGCGCAGTTGCCACGCTGTTGGGTGCTACGCTTGCCTTGCGGGGCGATGAGATCCTGAACACCTCGCAGGCCTCCACGGGGCTGAGACCGGGATCGTCGGTCCGCGAGGCCCTCCGCGAAGCAATGGAGTCGGCCGATGTATGCCTCGTGGTACTTACGCCCGAATCCGCTGAGCGGCAGTTCGTAGAGTTTGAATTAGGCGGCGCGTACTTCGGCAGAAGGCGACTCTACCTCCTCCTTCATCCGTCGGCGACGTCGCCGCCCGACACCATTCAAGTTAACGCGACCCGCATCGATCGCGTCGACGAAGTCGCGACGCTGATCGACGCGATTCGCGAAGACTTAAAGCTCACTTCGCACTCCAGCACGGCCAAGACCCTGCAGGCCATTTCTCGGTTCACCGAAGCTGTTCAGGCCTATAAGCCTGAGTACACCATACTTCATCTTGCGAATCGGCTCAAGTTGCAGATCGGCGACGGAGACGTCTTGGAGTGGCCCGGACCGGGCGCCATCGCGCTACCGTGCGACAACCGATTCGATATGGTGAAGGCCGGAGAAGGGCCCTCTCAGCCGTGTGTGTCGCCTTGCGACAGCCCATTTGCCGACGCCTTCGCATTCTGTGCCGTGATAGGAACAGCTATCGGTCACTCAACGTCTGCGCTATCGCTGAGGCCGCCTGCCTCGAGCCTGGGCCAAAGTGCTGAGTGCACCCGCCTACGGTCGGGGAGTGAGGCCACTTTCACGAAGCTCCTCCCAAGGGCCTGATCCAGCAGGCCTCTATCAGGTCGCTTGGCCCGTCGGTGCGACCCGTGCGAGGCCCATGCCAAACTGCTGCGCACGCGGCTGAGATTTCGCAGGTCGCGCTGCCGGTAACGATATTTGGAATGGGCCGGCGTCTGATCGGTGTATTCCGCGCCGTCGATCAGCAGGCAATAGATCAGCCGGGCCGAGCGTGTGGGCAGCGACATCATCGAACGACAACACGCCCACGAGGAGCGCGACGACGTTCGGGAGGCCTACAACGGGGCCCAGTATCTCGAACAGCCTGGATCATGTGGACCCCGCCGCCGTCAATGCCCCGCCGCCCGCTCCCGCGACTCGCACCACCTCCCCAATTCGTCCGACCGCCAGGCCACCAGGTGATCGGTCAGCTTCACTGGCGCCGGGAACTTGCGCCCGGCGATCAGCTTGTAGATGGTGGAGCGGCCGAGCCCCGTCATCTTCATGACCCCGGGCAGTCGCACGAGCACGGGCGATACGTCCATGGCTTGCCTCATGTGTGGAAGTTCAAGCGGACCGCTCATCGCGTCGGTCCCCGGCCGGCGTCGACGGCCTGTTCCGCCTGCATCGCCGCCATCTCGTCGTCGAACTGCCGCTTCAGCCGCTCGATCAGCTCGCGCGGCCCCGCAACATTCAATTCCGCCCAGCCAGGCGGCAAGGCCGACACCTGTGCCGCCGCGAGGATCTCCTTGCGGATCGCATAGACCCGCTGCAGGTTCACCCCGAACTCCACCGACAGCCGCTTCGGACTGTCGCCATGGAGGAACAGCCGCTTGGCGATCTCCAGCGTGCGCGGCTCAAAGCGCCGCTGCCCGGCGATGCGCTCCAGCAGGTCGAAGTCGATGGCCGTCACGGCAACCTCGCCACCAGACGCGTCAAGCCGAGGAACAGCCAGTACAGCCACAGCATCCCGACCGAGAACCCGAGCATGCCCCAGCGCGGGAAGCGCGGGTCGCCGACCACGAAGCCGAAGCACAGCGTCACCAGGAATCCGCCGAAGGCCAGCGGCACCAGCGTCACCCGCAGCAGCGGCTCGATCAGCACCAGCAGCGTGAGCAGCACCAAGCGAACCGGCTGCCACGCCAACGCCACCCCGAACGCGACCACCCGCCCGCACCGGCCCGGGCCGCCCCACCCCACACCTCGATCGTTCATCGCCTCACCTCGCTGTCCAGGCGATCAGCCTGAGTTCGCACAATTCCACCACCCCGCGCGTGCCGTCCTCGAACTGCACCTGGGCCGTGCGTCGTCCCGGCTGCCCCTGGCAACCCAGCCGCCCCTTGCGCCCCGCATGCTCGACCAGCAGCGCCCGCGCCAGCTTCGTGCCTTCCACGACCCGGCCGCTGGGCGGATTGCCGGCCGATCTCGCCGATCCCGCCGGGGCAGCCACCAGCGCGGCATCGAGCCGCTCCCGCGTCAGCGCGCCACCTCCGGCCAGCAACGGCAGCACCGCCGCCGGCTGCTCCCGCAGCCCGCGCGCCAGCCGGTACAACACCCGCGTGTCGCGCGCCCGCCCATCCTCGAACGCAGCCCGCACCTCGGCCGGCGCATCGATCAGCCGCGCCGCCTCGGTGATGAACGAGGCCGGCTTGTGCAGCCGGCGCGCGATCTCCGCCCGCGAGTCCCCGGCCTGCTCCCGCTGCGCGATGAAGCGGGCCAGGTCGAACGGCGACAGGTCCTCGCGCTGCAGGTTCTCGATCGCCTGCGCATACGGATCGACCCGCTCGTCCAGGAACCACGGCACCGTGCTTCGCCCCGCCAGCCGACAGGCCCGCACCCGACGTTCGCCGCGGTTCACGACATAACGTCCGGGGCACGCCGGGTGCCGGCGCAGCGACACCGGCTCCAGCACGCCCTGCGCCCGGATCGACGCCGCGAGTTCATCCAGCGCCACCGCGCAGATCGAGCGACGCGGCTGCTGCGGGTCGAAGTCGATCAGGTCCAGGCTCAGCTCCGGCGGCAGCGCGTCATCGGGCAGCGACCCAGTCGGCACCGCGCCATCCGACAGGTCGCCCAGCAAGGCACTCGCCTTGAACTGATCGAGGCCGCCGAGATCGAGCTTCATGCCCCCTCCGCCTGCCGCGTGCACACCGGCGCGGCACGGCCCATCCGCGCGTGCAGCAGCTCGAATACCCGCAGCACCTCCGCACTCGCCTCGCGCGCCGAAGACTTCGCCAGCCGCCACACCGGCACCCCCGCCGCCAGCGCCTCGGGAATCGCCGAGCGGGTCGAGATCTTCGCCGGCACCACGAAGGCCGCGTACGTCGCGATCAGCCGCGTCAGCGCCTCCTTCTGCCGCAGCGAATGCGGATTGAAGCGGTTCGCGACGATCCCCAGCAGCTGCAGGCCCGGGTTGTACTTCTGCCGCACGCCGAACACCGTCTTCAGCATGTCGGTCACCCCGTCGATGCTGTACTCCTCCAGCTCGATCGGACAGGCGACGTGGTCCGCGGCGATCAGGGCCGCGCTCATGCGCAGGCCCAGCGCCGGCGGCGTGTCGATCACGATCGCATCGAAGCGCCGCTGCAGCGCCACCAACTGCTGCCGGAACGCCGGGATCACCACCTCCGGCGGGGCCCGCTCCAGCTCGACCAGCCCGCGCGCGCCACCGATCAGCACCAGCGACCCGTCCGCCGGAACCGCGACCGGCGTCGGCGCGAACAGCGCGGTCGACGCCACACCGGCATCGAACGCCCGCAGCGACTTCGACGCATTGCACTGGCTGTCCAGATCGATCAGGCACACCCGCTCGCGCCGCCGCTCGGCCAGCCACTGCGCGTACAGCACCGACAGCGTGCTTTTGCCCGGGCCGCCTTTCTGGTTGGCGAAGACGATGATGCTCACGCGGGCCTCCGGTTCATTTCGATACAGCTCTGACCGCTGCTTCCAACTTCGGGGCTAGCTTCGACACCGCGGCGGCGATCCACTGGGCGCCTCGTCCCCGAGGGAGGGACGCCGGCCCGTCGTTCACGACGACGGCCCGTGCCAGCGCGGCGCCGCTGGCGAGCCCGATGGCATGCCGCAGCGCGGACAGGCCAGGCTCGGCGTGCATGCAAACTATAGAACACCATATAAACATGGTAGACGATAGTTTTCTTGACTTCAAGTCGATCGACTTCTATAACCCAGGGCATGGACGTCGATGCACTCCTGCCCCGCGGCCGCACGACCGAGCGGCCGGATCGAGCGACGCATCCGCGGGACGAGCGCACGACGCCACGCGGTCAACGCAGGGAACCGGCCGGGAGTTCCTGCGGCTCCACCGTCGCGGTGGCCGTCACCGTGGGCGCGGTCGGCGTGGCGCTGCTGTGCTTGCCGGGGTCCATCGCATCGGCCCAAGCCGCGGGCACGGTCGTGACGCCCACGGAACAGGCGACGCGCGATGCCGAGCGGCTGCGGGTCCTGCAGGATGAACTGACCCGCGAACAGGCCGCGGCCGCGGAGTCCGCCCGGCGCCGTGCCGAGCGCCTGGCCGCCGCCGATCCGCAAGGCGTGCACGACGCCGAACAGTCCCAGGCCCGCTCGGCCGAGAACATCGGCGCGTTGCGCCGTGAACTCGACGCAGCGACCCGACCATCGACGAACGCTCGACGCCCAGCGGCGGTGTCGGCGATGGCGGTATCGAGACCCGCCACGGGAACCCGCGCGCGCGTCGACGGCGCGCCGTGGTGGGATGTCTACGCGCAACCGCCACCCCGACCGGCGACGACACCCGATGCGATCCCGTTCGCCGCGGCGCCGGCGTGGCGGCCCCCGGAACGCACGGCACGGGACCGGTAGCCGCAGACAGCGATGGCTGCCCGGTCCGTTGCCCTCACCGGTGGGCGCGCCCGCCGCTCACCCTGCGCACCGCAGGCCCCGGTGCATTGCTCCTCCAACGGGAGTCCCACGATGACGACCTCCCCCTCCGTCCCCCGTTCGCTATCGAGCCTGGCCGCCACGGTGCTCGTGCTGCTGATCGCCGCGCTGCCCGAGTTCGGATTCGCCGACAGCCCGTTCGCCACCGGCGCTGCGGCGGCGCAGACGAACATGCTGGCGATCCTGACCCCGGTCGCGGCGATCGCGGTGATGGGCTCGGGCGCGCTCGCCTGGTTCGGCCGCATCAGCTGGGTCTGGTTCATCGGCGTGCTGGTCGGCACGGTGCTGGTGTTCGGCGCACCGCAGATCGTCGGCTGGGTGCGCGGGATGTTCGGCGTCTAGGTCGCGGGCCTCGGCCATGGACCGCCACCGCAACGCCGGCCTGGTCGCCGACCCGCTGTTCGTCGGGTTGACCCGCCCCGTGATGCTGCTCGGCGTCACCTATTCGGCGCTGCTGGTCAACGTGGTGCTGACAATGGAGGCGTTCATCGTCACGCGCAACCTCGTGTGGCTGCTGGCCTTCGTGCCGATCCACGGCCTGTTCACGCTGGTCTGCCTGTACGAGCCACGTTTCTTCGACCTGCTGGCGCTGTGGGCCCGCACGCGGGGACGGGCGCTGGTCGCCGGCAACCTGGGGTACTGGCGGGCGAGTTCGTACAGCCCGCTGGTGCTCGACCTGCCCGATCGTCGGGGCCGGCGCCGGGCCGTGCCGGACCGGGTCGTGGTGTAGCCATGCGAATGCCCATGACCTCCCTGCCTCACGACCGGGCGCTGCGTCGCGAGGCCGGCGCGGCGGCAGGGATCCCGATCACCGCCCACGTCGACCCGCACGTGGCACGCACGGTGTCGGGCGACTATGTGCAGACGCTGCGCCTGGCCGGCAGCAGCTTCGAGAGCGCCGATGACGAGGACCTGAACCAGGCCCACGAGCGGCTGAACCTGCTGTGGCGCAACCTCGCGTCGCCGCACCTCGCGCTGTGGACCCATGTCGTGCGCCGCCGCGAGGCGGTGTCTCCTGCGGCTGGATTCCGGCCCGGTTTCGCGGCCGATCTCGACGCGAAGTACCGGCATCGCCTGGCCGGCGAGACGCTGATGGTCAACGAGCTGTACCTGAGCCTGGTCTACCGGCCGCTGCCCAGCGCAGTCGGCAGCGCGGCGCTCGGGCTGTGGCGCCGGGGCGCAGCGGACGCCGACCGGATCGAATTGCGCGACGCGCTCGACGCCTGCGGCAAGCTGCGCCAGGAACTGCTGGCGGCCCTGGTCCGCTACGACCCGGAGCCGCTGGGCCTGTACCGCGGCCCGGGCGGGCGGCTGTTCTCGTCGCTGCTGGAGTTCCACGGCCTGCTGGTCAACGGCGAATGGCAACGGCTGCCGCTGCCACGCGCCGCGCTGAACGAGGTGCTGGCGACCACCCGGCCGTTCTTCGGCCACGAGGCGATGGAGTACCGCACGACGGTGCAGACCCGGCTCGGCGCCTTCCTGGGCATCAAGGAGTACCCGACGCCGACGATCCCGGGGTTGTTCGACGGACTGCTGACGGTGCCGTTCCCGTTCGTGCTGACGCAGAGTTTCACGTTCCTGCCGAAGGCGACCGCGGTCGAGCTGATGACGCGCCAGCTCAAGCGCCTGCGCTCGGCCGGCGACCTCGCGGTCTCGCAGGCCGAGGCGCTGCACGATGCGCTCGACGACCTGACGAGCAACCGCTTCGTGGTCGGCGACCACCATTTCAGTCTGCAGGTGCTGGCGGACCCGTTCGACGGGGTGCAGGAGGCCGCCGCCGACGGCGCCCGGCTGAAGCGGCTGAACGACCACATCGCCCAGGCGCGCCACCTGCTGGCCGACAGCGGCATGACGGTGGCACGCGAGGACCTGGCACTGGAGGCCGGGTTCTGGGCCCAGTTGCCGGGCAATTTCCGCTACCGCAGCCGCAAGGCGCCGATCACGAGCCGCAACTTCGCGGCGATGGTGCCGTTCCACAACTACCCGAGCGGGCGGGCGAGTGGCAACCACTGGGGCGACGCGCTCGCGATGTGGGTCACCCCGGCGCGTTCGCCCTACCACTTCTCGCTGCACGCGAGCGACCCCCGTGCGGCCGACGGCGGCAGCCGCCAGGATGTCGGCCACATCGCGGGCATCGGGCCGGTGGGCACCGGCAAGACGACGCTGCTCGGTTTCCTGGTGGCGATGCTGACGCGCTTCGATGTCACGCAGGTGGTGTTCGACAAGGACGAGGGCCTGCACATCCTGGTGCGTGCGCTCGGCGGCGCCTACCTGCCGCTGAAGAACGGCCGGCCGACCGGCTGCAACCCGCTGCAGCTGCCGGAGGCGCCCGACCACGTCGAGTTCCTGAAGCATTGGCTGCGACGGCTGGCGCAACGCGCGCCCGACGACAGGCTCTCGGTGCGCCAGCAGGAGGACCTCGACCAGGCGCTGCACGGCACGCTGCGGCTGGAGCGCCCGGCCCGACGGCTGTCGCGGCTGATCGAGTTCCTCGACCCGACCGACCCGGAAGGCCTGCACGCGCGGCTGAAGCCCTGGTGCGCGTCGGCCGGCGGCGACTACGCCTGGGTCTTCGACCACCCGGCGGACGTGATCGTGCCGGTGCTCGACGGCCAGCCGATCGTCGGCTTCGACGTGACCGATTTCCTCGACAACCCGGCGGTGCGCGACCCGCTGTCGATGTACCTGTTCCACCTGGTGAACCGGCTGGTCGACGGGCGGCGGCTGGTGGTCTGGGCCGACGAGTTCGCGCGGCTGCTGGCGGACCGCTCGTTCGCCGAGTTCTCGCGCAACGGGCTGGAGGCCTGGCGCAAGAAGGAGGCGGCGCTCGCGGCGTTCACGCAGAGCGCGGGTCAGGTGCTGAACTCGACCATCGCCCGCGCGATCGTCGAGCAGACGCCGACCAAGATCTTCTTTCCGAACCCGGACGCCGACTGGCACGAGTACACCGAGGGCTTCCATCTGAGCGAGCGCGAGTTCCGGCTGATCCAGCAGGAGCTGCAGCCGGGGTCGCGCAGCTTTCTGGTCAAGCAGAACCATGTCAGCGTGGTGGCGAACCTGGACCTGCGGGGCTTCGACGCCGAGCTGGGCGTGATCTCCGGGCGGACGACGAACGTCGAGCTGATGAAGCGCCTGGTCCGCGAGCACGGGCCGGAACCCGCCCATTGGCTGCCGCGCTTCCTGCAGGCGATGGCGTCACGAACCGTGGCCGGCCGACCGGCCTCCCCGACGGAGGTGTTCCATGCCTAGGACCTTCGCACGACCGGTGGCCCGCCTGCTGCTGGCCTCGCTGCTCGCCGTACCGCCGATCGCGGCCCGGGCCGGCGGGATCCCGGTGATCGACGTGACGGCGATCGCCAACCTGATGCAGCAGATCACCTACTGGCAGCAGCAGCTGGCCGGGATGACGGACCAGTTGAACCAGTTGCAGCAGACCTACGGCGCGATGACCGGCACGCGTGGCATGCAGTCGCTGCTGCCGCTGACGGACCGGCAGCGCAACTACCTGCCGCCGGACGCGGCCGAGCTGCTCGCCGCCGCGAGCGGCACCTCGGCCAGTTATGCCGGGCTGTCGACCCGGATCCAGTCGGCGGTGACCGCCAACGCACTGCTGAGCCGCACGCAGCTCGATGCGATGACGCCCGAGATGCGCCAGCTGGTCGAGGCGGGGCGCCAGTCCGCCGCGATCGCGTCGGCGCTGAGCCAGACGGCCTACCAGAACACCAGCCAGCGCTTCGGGGCGCTGCGGCAGCTGATCACGACGATCGGCGCGGCCGGCGATCCTAAGGCGATCCAGGACCTGCAGGCCCGCATCGCCACCGAGCAGGCGATGCTGACCAACGAACAGACCAAGCTGCAGACGCTGTACCAGATGGCGCAGGCGGATCAGTGGGCGCAGCAGCAGCGGATGCGGGAACGTTCTGCGGCCGATGTCGGCTCGGTTCAAACATTGAACCAGGTCCCGTATTGACTCGCGAAGGAGTACCAGGATGCAGCACAGGATTTGGATCTACGCGTTCGTGATGCTGGTGGCCAGCGCCGCGGGCTGGTATGTCTACGTCCACCAACAGACGGCAGTCACCCAGACGGTCGCGCCGACACCCCCATCGAACGACGTCGCCGTCGCCCCGCCCCGGCCGACGGACGATGAACTGAACCGCAAGCGGCAGGCCGGCATCGGGAGCATCAAGGACCTCAGACCTGTGCCGCTGGCGCCCGACGCCGGGGCCCACAAGTAGCTGGAGGCGCGCCATGGGGTTCTTCGCGCAGTTCTTCGCTTGGCTCAATGCACAGCTGGCGACCTACATCGGCTCGAACACGACGATCGTGGCCGCGGCCATCGAACCCGCCGCCGTCACGCTGGCCGTGATCTACGTGATGGGCTGGGGTTTCATGAGCCTGCAGGGCATGATCCAGGAACCCGTCCTGCAGGGCTTCAAGCGCATTCTGGTGCTGGCGCTGGTTCTCGGCGTCGGCATCGAACTGTGGTCCTACAACACGGTCATCACCGACACGTTCCACAACGCGCCCGATCAGCTCGCCGCCGCGATCGTCGGCGCACCCAACACGGTGTCCATCGTCGATCAGGTCTGGATCGACGGCAATCTCGTCGCCGAGCAACTGCTGAAGAAGGGCAGCCTGCTGAGCGGGGACTTCGCCTTCTACCTGGCCGGCTTCTTCGTGTACCTGCTGGTTGGGTTGACGGTCGTCTACACCGCCTTCCTGCTGGCGCTGTCCAAGGTGGCAATTGCGGTCATCCTGACCCTGGGCCCCTTGTTCATCGTGATGCTTTTCTTCGATGCGACGAAGCGATTCTTCGAATCCTGGGTCGCCCAGCTCGCGAACTACGGATTGATCACGGTCCTCGGGTCGATGGTCGCGGCACTGATGCTGTCGATCATCAAGGTGTACGCGGCGAACGCGGCGGCCCAAGGCGGCGGCATCACGATCGCCGAGAGTGTCCGCCTGTGCATCGCGTCGGTCCTGGTGTTCCTGGTGATGCGCCAGGTGCCGTCAATCGCCTCCGGCCTGGCCAGCGGCATCGCCCTCAGCTCCTTCGGCGCGGTCAGCGGCCTGATGAACTGGGGGCTCGGCGCCAGCCGTCGCACCGGCTACGACCTGCTGCGCGGCGGCATCGACGGCTGGCACCGCGAGCCGGCGAGCCGCTGGGACTCGCTGCGCCGCGGCGCCGGCAACCGCCTGGGCAGTGGCCTGGCGGACGTGCGCGAGCGGATCGGCGGCGCCCGCATCGGCGGCACGCTGGTGCCGCGCGAACGGGTGATGCCACCACCGAGCTACGGCCGTCGAAGCTAGCCGCTCACCGGGTCACGCCGCCGAGCTTGTCCTCGAACCATCCGACACGGAGCCCCCATGCAACGCCTGTGTCCGCTGCTCCTCGCCGCCGCGCTGGCCTGCGGTGCCGGCTGTGCCACCCGCCCGCCGCTGCCGCCCGATTGCGAAGGCGCGCTCGTGCCCATCAACCCGATCCAGCCCGGTCTGTCCCCCGTGATGCCCGGCACCGACGATGGCCTCCGTCCCCGCTCCTGACCAATCTCCAGACGCTGCATTGGAGCGCTACCTGGCCGACGCCCGCAGCTGGGAGCTCGACCGCGCCCAGCGCGCCGAGACCATGGCCCGACACGCCTGGTGGGTGGCCGGCGCCGCGTCGCTGATCGCCGCGCTGTGCGCCGCTGCGGTCGCCGGGCTGACGCCGCTGAAGCAGCCGGTGCCGGTCATCATCCGCGTCGACGGCAGCACCGGCATCGTCGACCTCGTGCCGACCTACGACGGCCAGGCCGACATCCAGCAGGTCGTCACGCGCCAGCTGCTGAACGGCCACGTGACCGCCCGCGAGCGCTACTTCTACGGCACCGCCGAGGCCGACTACGACCGGGTTGCCGCCGAGAACGCGCCGAAGCTGAACCAGGACTGGGCGGCGCTGTGGGCGCGCACCAACCCGCAGTCGCCGCTGAACCTCTACAAGGACGGCACGACGGTGCGGGTGCAGATCCGCTCGATCTCGTTCCTGAAGCTCGAGAGCGGCCGCGACAACGTCGCCCAGGTTCGCTTCACCCGCTACACCCGCCCCGCTGGCACCGGCGACGAGCAGCCGACGCACTGGATCTCGACGATCGAGTACGCCTACACGAAGCCGTCGACCGACGAGGCGCTGCGTTCGCTGAACCCGCTGGGTTTCCGGATCGTCGAGTACCACCGCGAGCCCGAGGTGGCAGGCCAGGGGCTGACCCAGGCCAAGGGAGGCGCCTCGTGAGACCCGGAGTGCGTGCGATGCTGCGTTCGGTGGCGCGTTCGGTGGCGCGTTCGGTGGCGCGTTCGGTGGCAGGCCGGCTGGCCGTCGTCGGCGCGCTGCTCACCGGCCTCGGCCCGCTGGCCGTCGCCGAGACCCTGCCGCCGCGCGGCGCGGTCGATCCGCGCGTGCGGATCGTCACCTACAACCCCGACGACGTGGTCAGCCTGCACGGCTACGTCGGCTACCAGATCCACCTGCAATGGGCGCCCGGCGAGGAGTTCGTCAATCTCGGCGCCGGCGACACCGGCGGTTTCGACGTCGGTGCCGAGAAGAACCACTTCTTCATCAAGCCGCGGCAGGAACGCGTGCGCACCAACCTGACGGTGCTGACGACGCTGCGCACCTACCACTTCGACTACACCGTCACCAAGGCCCCGCCGGCGCCACGGGCCGCGCGTGCCACGCGTGCGCAACGGGTGGCCGGCGGATCGGGCGAGCTCGTCTACTCGATCCGCTTCGTCTACCCCGACGACGACGCCCGTCGCGCCGCGGCGCAGCGCGAGCAGCGCGACACCGAGGCGCGCCTGGCCCAGGGCAGCGGGCGGCCGCGCAACGCCGACTACTGGTTCTGCGGCGCCCCGACACTGCAGCCCGTCAGCGCCTACGACGACGGCCTGCAGACCCGGCTGCGCTTCGCCGCCCGGGCCGAGTTCCCGGCGATCTTCGTGCGCAACGACGACCAGAGCGAGTCGCTGCTGAACTTCAACCTCGAGCAGGACGAGGTGGTGATCCACCGCGTCGCGCGCCGGCTCGTGCTGCGTCGCGGCCAGCTGGTCGGCTGCGTGGTCAACCGCTCGTTCGACGGCGGCGGCGAGGCCCCCCGTTCCCACACCACGGTGCCCGGGGTGCAGCGCGAGACCCGGGGAGTGAACCCATGAACGTCGTGATGCGCATCGTCCACGGGCTGCGCCGCCTTCGCGCGCGCGCAGCCCCCACCGGCCCGGACGCACGGCCCGAGCCCGCGCCGGCGACCGAGGTCGACCCGGACACCGGCGAGATCCTCGGCGTGCCGCCCGCCACGCGTCAACGGACACGCCCGGCCCGTCCGATCTGGCAGTCATCCGTCGCCGGCGAGCGCACGATCCCGTCGGTCAACCGCGAGCGCTCGGTGCGCGCCCGGATCGCGCAGCTGCTGCTGATCGGCACGTTGCTGCTGATCGGCAGCGGCCTGCTCGCCTGGTACTACGCCGGCCAGTACGCCCGCGCCCAGGACGCGCGGGCCGCGGCGCAGAAGGCGGCCGAATCACGCACCGCCGGCGAGTTGCGCCTGCCACCGCTCGGCCGCATCGACCCACCGCAGCCGCCGGCTCCGGCGCCCGCGCCGGTCACGCTGACCACGACGCTGGCGAGCGAGCTGCTGGGCCCGGCACCACCGGTGCCAGCGCCCGTCGTCGGCGCGGCGACGAACTCGGGCCCGCCGGTGAAGTCGCCCGAGCAACTCGCGCTGGAGCGCCGGCTCGGGCTGCCGGTCCTGCTGCACGCCTCCGCGACGTCCACCCACGTCGCGGCGGCCGGAGCGGCCGAGATGGCGTCTCCGGAGCCGGGGGCCCCGGTTCCGGTCGGATCGCCCTCGCCCGCCCCGGCGCCGACATCCACCACGCTCGGCACGCTGCTGCGCCCGACCGCCACGCCGGCGGTCGCGGCCCAGCTGCTGCCGACCCGGCGTTTCCTGCTGCCCAAGGGCGCGTTCGTCGACTGCACGCTGGAGACCGCGATCGATTCGACCTACGACGGCATGGTCACCTGCATCGGCGCCAACGACGTCTACGGTGCCGACGGCCGGGTCGTGCTGATCGAGCGCGGCAGCAAGTTCATCGGCGAGAAGCGCGGCGAGATCCGCCAGGGCCAGGGCCGCGTGTTCGTGCTGTGGAACGAGGCACGCACGCCGACCGGCGTCAGCGTCGCGCTGGCCTCGCCCGGCACCGACGAGCTCGGCCGCACCGGGCTGCCGGGCGTCGTCGACACGCACTTCTGGGACCGCTTCGGCGCCGCGATCCTGATCTCGGTGATCGATGGCACGGTGCAGGCGATGGCGGCCCGTGCGCAGAACGACCGCGGCAGCAGCAACGGGGGCAGCGGCGGCACCGGCATCGTGCTGAACCCGCAGGGCGGCCGCGACGTGATGACCGAGGTGCTGCGCAGCACCGTCGCGATCCCACCCACCGTGGTGAAGAACCAGGGCGACCGGATCCAGGTGCTGGTCGCGCGCGATGTCGACTTCCGGAGCGTCTATGCGCTGCGAACCGACCCCGACGGGCGCTGAGGTCGTGGCCTTGCACCCGGCGCCGTGTGCGGCGGAGCCGTCGTCGCTGGACCATTTTCTGCAGCCGCTCGCGCCGCTGCTGGCCGATGCCGAGGTGACCGAGATCTGCATCAATCGGCCCGGCGAGGTGTTCGTCGAGCGGGGCTCGGGCTGGCGCCGCGAATCGCTGGTGGAGCTCAGCTACGACTGGTGCACGGCGCTGGCCCGGCTGGTCGCGAACTTCACGCAGCAGCGCATCTCGCCGTCCGAGCCGCTGCTGTCGGCGACGCTGCCCGGCGGCGAACGCATCCAGATCGTGCTCCCGGTGGACCACCGGGTCGACCGCGACGCCGCCGAGCTGCTCGAACGGCTGCAGGCCCGCGACCTCGTCGGCTTTCTGCGCCGAGCGGTGCAGCAGCGCCGCAACATCCTGCTGTCCGGGGCGACCGGCTCGGGCAAGACGACGATCGCGAAGGCGCTGATCCTCGAGATCCCGCCGGAGGACCGCATCGTCACGATCGAGGACGTGCGCGAGCTGTCGTTGCGCAACCAGCCGAACCATGTGCGGCTGTTCTACTCGCAGGGCGGCCAGGGGCTGGCGGCGGTCAGCGCCGGCCAGCTGCTGGCGAGCGCGAAGCGCCAGCGGCCCGACCGGGTCTTCGTGTCGGAGCTGCGCAGCGGCGACGAGGTCTACGACTACCTGGTGTCGATCAACACCGGCCACCCGGGCTCGATCACCAGCGTGCACGCCGACAGCGCGGTGATGGCCTTCGTCGCACTGGCCCAGCTGATGAAGCGCTGCGAGGCGGGCCGCGGGATGTCCACGCGCGAGGGGGTCGAACTGGCGCAACTCAGCGTCGACGTGGTCGTGCAGTGCCGGCGCCTGCGCCAGCACCGCTGCGTCAGCGAGGTCTGGTATGACCCGGGTGCCCGGTGCCGCGGACTCGGCTGAACGCCTCGGCACCGGCCCGAAGCTGGTCGTCGTGGGACTGCTGGCCGCGTTGCTCGGCCTGTACCTGGCCGGCGGGTTCTTCCTGTGGGCGACCGGGCAGCCGACAGGGGCCGCGACGCCGCTGACGGTGCTGCGCTACGGCTACCACCACGGCGACCGGCCGGACGTGCGGCGCGCGCTGCTGTACAGCCTGGCCGCCGGTCTGGGGCTGAGTTTTGGTGCCGGGGGCCTGGTCTGGCTGCCGCGGCGGCGGCCGCTGCACGGCGACGCCCGCTTCGCGACGCGGCGGGAGGTGGCGCGCGCCGGGCTGCTCGGGTCCCACGGGATCCTGCTCGGGCGGCTGGGCTCGCGCTACCTGATGCTGCCGGGCCAGCAGGGGGTCGAGCTGGAAGCGCCGCCACGCAGCGGCAAGGGGGTCGGCGTGGTGATCCCGAACCTGCTGAACTGGCCCGGCTCGGTGATCGTCAGCGACATCAAGGGCGAGAACTGGACGCGCACCGCAGGCTACCGGGCGGCCAACGGCCAGCAGGTGCACCTGTTCGATCCACTGTCCGGGCGCGAGCGCTCGGCGCGCTGGAACCCGCTGGCCTATGTGTCGCAGGTGCCCTGCCGCTGCATCGACGACCTGCAGCGCATCGCGACGATGCTGTTCCCGGACCCGCGCGGCGCCGATCCGTTCTGGACCTCGTCGGCGCGCTCTCTGTTCCTCGGCATCGCGCTGTACCTGTTCGAGACCGAGGGCGCCACCCGCACGGTCGGCGAGATCCTGCGCCAGGGCATGGCAAGCGACGACGAGGGGTTCCAGAAGCACTGGCGGCGGGTGATCGACAGCTGCGAACGCGCCGGCTACCCGCTGTCGCAGGAGGCGGTGCAGACGCTGTACGACGTGATCGATCTGGCGCCGGTCACCGCGTCGAGCATCCGCAAGACCTTCACCAGCCGGCTGGACCTGTGGCTGAACCCGATGATCGACGCGGCGACCTCGGGCCACGACTTCGATTTCCGGGAGCTGAGGAAGCAGCGGATCTCGATCTACGCGCGCATCAACCCGGACGACATCGCGCGGCTGCAGCCGCTGTTGAACCTGTTCTTCCAGCAGGCGATCGGCCTGCAGACGCGCGAGCTGCCGGAGGAGAACCCGGCGCTGCGACACCAGCTGCTGCTGGTGCTCGACGAGTTCGCGGCGCTCGGGCGCATCCCGGTGATCGCCGATTCGACCGCGTTCCTGCCCGGCTACAACGTGCGCTCGCTGATCATCGTGCAGTCGCATTCGCAGCTGGTGGAGAAGTACGGACCGGAGGGCGCGAAGTCGATCCGCAAGATGCTGGCGGCGCGCATCGTGTTCGCGCCGAAGGAGTACGACGACGCCGAGGCGATCTCGCGCGAACTGGGGACCTGCACGGTGCGCCAGAAGAGCGTGTCCAAGCCGCTGTGGGGCGGGCGCTCGCCGACCGTCAGCGTCAGCGAGCAGCCCCGACGGCTGATGCTGCCGCAGGAGGTCAAGGAGATGGGCGCCGACCGGATGATCCTCTTCCACGAGGGTCTGCGGCCGGTGCTGGCGCGGCGCATCCGCTACTACGCCGACCGGGCCTTCGCGAAGCGCGAGCTGGCGCCGCCCGAGGTGCCGCGGCTGGAGCCGGCTCGGCGGCGCGGGCCGGTGGACGGCGGGGAAGCCGAGGCCGGGGACGACGAAGACGACGGCTCGAATGCGATCGAGCCGCTGCGCGGTGCGTCGGCGCGGCCACCGCCGCCGGCCGACGGCGTGGCGCCGGACGCGCTGTCGCTCGCGGACTTCTCGCTGGACTTCGACCGGGTCGAGATCCCGACAGGGCGACCGATGACCGACGCCGAGGTGCAGGTCGCGGTCGACCGCTTCCTGGCGACGATGGCGGAGTGAGGAGCGACGATGCGAACGAACCGCAGTCCTTCGGATCCTGAACCGCCTGATGCCGGGCGCCGCGAGAAGGGGGTCGACGATCACGAGGCATCGGCCGTGCCGACGCACCGGCGCCCGGTCGTGCCGCCGTCGGTCGGCCAGCGCTTCCTGCAGGTCGGCAATCGCTACCACTTCCCGGACCGCACGCTCGCCTTCACCGACCTCGGGCACCGGCTGACGGCGCAAACGCACAACCGCGAGGTGTTGCGCTGCCTGGTCGTGATCGCCCGCGCGCGCGGCTGGGACGCGATCCGCGTGAAGGGCACCGCGGAGTTCCGGCGCGAGGTGTGGCGGGAGGCGAGTCTGCAGGGGATCGAGGTGCAGGGTTACGCGCCGAGCGAGCTGGAGCGCGTCGAACTGGAGCGGGCGATCGCCCAGCGTCGCGGCACGAACGAGGGCGCGCGGAATGCAGACGCCCCGGCCGGCGGGGTGCCCGACACCCGGGGCACCGAGACGCGGCGGGATGCGCCTGCGCCTGCGGCGGTCGACGGCACGCCAGCGTCGTCACACGCGCCCGTGGACTCCGGGCGCCTCATCGGCCGTCTGATCGACCACGGTGCCGCACCCTACCGTCTCGACCCGACGGCGGCGCTGTCGTACCACGTGACGCTGCGCACGCCCCAGGGCGACCGGGTGCTGTGGGGCGTCGACCTGGAGCGCGCGCTGGTGGATTCGCACAGCGGCGTGCGGATCGGCGACCGGGTGGCGATCGAGCGGCGGGGCGCGGCGCAGGTCACGGTCAAGGTGCCCCAGCGCGATGCCCAGGGCAACCTGGTCGGTGACCAGGCGCTCGCGGTACGGCGCCAGGCCTGGCTCGTCGAGACGCCGGACAGGTTTGCCGAGCGCGACGCGCGGGCTGCCGCACTGCGGCGCGGCGAGCCGATCGAGGAGGACGCGGGCCGGCACGACCCGGGCTGGGCGAACGCGGTCGCGTCGCTGCGGCTGGGCGAGCAGTTCGCCACGGCACGGATCGAACGATCCGAGGATCGGGAACGGTTCCTCGCCCTGCTCCGGGAAACGCTGGCGCAGGCGTGGGAGCGGGGTGACGCGATCGATGCGCCGGGGCGGGGGCGCGCGGCGGCTCAGCGCCGGCCCACCCGGACCGATGACCCGGTCCGGACACCGCAACGGGCACGCAGCCGGGTGTCGCCACGGGACGCGGCGCCGCCGGAGATGAACGCGGAGGCGTCCCATGGGCGTTGAGGGTCGGGCGGCGGTTGCGTGGGCAGCTTGCCGCGCATATCGGCGCAGGACGTTCCGCCGTAGGGAACATCGGCGCCGGCGCGGGTTGAACGGCGCGGCACCGATCACCGCCGCAGCCCGGCTGGCCACGGCAAGTATCGCCGGAGCACTGCAGAAGGAGTCGTCACCATGATCAAGAGGCTGTCAGCGATCCCGCTGGTCCTTGGGCTTCAGGCTGTCGTGGCACAGGACCTGGCGTCGATTCCGGAGGGGACCCAGGACTGGGGCTGCGAGGTGCTGCTGTGCCTGGCCAATCCGAACGGTCCGACCGCGGTCGAGGAATGCGTGCCGCCGATCGAGCGGCTGTGGCACGAGCTGGCACGGGGGCACGCCTTCCCGACCTGCGCGATGGCGAGCGGGCCGAACGGACGCAGCCATGCGTTGTCCACCCGGCGGTACTACGACCGATGTCCCGATGGCACGACGGCGCTTGCGGCCGACGGCCTGGCGATGCTGGCCCGACCGATGAGGGCGACGGCCGCACCGCCCACGCGGTCGGGGGCGCCGAGCGGATTCGTGGCGGCAGCGGCGCGGGCCATTTACACCGGGATCGGGGACGCGGACGGGTTCAACCGGCCCGGCGACCGTGGCGCGCTGCCGGGCAAGGTGTGCGTGGCGAATCGGCGCGGAACGACCCAGGTCGGCAGCGGGGACGATGGGGTGACTGTCGACCTCTACGACACCGTCTACGTCGCGCCGGCCCACGTCTCGCCGCGGGTGATCGACGTGTATGTGGACGGTGCCTACTGGCAGAGCGTGCGATGGTGAGAGGGATGGGCTTGATCGCCTCGGCCGGCACGTTGTCGGATGAGCATTCGACGCTGCCCACCGAGGACCCCATCCCCGCTTCGGCAAGCCGTTTGCCGCGCCGGTGCCATGAGCCGCCGAACTGCGCGGCGAATGGCTGCCGTTGTTCCGCCGCGCGCTCGCCGATGCCGAGCGCCAAGACCGGGCGGCACTGCTGGCGATGCTGGAGCGGTGGGCGCCGGTGATCGTCATGCTCGGTGGCCCGAACGTGGCGGCCGAGATGGTCGACGCCATCGCCGACATCGGCCGCCTTTGGCCGTGACGGGCCGCGTCCCGGCGCGATGTGCACGCGCCCATCAGGCGCCGTCGTGCGATGGTGGACCGCGGCCCCCCTCACGGCCGGTCGGGCTCCGCGCCGCGCGGATCGGCAGCATTCGATCCGCGGCATCAGCCGCTGGTTGGTCCTGACTACGCGCCACGTCTCGCGGCGGGGCACGAGCCCGCAGATCCAGGCGCGCAAGAAGCCTGTCGGTCACTGGCCACTTGGCGGGAAGCGTCGACGATCGTCAGCTTGACGCGCAGGTCTGGGTAATGCTCGAGGTCGAGCCCCCTCTGTGCCGACATGAAGTGCGCGGGCAGCCGCGCCTTTGGCGCCTGCGTTCTGGTGCCTTCATTGAGGGATCGACGATCGCCTTCGCGCTGCACGCCCCGAAGGCGAAACGCAGTTCCGTGCGTTCAAGCCAGGCGTTCGGGAGCACCGCAAATGGCTGGCCTCAAGGATCCAGCGCCTGGCCTCGGGCGGCCGGTGAGCTAGGGGAAGCTGGGTCTAGCGCGACAATGTCGGGAGTCGACCCAGCACCGGCCGCGCCGGATTTGCCGAGTTGGCGGTGGACGACCCGTTGCAGCCCTTCGCGCCGCCAGACCGGAAGTCAGCGTCGCAGCGGGTGCGGTCAGTCGTTCCCGTGGGATCAACTCACACTCACTGTCACCAAGCAGCCGTTCGAACGCGCTGCCAGCGCGCGTTCAGCCAAACGTCTCACTCTCGAAACAAACGGCAGGCAAGGTCCCCCTCAAACGGCGGGCCCTGGTCGCACGCCAACTCTTGGTGCAACTCGTTCTCGCACTTGCTGATAGATCGGCAGGTTCACGCCTTCTGCGACCTCCAGCGAAACGCACAGTGCGAATCGCACTGGTTCCTTGATTGGTCCTGCATCGGCCAGGCAGTTGACGCGCACAGCTAGGGTCGTTCCTTCTTGGACGACTGCAGCGCGCGACTCCTCGAACACCTCATGATGGATCGTTCCTTGCCGGAGCTGCCGCCACTCCCCTTCAGCACGACCGCCGCGCAATGGTCCCTCGGGCAAGTCAACCCAGAGCCTCGCCACGCGGTACTTCGAGTGTCGAGGATTGATCGGTGTCATCCAGGCCAGCGTCACAGTGATCTTGCGCTGTACGACCGTCGCATGGAGAGCCGGCGGATAGGGCACACGGAACTCCAAGGCCTTGTCGTTCTTCAGCGCACCGACACCCAGCAGGGTCGCGCGTTGTGCGGTGCAGGTCAGTGCCCTTTCGACATCGGCGACGCCTAGCCCGCCGTAGCGGCTTGCCAACCGCCGTTGCGCCTGCCATTCGTCGACATCGGGCCGTGCGGCCAGCACCTGGGACTGCACATCGCCGAGGAGCGCGCCGTGAGCGAGCAGTGCCTTGATCAACACCGCGTCATAGCGCTCGTCCAGGGTTTGGTAGCTGGCACGGAGAGTTTCGAGCACCGCATGGGCACGTGCAGCCCATCGCGTTCCCAGCGCTGCGGCATTGCTGGTTCCACGTGTGTGCAGTGCGGCGCCTTGCGCAGTTGGCGGCGCGGCCACCAACTGCCCTGGAGGCTGCAGTGCTTCGATGGCCTGGACTCTCGTCTGACCCACCGGTGACTGAACGGCCTCTCGATAGAGGACTCGGCCACCAGGAAGCAGGATGTCGGGCTTCACCGCTCGCCGAAACCCCGGTCCGATACCCGAGTAGGGCGCCAACCCTCCTTCCGCGAACAGGACGAAGCGTCCGGGCACTGGCGTCACCGTCGACGCGTCCGAATGACAGGCCCCGACGGTCAGGGCGTTGACCGATTCAGCCGGGGCCAGGATGCGGCGATGCATGTCGTCGCGGCACAGTGCCTGCGTCGCCAGCCTTGACCGTTGCTCCAGCGGCATGGCGGACACGCTGCCCGCTGCGGTTTCAAGCAACAGCTCGCCATGCTCGCGATTGCCCGCACTGACGACGAAGAGCACGTTGTACTTGTGCTGCAGCCAGTCGAGCAAACGAGCCCACGGCGAGAGCTCGCCACCAAACGCTCGATGGGGGTCGCCCACGGAGAGGTTGATGACTCGCACAGTGGGTGCCGAGGCAGGCCGTCCAGCAGTCGCCTCGAACATCCGCCGCACGGCCACATGGACCAGGTCGATCAGCAGGCGGTCATCTGGTGTGCGTTCGACGCGCTGACCGTTCGGCCCGGCGGGACGCATGATGGGCCGCGCATAGATCGGCCGGGCGAGTGGCGTTTCCGCCATGCTCAGGTCACCCAACGCGATCAGCGACGCCATCGCCGTGCCGTGGGTTCGCTCTGCAGCCGGATAGTTGTCTCCCCAGCCGTCTGGGTCGTCGATGTCAACGCGTCCTTGTAGCAGTGGATGGTTCGCCAATGGCAGGCCATCGAGCAAGGCGACCACTGGAGTTCCGTTGGTGCGTTGTGCGGGCGGTGGTCTTGTCGGCGAGCGCGCCGCAACTGCCTCGACAGGGACGACAGCCTGTCCCTGGGCACGGAAGAACATCACGCGGTCGGAGTGCAGCAACGGTGGTGCCTCTGCATCGAGAAGTTGCCCCACGCCCAAGGCCGGCACATCGACAAGGAAGCCGTGATAGGCGATGTCGCCGATCAGGCTCTCGTGAAGTACAGCGCCGCCCAGTTGCCCCACAAGCTCTCGGATTTCTTCCGATGCTGCAGCATTTCTAGCCGCAGCAGCAAAGTGCCAAGCTTCAATTTCGAACCGGATCGAGGCTTCACCATGCTCGACTCGGAAACGTAGGGCATCCCGAAGCTCCGGACCCAGGCGATCGGCTGGACTCCAGAACCGCGCGTCCTTCAGGTGCGCAAAGACGCCTTTCCAGGCACTCAGGCCAGGGCCTAGGTTCGCGTTCGGATCATCCCGGTACAGACCCCAAAGGCGAACCACTTCATCGAGTGCGGCCCGGTTGCTGCCCACGAGAAAGAGCTTGCCGCCGAGCGGCTTTCCTCTCTCCCGCGTGTTGTAGAAGTCTTCGTCGGGCGCGATCTCGTCGTCAACCGCCGCCAACCACTCGAGCCCCGGCACGCGCTGCGCTGTCGAGATGAAGTCATCGACGGATCCGACTGTCTCGAACACAAGCACCAAGTCCGGATCATCGTTCTGCGCACGGGCGCGCAGTTCCAGGCGTCGTGCGTCGAAGGCCGCTTGCAGGCGTCCAAATCGATCGCCCAGTCGTCGGCCCTGTCGCGCGTGATCGGGAAAGTGAACAGACGGCGGGAAACTGTTCCCCCCTTCGCGCGCGACTTGAGACGGCGCGGGGAAGATCAGCAGCGGGAACTGCTCAGCTGGACCCGTCGCCACGCATCAAGGCCTGTCGGCAGGCGTCGGGCCGACGCGCTCTTTCCATTGGGATAGACGCTCGGTCAAGATCCGCTTAAGGTCTGCACCCGGCAGGGCCAGCACATATCGGCGATGCACGTCCTCGCAGAACTGCTCCAGATCGGAGAAGGTCTGCACCGGCAGGCGGGTCGCCAAAGTCTTCGGAGACAGTCCCAGCGGCACGCCCAGCGTCTCTTCGAACCGTTCGAACCACGCTGCGCGCTGCGCCGGCGTCGGAGCTGGCAGGTTCAGGCGCAGTTGGAAGCGCCTCCACACAGCCCGGTCCAGCAACTCCGCATGGTTGGTGGCCGTCACGACGACCACGTGGCTCGGAAGTGAATCGATCTGCAGAAGCAGTGAACTCACCACGCGCTTGATCTCGCCTGTCTCGTGTGTGTCGCCCCGTTCCTTGCCCAGCGTGTCGAACTCGTCAAAGAACAACACGCATTGGTGCGTACGCGCGAAGTCGAACAGCCGCTTCAGGCGCCCACTGGTTTCACCGAGAAAGCTGCCAACCACAGCTTCGTAGCGCACCACAAAGAGCGGGACCATCAACTCGAACGCAATGCCTTCCGCAAGTGTCGTCTTGCCGTTCCCCGGTGGGCCCTCTAAGAGCACGCGATGGCGCGGCTCGACTCCGTAGGAACGAAGCAGTTCGGCGCGCTGTTGCTCTTCGACCAACTCGCGCACCGGCGTGGCAACAGCGTCATCGAGGAACATGCTGCTCAGCCCACGGCGCGGCTCCACTTCGTAGAGCAGGCCACCGTGACCGCCGTCGAAGCTACGCACAACCTCCGCGGCTTTGGCACCGGGTGCGGGTTGTCGCAGATTTTCTTCCAGGCGGTCGGCGAGTTGGGTGTGGCGCTTGGCCCGCTCCTCTGCTGCGATGGCCTCCACCGTCGACCGAAAGGTGCGCTGATCCCCCTGCGTTCCGGCACGCACCAGGTTCACGATGAGGTCGGCTCGGGGCATCGGGTGAAGGCGATTTGGCAGGTCAGTATACGGGTCGCCAGCGACCTTCCCGTACGCCAGCCATCACCGTCGGCGCGAATGCCCTTTGACCGGGTGTCGGACCGCATGTCCCGTGAAGGACCGCTCTCAATGTTGGGCAACATTCGCCGCTCGAGGCCGAATGTCCGAGTCCAGTCTGTTGCCGACAGCCGGATTCGGCACCGCGTGCAGGGATCGGGGCCATGGCCCGAGAATACGCGGCCCGGCTACACAGCGCCGGTGCCCGACCTGGTTCATTCCGATGCCTGACATCACTGAGATTTCCGAGACTGCTCCGGGCCTGGCGCCCGATGCGGCGCTGGGCACGCCGACCGAGGTGGCGCCAGCTTCCCTCACGGCGGCGTCACAGACCGAACCCGGCGTAGCCGACTCCGCGCGCCTGCTGGCCAAGCACTTCCCGGCGCTGTTCGGTGCGGGCTTGATCAAGCCGATCAAGCTTCGCATCCAGTCTGACATTCATCAACGGGCGCCAGGAGTCTTCACCAAGAAGGCACTTTCAATGTTCCTGCAGCGCTACACCACCGCGACCGCCTACCTGCGGGCCCTGGTGGCCGAGGGTGCGACACGCATCGATCTCGACGGCCATCCGGTCGGCGAAATCGCCGCCGAACATCGCGATGCTGCAGGCTTGGAACTCGAGCGGCGCCGTGCCATCGTCGAAGCAAAGAAGCTCGCAGGGCGCGAGGCGATGCGGGCATCGCGTCATGACACCCGCCCGCAGCAGCCGCCCCGACCGCCCCTCCCTTCCCAACAGGCGGCGGTGTCGCATCCCGTGTCGCAAGCGAGCGGGGAGCGGCCTGCTACTGGTGGCGCGCGCCCGGTGCAGCTCGGTTCTTCCGATCGCCCAGACCCCTCGCCGCGGCAATCGCAGCCCAGCCAGGCGCTACGGCGCTCCCGACCGCCCCAGCCTGGCGTACAACGAGGTCCAGGCCGGCCCGGCGATGGTGGCTCGGGTGCGCCACGGCGCCCGCAAAAGCCCCTGCCCGAGCGGAACCCTGCCCGTGCCCAGGTGCAAGAGCCCGTGAACGCGCCGGCCTCGCCGCTGACTCCCGAGCAGGTCGCCCAGGCCGAGGCTCGCCACCAGCGTGCATTGCTGCTGCGCAGCTTCGAGCAGAGCCCACTGTCGAAGGCGAACTTTGGGGCCTTGAAGGGGCTGAGCGAGGCAGCCCTGGACGCGCTCCTTACCCTGGCGCGGCAGGAGCTCGGCTCACCGAGGCAGGATTCGTAGCTCACGACTTCGACAAGGATGAACGAGATCGACGCGGTGTTGCCGAAGTCGCCTTGCATCAAGGTCGGATCCTTCTCGGCAACGTAGCGTAGGGCGTGATTCGCCGCTTCCAGCTCGACGCCGCTGCGGAACACGCCATCGTCGCTGCGGATCACCGCGTTCTCGTCGATGGGGCCGGTCGTCGTTCCGCAGGTTTCCGATCGACTGGGCGGTACGGGACGGCACCGTGGTCGTCGCCAGCCACAAAATCGTGCCCGCGAACACGGACGGCGGACTCGGATGCAACGAGACCTCCGTCGGATGCAGGCGGGCAGCGGCGGACTGGCACCGCTCCGCCCTGCCGGCGCCTCGCCGTCATTGCAGCCGGGCCGTGCCGCCTTGCGCATCCACCAAACGGATGATTCCCGGTGGGCCGGGCAGTGCTGGCCCGCGTCGTACCAACGTCATGCCGCCCGCCGAGTGGCCACGGGTTCGCCGCCGTGTTACTCCTGCTCTTCCGCCCGATTCCCCTGACTGTTTCCGAGTGCCTCCGAGTCGGTCGTGTGTGACGGCCCCGGGACGTCCCGGCGTCGGGCGGCCCCCCTGCGACAGGCACAATCCCTGCGCGGTGCGGCGACGCCGCCAGGGGCCCCCAACCGATGGACAGCGAACTCGTCCGCTTCAGAGTCGATCCCGAACGGCGCGACCGGGCCGCCCAGGTCTGCGCGGGGCTGGGCGTCGAGCTGAACGACGTGCTGCGGGCGCTGGTCACCCGGATCGCCCACGAGGGCACGATCCCGTTCGACGTCGCGCCCGCCGCCGCGCCGGCGCGGCAGCCGGCCCCCGATCCGGCATCCCCGCCCGACTATGGCGAACGCTGGTGGTCAGCGCTCAAGCCCCAGCTCGATGCCGAGCGGGCGATGGACCTGCTGTCCCGCTTCATCGCTGAGTGTTCGGCGCAGCTGGATCCGCCCGCCGGAACAGCACCGCCCACCCTGGAGCAGCTCGTCGCATGGACCCAGGCGCGCGCCGACGCACGCCGCCTGCAGCGCGAGCTCGATGTCGGCGACGCCGCGGCCGTCCGGCGGATCATCGACACCTACGGCCCGCTGCTGCGCCGCCGGCCCGGCTGATCCGATGGAACCCGATCGACAGCCGCTGTCCGACGACCAGCGCGATCGCCTGTACTTCCGCCGCATCCGCCCCGACCTGCTCGACGACCGCGAACGCTCTTTCACCCCGACCGCGGTGCTGGTGGCAGGTCAGCCGGGGGCCGGCCGGTCCTGCGCCGCGGCACGCGTCCAGACGCGGCTCGCGTCGACGGCTGGTGCAAGCGTCTTGATTTCCGGCGACACCTTGCGTGCCTACCACCCGCACGGTGCCGTCGGCCCCTCGGCGACATCGAACGACGAGGCCGGTGTGCGCGACGTCCTCAGCCATTGGTACGCGCGACTGGCCGTCGAGGCGATCGCGCGCAGCGTCAACATCGTCTTCGAGACCCGCCTGCGGGAGCCGCAGGCCGCGGTCGAACTCGCCCACCGGCTCAAGGGCGCGGGCTATGCGTTCGAAGCGGTGCTGCTCGCAACCGACCGCGACAGCAGCCGCCAGGCCGCGCTCGCCCGCTACGACATCGGGCGCGCCGCCGACGGCGTCGCTCGCCTCGCACCGGCGATCCACCACGACGCGGCCTACGCCCAGTTGCGTGTCTCCCTCGCGCGCCTCGAAGCCGAGCGCGCCGTCGACCGGCTGCAACTCCTCGCCCGCGATGGCCGCCAGCTCTACGCCAACCAGACCGACGGCGGCCGCTGGCTGCGCGAGCCCACGGCGGTCGCGGCGCTGGACGGTTTCCGCGAACGGCGCCTGACCGCACGCGAACTCGCTGACAGCGTGCTGCGCTGGCAGACGCTGGCCGCGCGGCTGGGCGCCGACGCCGACCTGCCGCGCGAACTGGCCAGCCAGCTTCTCGCCTGGCGCGACGAGGCCGTCGACCGGGCCGCGCACGACCCCGAGGCGCGCCGGATCCTGACCCGCGCGCAGGAAGCGATGGCCTTTCGGACAATGAACCGATTCGCGTTCGCGCACGCGTACCCGCAGCATGCCAAGGCGGTCGAGCGCCTGGACGAGGCGATCCGCTACGCCGAGGAGACGTTCGGGCTCGCCGCCGATCGCGAACGCTTCATCGCCCAGGCGCGCGAGCGCATCGCGGAACGCATCGCCGAGGGCCAGCTCGTCAAGCCGGAGCGCGAGACCAAGCCGCCGGGCGCGAAGACCCGCTGAGCGCTCAGCGGTCGGTGCCCTGTCCGCGGCGCGGCGTCCCGCCGTCGCCGCGCGGCTCGGCCGCCACTTCGGCCGCCGGCGCCGAACGCCGCAGCCCCCGGACCTGTGCCCGCAGGCCGGCGGCAATCCGCTCCTGGTCGGTCCGCACCGGCGGCATCGCGGCGGCGAAGGCCTCGACCTCACGCGCCAGCGCCTCGTCGCCCTGGGCGCGCAGCGCGGCCGCGGTGGCCTGCCAGCCGCGTTGCACCGCGTCGCGCGTCGCCTCCAGGGTCGCGCGGCCGGGGTCCGGGGCGAGCCGCCCGGCCTGCAGGGCGCGTGCCACCGCCTCGACCTTGGCGCGCACGAAGGTCGACGCCTGTGGTGGCCGGCGCCAGGCCTGCTGCGCCGGTGACAGCGCGTCGAACTGCGCGAGCGCCTTCAGCCGCTGGTGGATCGGGTCTTTCATCGGCCCCCGGGTCCGGCCGCGCACCGGGCCCGGCGTGGCGTTGGCCGCAACGCCCTGTTCTCGCAGGCAGCGCGCGAACAGCTCGCGCCATTGCCGCAGCGTCGCCTTGCGGATGTGGAGTCGCCGCGCCGGCTCGAACTCGTGCTCGGCCTTGACGACCAGGTGCACGTGCGGATGGGCCTGGTCGGTGTGCAGCACCATCGCATAGCGGTGCTGCAGCGCGAAGCTCTCGCGGGCGAAGCGGCGCGCGGCCGCCAGCACCGCGTCGGGCGGCGTCCGGCCGGGCATCGACAGCACGAGGTGGTGCACGACCTTGGGCCGCGGATCGCGCTCCCCCGGGGCGGGCCGGGGCCGGTACTGCCCCTTCGACAGGTCGAGGTTCCAGTCGTCGACCAAGGCCGCACCGGCGCCCTTGCCGCCCAGCTCGTACCCCTCGTCGGTCTCGATGCCGAGTCTTCCGTGGCGGTCGATGTAGTCGACGTGCGCCTTGGCACCACCGGCGTCGCGCGCCCCGCCGGACACCTTGACGATCACCTCGGGCGTGCGGCGGACCGTGCGGGCGATCTGCTCGACCTGCGACGGGGTCAGGTGCAGCCGCTCGCCCGGGCCACGCCGGCCGTGGCTGACGATCTCGAGGTCCGACAGTGCCGGCACACGACCCGCAGGAACGATCGTCTCAGGCATCACCGGCCTCCCAGCTCATCAGGTGGCCGCGCACGAGCTCGGCGACACCGCGGCGAACGTCGTCGACGCACCGGGCGGTCTCGCGCAAGGTCCGCATCGGGTCGTCGTCGTCGATCCGGGCGTCCGCTCGATGCGCCCACCGGTCGAGTCGGCGACCGATCGCCGACAGCCTGCCGACCGTCGCCTTCAGCGCATCCAGGTCCGCGGGCGGCAGGGGGGTCACCTGCCGGACATGGGCGTGGATCAGCGCGACCAGGTAGCTCGACGGCTTCATGCCACGCGAGGCCGCGCGCGCGTCGACCAGGCTCCGGTCACCCGGACGCAGGCGCAGGCTCAGGCGCTGCGGGGTCGGACCCACTTGCGCACCCCCGACACGGGACACCGGGGCCGGATTCCGCTCGAGCACCGCGTCCAGCATCAGCGCCAGAAGCCCCGACTCGGTCAGGCCGCGACTCGCGGCCAGCGCCGCGAATGCCGCCTTCTGCGGCGCGGACACACGCAGCGCGATGACGGGTTGGCGGGTCGACTTCATCGTCTGTCAAACATTGTCTGACGCTCGTCTATCCTGCCATCACGCCCGGACGATGCAAGGCTTTCGGCGTGCCGAAGGTTCGGTCGCGATGCGCGGGTCCGCCCCCCACGCCCCGGCGCCCAACCTTCGGCGTGCCGAAGGTTCTGGTCGGGTTCGCGCACGGGTCATCGCACACCGGGTCGGCGAGCCTCCCGCCGTGGTCGGCGCTGGTCCAACGGCCTCGCCTCCGCGTCCTCGTAGGCTTCCACCCAATCGACGAGTCCACGCAGCCGTTCCCGCCGGGCTTCGTCCAATGCATGGATCAGGCGGAGAACCGCCGGACAGAACGCATCGCCCAGCACGTCGACGGTCAGCCCACGGTGGTGCAGCAGTCGGGCGGCAATCACGAGCCGGTGCGTCGCGCGTTGGTTGTAGTGGCGTTGTCGGCCGCAGCGGGCGGCCCCGGCGTCCGGCCGGACTGACATCGGAGCGCCCATCACGGCCATCGCCGCGCCGTTCATCCGACCGGGACGCCGTGACGGCGCCCCGGTGTTCGTCGCTCAGCCCTTGAGCCGGCGCATCGCTTCGGCCAGCGTCCACAGCGCCCGGTTCAGGTGGACGCTGCGATCGATGCCGGCGATCGGGCGCGTGTGCGTGCGCCGGCCCTGCGCCGTGCGGCCAGGTTGTCCGCCGCGCGTCAGGTGTTCCTGCGTGCGCTGGAACGCGGTCCACAGGTCGTGCCCGAGGTCCTCCGGCCGGCGGGCTTCCATCAGGCGGTCGGCCGTGATCGGCGCCAGGGACGGGCCGTCGACGGCTTCGCCGTAGCGCAGCACCAGCGCGGCCTCGGCGAACGCGTGTTCCTCTTCGGCCTTCAACGGCAGCGCCTTCATCCCGTCGATCGAGGCATCGACGGTCTCGAAGCCCTCCAGCACCCGGAACGCGCCGTCGATCACCGCGTCCTGCACGCTGCCCGTGTGCGGGATGCGGATGTCGTGGGCGATGTCGCCGACCACCAGGCCGTTGCTGCAGACGAATCGGACCGCGCCGGCGAGCATCTGGTACGAACTGGCTCCGTCGTGGCTGTTGATCAGGATGATCTCGTTGGCCTCGGCCCGCCCCGGGGACGGAACGCCATGGCGCAGGCGGATGAGGTGCTTGGTGAACTCGGTCTTGCCCTCGATGCGGCTCTGGCCCTGGGCGACCATGAAGGGCTCGAAGCCCTCCCGGCGCAGCCCGCGCAGGACCTCGATGGTGGGAATGTAGGTGTAGCGCTCGGAGCGGCTCGGATGCTTGCCGGCGGCGAAGATGGACGGTGCGACCTGGCGCATCTGGTCTTCGGCCAGCGGCAGCTCGGCGCGCAGGACACGGGTGTTGCGAGCAAAGCGGGTCGCGAACGGATGGGTGGCGTGCATGACGTTCTCCTGCATCGGGACATCAAGGATTCGGACGGGGTTCGGTGGGCCGACGACCGGGGCGCCCGCGGTGGGCGCCCTGCCCGCTCAGCCCTGGGCCGGTCGTTGTCGGGCGCGGCGCGCCTCGCTTTCCTCCTTGCTGTCGAGGTAGTCGATCTCCTCGCAGGTGAAGTCCATGCCGTAGACCTCCTGGCCGTCCTTCTCGTAGCGGTTGTTCGTCAGCCGGCCGATGACGTTGACGTGGCTGCCCTTGCCCAGGTACTCGGCGGCGTTCTCGGCCTGCTTGCCCCACAGGGTCCAGTGGATGGCGGTGGCGGCCTCCTCGCGCTCGTCGCCCGAACCGCGCCGGGTGTTGCTGATGACGGTGACGCCGCCCTTGGCGACCTTGCCCTCGCGGCCGTGGACGTATTCCAGCCGGATGGACGAGGCCAGGTGGGCGTTGCGCTGTTCGACTCGTACGTTCGACATCTCGATCTCCTTGCGGGAGAGGCCGGCCCGGGATGCCCGGGACCCGATCCTCTCGGGTTGACGGGGGGACTGCCAGGTGTTTTGCGAAGTGCTTTGCCAAGTGCCTTGTCTTTCTCAAGGCCACCGGCCGCTAGATCGGGAGCCGCTCGTGCGTTGGGCTCCGTCGGCCGGTGTTCTTCCGCTGAGTCAATCGCCGGGGACGTCAGCCCCTTCCGCCAGGGGAGGGTTTGTCAAGGCGTACCCGCCTTTACGGAAACCCCTGGCGGGCGGGCCCGCGCGACCTACGGTCCGCGACCAGGCGATTGATTCAGCGCAAGGAGCGGCACGCGCTCGGCCGGCGGAGCGGCGCGCACCGCGGCGAGCCACGGTGCGCGCCCGGGACCAGCGGGCTTCGCCCGGATTTCGGCGGTTCGCGTCAGGGATCGTGACCTGATGGGCGAAGACTCGGTCACGGGGCTTCGTGGCGAAGCCATAGAGCCCGGTCCCGCAGGGAGACGCCCGGCGAGAACAACCTCGGCTGCACGCGCTGATCAAGAACGAGTTCAGGCGCCCCCGCAGCCAGGCCAGTTCCGGCGGCCCGGCATCGGGCGTGGCGGGTGGCCGGGGGGACGATCTGGGCGGCGCGCGCAGCGACGAAGCGCAGCGAAGGCGCGAGCACGACGCCCAGTTCGTCAAGCGGGCGCGTCGTTCACGCGCAGCGTGAAGGACACCAGCGCTCGCGATCCCCGGCCACGGGAACGGGCCGCCGACCCTGACCGCCGGCAACGCCGGCCTGGCCGTGTCGTGGCAGAGATGGCAGGCGGCCGGGGTGCGGCACGCTACGTGATCCAAACTGTTTGGAAGTAGAAATCGTGCGACGGCTGCGTTCGCGCTGCCGCCGCACGGGTCGCCCCAGCAGGCGCTCGCGGTGTTCGCGTGCATCGAGGCCGGCCCGTTCGCGTGCCGGTGGACGACGCGCCACCAGGCCACCCGCAAGTTGCCGCCGAACTCGTGCCGGCAAACCATAAGCGCGTCCTCACCGTCGAATGAGCGCGGAACCTACGCCGGCGCTGACGGCGAGCTTGGCCAGCGTTTTGGTCGCGCCCAACCCAATGCTCGTCGGAAGCCCAGTCCACGTCAGTGCCGGGGCACGCAACTCCCGCCCGATGGCGACAAAGTCGCCCTGCAGGCCGTCAAAGTCGAGGAAGCATTCGTCGATGTCTGTAAATCTCCCACCGCGGCGCGTACGCGGCAGCCAAGGCCATCATTCGGCTGGACATGTCGCCGTAGAGCTCGTAGTTGGCCGACAGCGCGACGAGACTGGCCTCGCGCTCGAGATGCCGGACCTCGAACCAGGGCTGGGCCGTGCGCACCCCGACGTCCGCGCCCTCGTTGCTGCGCGCGACACAAGCGCCGTCGTTGCCGGACAGGGCGACGACGGGCCGCCGGTTGAGCGCCAGGCGGAACATCCGCTAGCAGCTGACGTACACGTTGTTCACATCGACCAGCGCGAACATGGTGACCTTAGGCGGCCAGCGGCCGGACGACGTGCGTGACAACGCCCCAGATTTGCAGGCCCCTGGGCGTCGCCCGAATCCCAGTCGGGCAGTGCCTCGCCGCCGGATTGAAGGCGAACCTACTGGCCCCGGCGGACCAGACGCCTACAGAGGAACTCCTCATTCACGCTGGCGATAACCACGTGGCCGTGCGCCGCAGTGACTGCGCGGTCGATGGGCGCCAAGTCGCCGTCGCAGACCCCGGCCTCGCGCTTCTATTCGCTGGCGAAGCGCATCACGAACGCCGCCTGCGGACGCCGGACCAGGATCTAGTTCAGGTCCAACCGGCCGACACCGCTCTCCGTCTGGGCGAGCCGAAGCGGATGGCCACGCTGCTGCGCGGTGGCGCCGCAGCGGCCGGTCGATCACGGGGCGTCGGGTGCGACCCGATCACCGTTGACGAACACGTCCTTGCCTCGTACCTCGATGACGATAAGGCCCACGCGGCTGCGCCAGACCCTTTGCTCCGCCGCCCGGCCCGCTGTGCTGAGTGCTGCGGCGCCCTGTGCGTTTGGTGTCGCTCGCCACGGGACGGGCGGGTCCATCGGGAAGGCCATCGGTGCCAGAGGCGTCGGTAGATCGCAGGGGCGGGGATTGAGGGCGTGCATGGTCGGCTTCGCTTGGAATGAAATGGAGCTGTACGAAAAAACAGTATCATTCACCAATGACGCGCCGAGGCACGATCGGCCAAGCGGTGAACGAGGAGGCTTCGATGCAATCAGGTGTGGTCAGCGTCGCCGACAAGCGCCAGGCATTTCGTCACTTGCATGAAGCCGGCTGCTTCGTCATTCCCAACCCCTGGGACATCGGCAGTGCGCGGATGCTGCAGGGCCTGGGGTTCAAGGCATTGGCCACCACCAGTTCCGGGTTCGCGTGGTCGCAGGGGCGGCCCGACAACGGCATCTCGCGGGAGATGGCGCTGGCGCACCTCGCGGGGATGGTCGCGGCGACGGACGTTCCGATCAACGCCGACTTCGAGAGCGGGTTTGGCGTCGACCCGGCCGGTGTTGCGCAGAGCGTGCGGCTCGCCGTCGAGACCGGTGTGGCCGGCCTGTCGATCGAGGATTCGACGGGCCAGGCGACCGCGACGCTCTTCACGCTCGAGGAAGCCGTCGAACGGCTGCGCGCAGCGCGTCGCGCCATTGACAGAGCGGGCGCCGACACGCTGCTCGTGGCGCGTGCGGAGTGCTATCTGGTCGGCAGACCTGATCTGCAGGAAACCATCGCCCGACTGCGAGCCTATGCCAGCGCAGGGGCGGACTGCCTGTATGCACCTGGGCTGCGGTCCCGAGACGGGATTGCCGCCGTGGTGGCCGCGGTGGCTCCCAAGCCGGTCAATCTGCTGGTCGGTTGGGCCAGCGACCTGACGGTGGCTGACGTCGCGGCGCTCGGGGTGCGGCGGATCAGCGTCGGCGGGGCGCTCGCGCGAGCTGCGTGGGGAGGGTTCATGCGCGCGGCGCAGCTGATCGCGGAGGAAGGGCGGTTTGACGGCCTCGCGCAGGCTGCCGCGGGGAAGGACCTCGATGCATTCTTTGCGGCGGACCTGGACGCGCGCCGTAAATGAAATGACTGGCGTGCGCTACGGCGCGATCACCAGTCATTCGTCGCCTGCCGGCTTCGGCCATCAGCATTCGCACTGCGAGCCGGTACAGGCGGCAGTTCAAGACTGACTGCAGTCCTTCGGGTTCGCCTTCTGTCCGACCGCTGCCGCCGCAACCTGACCGGCGGCTGGCCGGGACGCGCTTGTATGCTGCGTGCTTCTCCTACACTTGTCCACAGCCGGCGGCCTCGCTGTCGGCTTCCATGCCTGGGTCAAAGTTCGCTCAGCACGGTGGGACATGATTTCATCGGCGCCCACAGGATGACCATTGAAAGCGGATCAAATCCATACTGCATGAACCATCCCAAGCACCCTGGGCAGGAACGCCTTTCGAGACATGCCCACGGCGGGCGCGCAGCCATCGTGCGGCAGCCTGAATCTCGATCGACCATGAGCCTGGCACGACTCGCCGCCGAGGAGGCGTTCAAGCCCCAGATCGCAACTCCCGCAGCAGAGCGGAACGACATCCCTGCGGTGTACGAGCCAGCCTGGTCGACGACCCGCACGGCGCCTACCGACCCCGCAATCCAGGCACGCCAGCCACGGGTTTTTCGACTCGCAGCGTCGGTGGCCACGGACGCGCTCCCGCAGACGTTGGCTGTTTCGGGACGGGCATCGGTGCTGGTGCGCAAGTCGAGCCCTGACAAGCGGCCTGGTCCGGTCAGTATTGTGTACAGCAAGCGGCCGGAGCCAGGCGTCGAGAACCCGTCTGCTACGCGTGCCGTGCCTGCGGCGAGTTCGCCAGCGAGACAGACTCTTGATTCCGCCGCACCCGCTGATGGCTTGGTTGCACAGGGTCCCACCTTGGAGTCCGTCTCCGTGTCGTACGAGGAGGTGATGGCCAAGCTGGCTGAGCTGAAAGCCGTGATCGTTGCAATTGAGGTGGCTCGCTCGTTCACGTTTGGCTGGATACGTTCGCGACTGCCCCAGACTGCCCGGAATTCGCAACGATGCTCCGCAATCCCAACCACCGGGAATGAATCGATCCGTATGGCAACCAAGAAGACCAGCCCGACACTCGAAGAACTGAACGCACAAATCGCCGCACTGCAGGCCAAAGCCGAGGCACTGCGCACGAGTGAGATAGCTGGCATCGTTGCCGGCATCCGCAAGGCGATCGCGCACTATGGGCTGACGGCCGCCGATTTGGGCTTCGGCGGCACGAAGCCGAAGGCGGCAAGACCCGCCGCCAAAGCGCCGGCCGGGAAATCGAAAGGCAAGGCGGCGCCTGCGAAGCGCGAGACGAACGTCAAGTTCGGCGATGGCCAGGGGCATGCCTGGAGCGGCGTCGGCAAGCGGCCGAATTGGTACAAGGACGCAATCGCGGCCGGGAAGACGCCGGAAGATCTGCTGGTCAAGGCCGCCGGCTGAACCCGGTCACTTCGGAGCAGCGGCACTTGACTCCGGTGGTCGTTCGGAGGCCAACCGCGTGGTCGTTGGCACACGCGGCAGTTGACGGCTGCGGTGTCTGAGCTGCCCGTCGAATTTCGCCTTCCAACGGGCCGCTCCTATGCCGCCATGGATTGCTGATGGACATGCGTGCTGATCCAGTTCTCAAGGAACCGAACCGGCGAGCTGTAGCCCAGCGTGGAGTGGCGGCGACTCC
>JBGAMJ010000234.1:0-4933 GCA_044223035.1 Piscinibacter sp.
CGCTCGCGATGGGGCTCGCGCTGCAGCGCAGCGGCGCCGAGCGCGCGCTGGTGCTGCCCGCCGCCAGCGCGCGCGAGGCGGCGCTCGCCGGCGGACTCGCGATCCACGAGGCCACGCATCTGTTGCAGGTCGCGCGTGCGTTGCAGCCTCCGCCCCCCGATGGCGAGCCGGCCGGCACGCCCGAGGCGCTGCCGCGCGTCGCGGTCGATCCGACACCGGCCGAACCGGCCTGGCCGGACCTGCGCGAGGTCAAGGGCCAGTCCGCCGCCAAACGCGCATTGTCGATAGCCGCCGCCGGCGGTCACAGCCTGCTGATGGTCGGGCCGCCGGGCAGCGGCAAATCGATGCTCGCGCAACGCCTGCCCGGGCTGCTGCCACCGCTGACGACGGTGCAGGCGCTCGAGTCCGCGGCGGTGCAGAGCCTCGCCGGCAGCTTCGACCCGGCGCGCTGGGGCCAGCGCGTGGTGCGCACGCCGCACCACAGTGCGTCGTCGGTCGCCTTGGTGGGCGGAGGCTCGCCACCGCGCCCGGGCGAGATCTCGCTCGCCCACGAGGGCGTGCTGTTCCTCGACGAGTTGCCCGAATTCCCGCGCAGCGCGCTGGAGGCGTTGCGGGAGCCGCTGGAGACCGGCCGCATCGTGATCGCGCGGGCGGCGCGGCGGGCGGAGTTCCCGGCGCGCTTCCAGCTCGTCGCGGCGATGAACCCCTGCCCCTGCGGCCACCTGGGTCACCCGTTGCGCGCCTGCCGCTGCACGCCGGACGCGATCGCGCGCTACCAGGCGCGGCTGAGCGGCCCGCTGCTGGACCGCATCGACCTGCAGGTGGAGGTGCCGGCGCTGGCGCCCGCCACGCTCGCCGCCGCGCCGGACGGCGAACCGAGCACCGCAGTGCGCCGCCGCGTGACCGAGGCGCGCGAGCGCCAGACGCAGCGGCAAGGCGTCTTGAACGCCGACCTCGCCGGCGAGGCGCTGGACCTGCACGCGGCGCCCGATCCGGCCGGCGCCTCGTTGCTGCAAGCCGCCGCCGCGCGGCTGGGCTGGTCGGCGCGCAGCCACCACCGCGTGCTGCGCGTCGCCCGCACCGTGGCCGACCTGGAAGGCGCGACCACGGTGCAGGCGGCACACGTCGCCGAGGCGATCCAATACCGGCGGGTGCTGGCGCAGAGGTAGCGCGGCGCGGCGCCGAAGCCGCGGGTATCCCACGCCTACCGGAGCAACCGCTGCCGGGGTGAAATCCCGCCCGGTGGCGGCGTCCTGCATGCGTAGGACGCGAAAAGCCGGCCTCAGGTGCAAACTCCGTCACGCGAGAGCGCCCGGCGGACCCGACGTCAGAAAGGCGGCATCCGATGTCAGGACGCGTTTCCCGATCGACATCCGCGCGGCGCGGCGCCCTCGTGGCGGCTTCGTGGCTGCTCGCCGGCTGCGCCCATGTCTATGTCGATGCCGACGGCACGCGGCACGTCGTCGGCTTCGTCGATCTCCAGTTGCCGCCGGCGACCGGCCGGCCGACCGCCGCCGAATCGCTGCGCAGCCGCTCGTTCGGCGTGTCGCTGACCCGCTCGGACGTCGGCAGCGCCGTCGTGCTGGGCTACAGCGACACGACGCTCGCGTTCGTGCGCAACCACGCACTGCTGCCGGCCGCAGCGCTCGGCCTCGGCGCGTCGCCGGTCGCGTTGACCTGTCCGAAGGAGTAAGGGATGGATCCGATTCCGCGTTCACGCCGTTCCGAGAACCGCGGCCTCGCGGGCCGGCACGTTCACGCCGCCTGGCGGCGCGCGGCCGGCACGGCGTTGATCGCCGCCGGCGCCGCCGCGGCACTGGGCGGCTGCATTTCCCCGCGCGACAACGCCGTCTTCGTCACCAAGACCTCGGTCAGCGTGGTCGACGCCGACACCGCGCCGGCCGGCGTCAGCATCGCCTACGACCGGGTCGAGGGCTACGTCGGCCCGCGCTTCGACGACGGCAACGTGTTCCCGGTGGCCAGTGCGCTGGAGACGCGCGGTAGCGGCTTCGGCCGCACGATCCGGCAGGTCTACGCCACCGGCAACGCGGCGCGCATCGTCACCGGCGCCGCGCCGGTCCAGACCGTGCCGCCGGCGGAGCCGCCGGTCGACAGCAAGGTGATGCTGTTCGCCACCGGCACGACGGCCGGGCTGCGGGTGGGCTTCGCCGACGGCACCCTGGTGCCCAGTTCGTTCACGCTCGGCTACAAGCGCAAGGAGGCGTCGGTCATCCCGGTCGACAAGTTCCGCCACCCGTCCGTACTGGCCTCGTTCGACAACGCCAGCAGCGCGGACGTGACGACGCCGGGCAGCGCCGGCGTCGGCTTCGGCGTCGAGCAGTTCTTCGCCACCGGCGACGCGGCCGTCGCGCTGGCCGGCAACAGCCAGATCCGTGCGCTGTTCCAGGACAAGGCGACGCGCGCGATCGGCAACGTCGAGATCTACCGCATCGAGCAGGCGAAGCAGCGGCAGCTTGCGCTCGATGCGCTGGGCTGCCTGACGCGGATCGGCGACGAGCAGCTCGACCGCATCTGGAACAACGCCGAGGACCTGGGCGTGTTCGGCGACCTGGGCAGCGTGGCCGCGATCCGTCGCGAACCGACGCGCCGCCAGCAGCGCGACCGCTACCTCGGCGAACTGAGCCTGCTGGACGCCAACTCCGCCAGCACCACCGACGCGCTGGCGATGCACAAGAAGGTCGTCTGCGACTTCAACAAGCCCAACCGCTGAGGAGGCTGCGATGCCCACCCGCTCGATCCCGTGCGAAGACTGCGCCAGCACCGGCGCCAACTTCGAGCGCAACGGTTTCCGCGTCGTCGGCTGCACGCCGGACCCGGCGAAACCCGGGATGTGCAACCTCGTCGTCGAACGACTGGAGACGACCGTCGCGGCACCGCGCGCCGCCGATGCCGCGCCGAGTGCGGCATCGGCCACGGTCACGGTGGTGGAGACGGTCACCGTGACGGAGATCTCGGCGACCACCGCACCGGCCGCCGCACCCGCCACCACCGCGGTCGGCACGATGGCTCCCGGCCCGGCCCCAGTCGCGCGGCCGCAGATTCTGCCCGCGGCCGCGTCGCCCATCACGCCCACCCAGTCGCGCACCGCGCAGGCCATCGTCAACCTGTTCGAGACCGGCGAGGTGCTCGGCCGCTACGGCCAGGTGACGCTGCTGCCGGGCGACCCGGGCCGGCTGACCTACGGGCGTTCGCAGACCACGCTGGGCTCCGGCAACCTGCACGACATGCTCGACCGCTACTGCGACAACCCGGGCGCACGCTTCGGTTCGCGGCTGCAGCCCTTCATGCCGCTGTTCGCCACCGGCGATCCGCAGCTCGACACCGACCCGAAGCTGCACAACCTGCTGCGCGCCTGCGCCGACGACCCGGTGATGCGCGAGACGCAGGATGCGTTCTTCGACTCGGCGTACTGGCAGCCGGCGCTGCGCGATGCCGCCGCGCTCGGGCTGCGCTCGCCGCTGGCGATCGCGGTGGTGTACGACAGCCGGGTGCACGGCTCCTGGGAGCGGCTGCGCGACCGCACCCGTGCCGCCGTCGGCGAGCCGGCAACCGTCGGAGAGACGGCATGGATCCAGGCCTATGTGCGCACGCGCCGCGCCTGGCTCGCAAACCACGAAATCGAGATCCTGCACGCCACCGTCTACCGGATGGATGCGTTCCAGCGCCTGATCGACCAGGGGCTGTGGGGGCTGCCGCTGCCGCTGGTGGTGCGCGGCGCCGAGATCTCGGCGCTGACGCTCGCCGCGATGCCGCCCGGCTGCTACGACGGCCCGGTGCCGGGCAGCCGGCCGCTCGGCCTGCAGCAACCGCTGCTGCGCGGGCTGGACGTGCGACTGGCGCAGCTCGCGCTGTCCGACTCGGGCGCCGACATCCATGCCGACGGCGTGTTCGGCCAGGCGTCCGAGCGCTGCGTGCGGCAGCATCAGGCGGCGCGGGGGCTGCCGGTCACCGGGCTGCTGGACATCGCGCAGATCGGCGCGCTGGTCGCCTGAACGGCGGCGGGCTGACGAGGCGCGGGGGCCGGCGGTCCGCGGTCCGCGGCACGAGGCACGCGGCGCGCGGACGGCACCGGGATGGCCGGCTTCCCCGCATGCCCCCGGGATGTCCCCGGATGCCCCCGGACTGCGCGCCCGATCAGCGCCGGATCAGTTCACCGCGAAGCAATACAGGTAGCCCGCGCCGCCGGTGCCGCGCAGCGCGTCCTGGCCGCAACCGCGGCTCGGGTGCGACGAGTTCCATGACTTCGCCGGCGCCGACTCGTCCAGCCCGGTGCGGTCGCTGTGGCCGACGATCGCCGAGCCGTCGCCGCTGGAGGTCCAGTTGCCGCAGGTCTTGTCGCTGGCGCGGCCGTCGGGGTTCGAGCCGGTCAGCACGTCGTGCTCATTCGGCGTGTCGCCGCGGCCCTTGACGGTCTCGCCCTTCTCGGTCAGCGCGGTCTGCTTGGTCAGCCCGTTGTTGCCATGCAGTTCGTCGAGGCTGTTCGCGATCACCGCGCCCTTCGCGTTGCGCCACGGGCCGGTGCCGATGCGGTCGCGCGCGTTGACCGCCGGCGTGCTGGCGGTGGCCGTGGTGCTCAGGTAGGCATGCCAGGTGCGGCCGCCGGCGCCGGCGGCGCTGGCGAGCGCCTGGCAATGCCGGTCGGCGCCGTCCAGCCCGCCGAGGTCGGCACCCTTGCCGCCTCCGGTGCTGGTGACGAAGAAGCTCATCGGCGACTTCGGCGCCATCGACGTGCAGGCGACGGCGCCGGCGGCGATCAGCACCGCGGCGAGCGGCAGGCGGAGGTTCGGACGCATGGTGTCTCCAGTCTTCGGGTTGGCAAGGTTCGGACGGTCGAGCGCCCGGGCAACGGCCCGGGATGCGTGTCGGGCAGCGGATACCCACCAAGGCGCCCGCAACGCTTCGGGCTCCCGGA
>JBGAMJ010000235.1:0-4735 GCA_044223035.1 Piscinibacter sp.
CCAACGGCCCCGTGCCTGCCCTGCATGAACCCAGACTTCCAACCCGAAGAGATCGAGCGCGCCGCGCAAGCCGACTGGGCCGCGCGCGACGTGTACCGCGTCACCGAGATCGCCGGCCGGCCGAAGTTCTACGCCTGCTCGATGCTGCCCTACCCCAGCGGCAAGCTGCACATGGGGCACGTGCGCAACTACACCATCAACGACATGATGGCCCGCTACCTGCGCATGAAGGGCTACAACGTGCTGATGCCGATGGGCTGGGACGCCTTCGGCCTGCCGGCCGAGAACGCCGCCATCGACAAGAAGGTGGCGCCGGCGCGCTGGACGCGCGACAACATCGCCGACATGAAGCGCCAGATGCAGCCGCTGGGCCTGGCCCTGGACTGGTCGCGCGAGCTCGCCACCTGCGACCCGTCGTACTACAAGTGGAACCAGTGGATCTTCCTGAAGATGCTCGAGAAGGGCATCGCGTACCGCAAGACGCAGGTCGTCAACTGGGATCCGGTCGACCAGACCGTGCTCGCCAACGAGCAGGTCGAGAACGGCCGCGGCTGGCGCAGCGGCGCGCTGGTCGAGAAGCGCGAGATCCCGGGCTACTACCTCGCGATCACGAAATACGCCGACGAACTGCTCGCCAACGTCGCCGACCCATCGCACCCCGACTACCTGCACGGCTGGCCCGAGCGCGTGCGGCTGATGCAGGAGCACTGGATCGGCCGCAGCGAGGGCGTGCGCTTCGCCTTCCCGCACGACATCCGCGGGCGTGACGGCAAGCCGATCGGCGACGGCCGGATGTGGGTCTTCACGACCCGCGCCGACACGCTGATGGGCGTCACCTTCTGCGCCGTCGCGCCGGAACACCCGCTCGCCGCCCACGCCGCCGCGACCGATCCGGCGCTTGCCGCCTTCATCGAGCAGTGCAAGAAGGGCGGCACGACGGAGGCCGAACTGGCGCTGAAGGAGAAGGAAGGGCGGCCGACCGGCCTGACGGTGCACCACCCGATCTCCGGCGAGCCGATCCCGCTGTGGGTCGGCAACTACGTGCTGATGGGCTACGGCGACGGCGCGGTGATGGGCGTGCCGGCGCACGACGAGCGCGACTTCGCCTTCGCGAAGAAGTACGGCATCGACATCCTGCAGGTCGTCACCGTCGACGGCGAGCACTTCAGCTATGACCATTGGCAGGACTGGTATGCCGACAAGCAGCGCGGCATCACGATCAACTCCGACAACTTCAGCGGCCTGACGCACGACCTCGCGGTCACCGCGGTGGCGCGCGCGCTGGAGCACAAGCACCTGGGTGGCAAGACGACCACCTGGCGCCTGCGCGACTGGGGCATCAGCCGCCAGCGCTACTGGGGCACGCCGATCCCGATCATCCACTGCCCGGCCTGCGGCGAGGTACCGGTGCCCGAGCGCGACCTGCCGGTGGTGCTGCCCGAGGACCTGATCCCCGACGGCTCCGGCAACCCGCTGAACAAGAGCGCGGCGTTCCTGAACGTCGCCTGCCCGCGCTGCGGCGCGGCGGCGCGGCGCGAGACCGACACGATGGACACCTTCGTCGATTCGGCCTGGTACTACATGCGCTACTGCTGCCCGGACAGCGAATCAGCGATGGTCGACGCCCGGCACGACTACTGGATGCCGATGGACCAGTACATCGGCGGCATCGAGCACGCGGTGCTGCACCTGCTGTACGCGCGCTTCTGGACCAAGGCGATGCGCGACCTCGGCCTGGTGCGCTTCAACGAGCCGTTCACCCGCCTGTTCACGCAGGGCATGCTGCTCAACGAGTCGTACTACCGCGAGGACGAGGCCGGCAAGAAGCGCTGGTTCTATCCGAACGAGGTGACGATCCAGTACGACGACAAGGGCCAGCCGGTCGGCGCCACCGCGAAGGAAGACGGCCAGCCGGTGTCGCTCGGCGGCATCGAGAAGATGTCGAAATCGAAGAACAACGTGGTCGAGCCGCGCGACATCATCGCGCGCGTCGGCGCCGACGCGACGCGCCTGTTCACGATGTTCGCCGGCCCGCCGGACCAGAGCGCGTCCTGGTCCGACTCGGGCGCCGAGGGCTCGTACCGCTTCCTGCGCCGGGTCTGGAACTTCGCGGTGCGCCAGGCCGACCGGCTGCGCACAGCGGCCGGAACTCGGCCCGCCGGCGCCAGCCCGGCCGCCGCCGACCTGCGGCGCGAGCTGCACGGCCTGCTGCGCCAGGTCAGCCACGACTACGACCGGATGCAATACAACACCGTCGCGTCCGGTGCGATGAAGATGCTCAACGCGCTGGAGAGCGCCAGGCTCGCCGACGGCCCGGCCGACGACGCGGTGCTGCGCGAGGGTTTCGACATCCTGCTGCGCACGCTCTACCCGGCCGCGCCGCACGTCGCGCACGCCCTCTGGGGCGAACTGGGCTACGCCGCCGAGCACGGCGACCTGCTCGACGCGCCCTGGCCGAAGGTCGACGAGGCGGCGCTGGTGCAAACCGAGATCGAACTGATGCTGCAGGTCAACGGCAAGCTGCGCGGCTCGATCAAGGTGCCGGCCGGCGCCTCCCGGGCGGTGATCGAGGCGGCCGCGCTGGCCAATCCCGAGGTGGCGAAGTTCTCCGACGGCAAGCCGCCGAAGAAAGTCATCGTCGTGCCCGGCCGGCTGGTCAATGTCGTTGCATGAGCGCGCCGGGCCGCTCCCAAGCGCTCATCCCGGAGCGCGCAGCGCGGAGGGTCGTCCAATGAGCGCGCACGGCAGCCCGAAGGGCGAAGACTCCCGCTCGGCGGGACCGGCCGCAGGCCGAAGGGTGCCCCAGTGAGCGCGCCCGGGACGGCCTCATCGCGGCGCGGGCTGCTGATCGCCGCGGTGGCAGGCATGGCAGCGATGTCGGCCGCGGGGCTCGCGGGCTGCGGCTTCGAGTTGCGCCGCGCGCCGCAGCTGCCCTTTCAGCGCATCGCGTTCAGCGGCTTTCGCGCACAGTCGCCGCTCGCCGAGGCACTGCGCCAGCAGCTCGGCACGCTGTCCGACGTGCAGCTGGCCGCGCCCGGCGCACCCGCCCAGGTGGTGCTCGACGCGCTGATCGACCAGCGCGAGCGCGTCCTGACCGCCAGCACCGCGTTCGGCCAGACGCGCGTGCTCACGTTGCGCTCGCGCTTCAAGTTCCGCCTGCGCAACGCCGCCGGCACCGAGTTGATCGGCCCGACCGAGCTGGTGCTGTCGCGCGACATGAGCTACAGCGAGGACGCGGCGCTTGCCAAGGAGCAGGAGGAAGTCCTGCTGTACCGCGCGATGGAGGCCGACATCGTGTCGCAGGTGCTGCGCCGGCTGGCCGCCGTCAAGTCGGCCTGAGTCGCCAGCAACGCAGGACCACGGCGTGCAACTCCGGCTCGACCAGCTCGCCAGCCACCTCGCACGCGGCCTGCGGCCGCTCTATACGCTGTGGGGCGACGAGCCGCTGCTGGCGCAGGAGGCGGCCGACGCGATCCGCGCCGCGGCCCGCGCCGCCGGCTGCAGCGAGCGCCAGGTGCACACCGTCGCCGGCGCGCACTTCGACTGGAGCGGCCTGCTCGGCGCCTCGCAGTCGCTCAGCCTGTTCGCCGATCGCCAGCTGATCGAGATCCGCATCCCGTCCGGCAAGCCGGGCAAGGACGGCTCGGAGGCGATCCAGCGCTACTGCGAACACCTGTCCGACAGCATCGTGACCCTGGTGCAGCTCCCGCGCCTGGACCGCCAGCAGCAAGCCACCGCCTGGTTCACCGCGCTCGATGCCGCCGGCGTGTCGATCCGCATCGACCCCATCGACCGCAAGGCCCTGCCGCAGTGGATCGCGCAGCGCCTGGCCGCGCAGGGGCAGCGCGTGCAGGCCGGCGAGGACGGGCAACGCGCGCTCGCCTGGTTCGCCGACCGCGTCGAGGGCAACCTGCTGGCAGCGCACCAGGAGATCCAGAAACTCGCGCTGCTGCACCCGCCGGGCGAACTGGGCGTCGCGCAGATCCAGGGCGAGGTGCTGAACGTCGCCCGCTACGACGTCTTCAAGCTCGGCGAGGCGGTGCTCTCGGGCCAGGTCGGCCGCGCGCTGCGCATGCTCGACGGCCTGGAGGCCGAGGGCGAGGCGGCGGTGCTGGTGCACTGGTCGCTGGCCGACGACCTGCGCGCGCTCAAGCGCGCGCACGACGCGCTGGCCGACGGCCGGCCGCTGCCGCTGGCGCTGCGCGAGGCGCGCGTCTGGGGCGTCAAGGAGCGGCTGTTCGAGCGCCTGGTGCCGCAGCTCGACGGCCCCGGGCTCGACCGGCTGCTGCACGCCGCCCGCATCTGCGACGGCCTGGTCAAGGGCCTGCGCCACCCCGACTGGCCCGCCGACCCGTGGCAGGGTTTGCGCCGCCTGGCGCTGATGCTGCTGGAGCACAGCGCGCCGCGCGGCACGCCGGCGCTGGCGCTGGAGGGCGGGCGGTGATGGGCGGGAAGCCTGTGTAGGTACAGGCCGTCCGGCTCCCGGCGGTCGGCGGCGATGAGGCCGCTGGACCTGGCGCAGCCCGCATCTCCGGCGACCTCAATACCCCCGCGCCCGATCGACGCGGTTCGCCACCGGCCGGCCCCCACGCCAGGCGCGGATGTTCTCGGCGGCGCGGGCGGCGGCGCTGCGCGGGTCGGTCGGGGCGGCGGCGTGCGGCAGCACGGTGACGGCCGGGTGGGTCCAGAACGGGTGCGCCGGCGGCAGCGGCTCGGTGGCGAACACGTCGAGCAC
>JBGAMJ010000236.1:0-4658 GCA_044223035.1 Piscinibacter sp.
GCCGTTGCCGTTGACGACGTCGACCGCCTGCGCCGAGAGCTGCTCGCGCAGCCGCTCGACCTGCACCGCCTGGATGTCACCGCTGACGTCGCCCAGCCCCTCGGCGGCCAGCCGCGTGCGGTTGGCCAGGTCGGCGAGCTGGTCGTCCAGCGTGCCGCGGCCCAGGTTGAGGCCGGCATCGAGCGCGCCCTCCACCTTCACGTCGAACCAGCTCTCGATGCTGCGCGAGACGAACTGGTAGCTGACCGTGTAGATGATCAGCCCGGGCGCCAGCCCGACCACGGCGAAGATGGCTGCCAGCTTGATCAGCAGCCGGCTGCCGAAGCGCCCTCGCCGCAGCCTCACCAGCAGGCGGATCGCCGCCAGCACGATCACCAGCACCAGCAGCGCGGCCACCGTCACGTTGACCCAGAACAGCCAGACGTAGTGGCGCTCGTACAACGCGCGGTTGTTGGTGGCGATCGACAGCAGGAACAGCAGCACCAGGCTGAACGCCGTCAGCGCGACCAGCGAGATGATCCAGGCCCAGCGGTTCTTGGACCGGCTCATGGCGGGCAGCGGGCGCGACTCATGGCGGCTGCACCTTCTCAGAACCTGTAAGTCTTCTCGACCAGAAGGCTCCACTCCGGCTGGCCGCCGATGCCGATCTGCATCGGCCGCGGCAGCAGCGTCGTGTCGAGCCGGTAGCTCAGATCGACGTAGTGGCGCGTGCCCTCCTCGATCTGCGCCAGCTCGGCCACCTTCCAGCCGGACACGCGGCGCACCGCGGCCAGCGCATCGGGCAGCGCGTCGAAGCTCTGGTTCAGCCCGCCGAAGCTCACGCGGTATTTGCGCGTCAGCGGCTGGTAGGCCACGCGCCACTGGCGCGACACGCTGGCCACGCGCCGGTCGCGCCAGTACCAGCGCTCGGCCATCACGCTGGCTTCGGCCACGAAGTACAGCGGCACGCCCTTGATCAACGCCTCCTCGACGCCACGCGGCAGGTCGAAGCGCACCGCGAAGCTGACCAGGATGCCGTCCTCGGCGCGCAGCACCTCGAATTCGGTCACGTCCGGGGTGTCGGCCGCCGCCGGCCCGGTGCCGGCGAGCAACCCGCCGGCGAACGGCCCGCCCAGCAACACGCCGACGACGGAGCGGCGCGACACGCCCGCCGCGTCGAGCGGGGTGGAACTGCGATGCCGAGGGGTGGGAGACACGTCGGGAGCCGGACCGTCAGGTTTTGAGGAGCAGCGCGTAGAAGAACCCGTCCGGTGGGGCACCGAGATCGTGCGGCACGCCGCTGGCCCGATTGTCGGGCAGCGGCAGCAGGTGGCCGGGCGAAGCCGGCGGCGGCGCCCGGCCGGCACCGGCCTGGCGTTGCAAAAAAGCGTCGATGACGCGCTCGCCCTCGGCCTTGAACACCGAACACGTGGCGTAGAGCAGACGCCCGCCGCTCGCCAGCAGCGGCCACAGCGCGTCGAGAAGGCGCGCCTGCTGCGCCGCCAGCGCGTCGATGTCGCCGGGCCGCCGCAGCCAGCGCACGTCCGGATGGCGGCGCACGATGCCCGAGGCACTGCACGGCGCGTCGAGCAGGATTGCGTCGAACGGGACGCCGTCCCACCAGTCCGCCGGTCGACCAGCGTCGGCGGCGATGCAGTGCGCCGCCGGCAGCTTGAGCCGCTCCAACGTCTCGCCGACGCGCTTCAGGCGCCCGGCGTCGCTGTCGAGCGCGAACAGATCGAGGTCGGCGCGTTCGAGCAGGTGCGCCGTCTTGCCGCCGGGCGCCGCGCAGGCATCGAGCACCCGGGCGCCGGCCGGCAGCCCGGCACCGATCAGCAACGGCGCCGCCCGCTGGGCCGACAGGTCCTGCACCGACAGGTCGCCGTCGGCGAAGCCCGGCAGCCGCGTCACCGGGCAGGGCTCGGCCAGCACGATCGCGTCGTCGAAGCCCGGCGCGGCCGACGCGGCGAGGCCGGCGGCGGCGCAGCGCGCCAGTGCCGTCGCCACGTCGAGCCGGCGCCGGTTCACGCGCAGCGCCATCGGCGCGCGCGTCTGGTCGGCCGCCAGCAGCGCCGGCCAGTCGTCGGGCCAGTCGGCGCGCAGGCGGTCGATCCACCAGGCGGGGTGGTTGTGGTGCGCCACCGGGTCGTCGGCCAGCGCGGCGACCAGCACGTCGCGCTCGCGCAGGAAGCGCCGCAGCACCGCGTTGACGAACGGCGCGGGCGCCGCCGGCCGGCGCCGCGCCAGCGTGGCCGCCGCCACCGCCTGGTCGACCAGCGTGTGCGCGGCATACGGCAGGCCGCCGGCCGGCCACAGCAGCGCCAGCGCGGTAAGCAGCAGCGCGTCAGTCCAGGGCGGCGGGGTCTTCGGCACCAGCCGGCGGCGCACCGCGGTGGCCGCGCCGAGCCAGCGCAGCGCGTGGAACGACAAGGCCTGCACGCCCGGGCGCAGTTCGGCCGGGCAGCGCTCCAGCGCGGCGGTCAGCGATTGCCCGCCGCGAACCGCCTGCAGCGCATCGGCGGCGGCGGCGAGCTGGCGGGCCAGCGGAAGCTGCGTCGGTGGGGCGGTGGGTCCATTCACCGCGCCCAGTCTACGGGCTCGGTGGTGGGCGGCCGGCGCGGGCGGTGGGTCTCGGTTACGCTGCGCGGTTCGTCGATCGACCCCCTTCGATGTCAGGTGGCCCATGCTCAGAGACCGCGCGCAAGCGATTTTCAAGTCCGAGGACGAGCTCGCGACGCTCAACGCGTCCGAGCGCATCCGCTATCGGCTGGTCGGCGCGGACTGCCGCTATCACGCCAACGACAACATCGCCGCCTTCATCCGCGACGGCGAAATCGATGAACTGCGCGCCGAGGTCGAGGCGAAGATGGTCGAGGTGCTGCGCGCGCTGGTGATCGACACCGACAGCGACCACAACACGCAGGACACGGCCAAGCGTGTCGCGAAGATGTTCCTGACCGAGGTGTTCCGCGGCCGCTACGTCGCGATGCCGCCGGTCACCGAGTTCCCGAACGTCGAGCGGCTGAACGAGCTGATGATCGTCGGCCCGATCACGGTGCGCAGCGCCTGCTCGCACCACCTGTGCCCGATCATCGGGCGGGTGTGGATCGGCGTGCTGCCGAACGAGCACTCCAACCTGATCGGGCTGTCGAAGTACGCGCGCATCTGCGAATGGATCATGAGCCGGCCGCAGATCCAGGAAGAGGCGGTGACGATGCTGGCCAACGAATTGCAGGAGCGGGTCAAGCCCGACGGGCTGGGCATCGTGATGGAGGCCGACCATTTCTGCATGCACTGGCGCGGCGTCAAGGACATCGACTCGAAGATGACCAACAGCGTGATGCGCGGTGCGTTCCTGAAGGACGCGAGCCTGCGGCGGGAATTCCTTTCGCTGCTGAGCAAGAAAGACTAGGAGTCCACGATGCTGGTTCGATTGATGTATGCGAGCCGTGCGACGGCCGATGTCGACCACGACGAGCTGGTGGCGATCCTCAAGCGCTCGAAGGCCCACAACCCGGCGATCGGCATCACCGGCGTGCTGTGCCTGTCCGGCGGCATCTTCCTGCAGGTGCTCGAAGGCGGCCGCGGCCCGGTGAATGCGCTCTACAACCGCATCGCGCGCGACCCGCGCCACACCGAGGTCACGCTGCTGAACTACGACGAGATCCCCGAGCGCTGCTTCGCCGGCTGGTCGATGGGCCAGGTCAACCTGTCGCGGCTGAACCCGGCGCTGCTGCTGAAGTATTCCGAAAGCGCGGTGCTCGACCCGTACGCCACCTCGGGCAGGGTGTCGATGGCGCTGTTCGAAGAGCTGGTCGCCACCGCCTCGGTCGTCGGCCAGAGCTGATCCCGGCTCCGGCCGGCCCGCGGTGGCCGGCCGCGCCACCGCCGGTGGCGTGGCACGCCACGCGCGCCGCCGCGGGCGGTCGTCCGCAACCCCGCTGCTAGAGTGCCGCGCACCAAGGCAGATCGCGGGGAGTTTCGACGTGTGGTGGCTGGCAATGCTGGCGGCCGTCCTGCTGGGCGGCGCATGGCAGGAAATCGGCGGCGCGCTGGTCGGCGCGGCGATCGTGTGGCTGTTGATGCAGCTCGCGCGCCAGCGCCAGCGGATCGACGCGCTGGCCGCGGCGGTGGCCGCGCTGGAGCGGCGCTTGGCCGTGCCGGCGCCCGCGCCCGTCGCGGCGGCGGCGCCCGAGCAGGTCGACCACCCGGCGGTAGAGCCGGCGCTCGAGCAGGCCGCCGCCGCATCCACCGACGCATCCACCGACGCGTCCGCCGACACGTCCGCCAATACGTCCGCACCGCACGTCCTGGCGCAGAACGCGGCGCCGGTGGAAGCGCGGTCGCCCGCCGTCGTCGCCGTCGTCGCCGACACGCCGGGCGGGGCGCCGGCACGACCGCAACCGCAACCCGAACCACCACCGACGCAACCGCCCCGCGACCGGCTCGCCCCGCTGCGCCGCTGGCTTTTCGGCGGCAACACCATCGTCAAGGCGGGCGTCGCCATCCTCTTCCTCGGGCTGGCGTTCCTCGCGCGCTATGCCACCGAGCACGTCAGCGTGCCGATCGAGTGGCGGCTGGCGTCGATCGGCGGCGTGGCGCTGGTGCTGCTGCTGCTCGGCTGGCGGCTGCGCGGGCGCCGCGCCGGCTACGCGCAGGTGCTGCAGGGCGGCGCGGTC
>JBGAMJ010000237.1:0-4698 GCA_044223035.1 Piscinibacter sp.
CCGCGACCGCCAGCCGCCGCCGCACCTCGGCCACGCTCTGCGGCCGGTCGAACGAGCGCACCGCGAGGCAGGCGTCCAGCGCCTCCAGGAAGGCGGCGCCGTAGCGGCCGCGAGCGACCTCGGCCAGCCGCGGCATGTCGTCGGTGACCAGCCGCGCGACCGCCGGCGGCGGCGCGCGGCCGGTGATCGCGTAGTGGCAGACCGCCGCCAGCGCGTACAGGTCGGTCCAGGCGCCCTGCTTCATCGACGGCGACTCGGCGTACTGCTCGATCGGCGCGTAGCCGGGCTTCAGGATCACCGTCAGCGCCTGCGTCTTGTCGGCCACCACCTGGCGCGCGGCGCCGAAGTCGATCAGCAGCGGCGTGCCGGTGTCGAGCATCAGGATGTTGTCGGGCGCGATGTCGCGGTGGAAACAGTGGCGCTCGTGCAGGTGGCCGAGCGCATCCAGCACCGGTTCGAGCAGCTCGCGCAGCACGTCCTCGCCCGGCGGCGCGCCGCGCGCGCGCAGCCACTGCTTCAGAGTCTGGCCGTGGTAGTACGGCATCGTCATGTACGCGGTGCCGCGCTCCTCCCAGAAGCGGAACACCTTGACCAGCGCCGGATGGTCGAAATGCGCCAGCAGCCGCGCCTCGTTGATGAAGCTGCGGCGGCCCAGCTCGAAGGTGTCGCGGTGGCGCTCGGAAGTCACCGCCACGCTCAGGTCGGGCTGCCGCGCGGCGATCGAACCGGGCATGTACTCCTTGATCGCCACCGGGCGCTCGAGCTGAAGGTCGCGCGCCAGGTAGACGATGCCGAAGCCGCCTTCGCCGAGCACGCGCTGGATCTCGAACTCGCCCAGCCGCAGGCCCAGCGGCAGCGCCGCGCTGCCAGCGTGGCGACCGCCGGCATCCGCGCCGGCCGCGGCCTCGCGGGAGAGCGCACGGGTCGGTTCGTCTTCGGGGGCGTCGGCAGGCGTCACGGGTTACCTAAGTCACGCGGCTGCGCGCGGGCACGTGGCTATTCTCCACCGGCACGGTCCGGCAGCCCGGCGTCCAGGCGCCTTCGACCCAGCCGCCTCCACCAGTCGCTCCGACCCGCCCCTTCAGAGTCACCGAGTTTCCGAGCCGCTGCCACGCCCCCACGATGAACAGTCCCCGTGCCACGTTCGACGCCCGCCGGGATCGGCGTTCATGGCTGCAGCGCGCCGCCGCCGGGGCGATCGCCTCGCGCGTCCTGCTGACGGTCGCGGTGTCCGTCGCCGGGGCGGCGATGCTCGCGGCCTGCGCCTCCAAGCCGCCCCCGCCGTCGACGCTGTCGATCAAGGTCTCGGCCGGCGCCAAGCTGAATGCGGACAACCGCGGCCGGCCGTCGCCGGTGGTGGTGCGGCTGTACGAGCTGAAGTCGGTGGCCGAATTCAACAGCGCCGACTTCCTGTCGCTCTACGAGAAAGACCAGCAGGTGCTCGGCGCCGCGCTCGTCGTGCGCGACGAGTTGGTGGTCAACCCCGGCGAATCGAAGACGATCGACAAGCTGCTCGATGCCGACGCCCGCTTCATCGGCGTGATGGCCTCGTTCCGCGAGCTCGAGAAGGCGCGCTGGCGCAGCGTGGTGACGCTGGTGCCGGCGAAGAACAACGTCGTCACGATCACGCTGGACGCGCTGTCGGTGCAGGCCGCCGGCAGCGCGCAGTAGCGCCCGCGGGCGCAGCGACATGCGCGGGAGCGAACCCTCGTGAGCTGGCGCGCCAAGGTCGTGTGGTCGTCGGGCATGTTCCTGCAGCCGCACCACTTCCAGCAGGAGACGCGCTACCTCGAACGCCTGGTCGACGCGCGAATGCGATGCGCGACGCCGTTCGCCTGGGGCCATGCCGACCTGCAGGTCGACGACGGCCTGCTGGCGCTCGGCAAGCTGGGCCTGATGCGGGCCAGCGGCGTGCTGCCCGACGGCACGCCGTTCGCGATGCCGCAGCTCGATCCGCTGCCGGCGCCGCTGGCGATCGCCGACGACGTGAAGGCCGAGCTGATCTACCTGGCGCTGCCGCTGCAGCGCGAGGGCCTGGACGAAGTCTCGTTCGAAGCCGCCGGCAGCGACGAGCTGACCCGCTTCGAGGCGGTGCAGGAAGACGTGCGCGACAACACCGACGCCTCCGAGGAGCCCACCACGATCCAGACCGGCCGCGTGCGCCTGCGCCTGCTGCGCGCGAAGGACGCGACCGACGCCTGGGCGCTGCTCGGCGTGGTGCTGGTGTCCGACCGCCGCGCCGACGGCATGGTGGTGCTCGACCGTGGCTACATCCCGCCGCAGATCGCGCTCGACGCGACGCGCCAGCTCTCCGCCAGCGCCGAGCTGCTGCACGGCCTCATCCGCCAGCGTGCGCAGGCGCTCGCCGGCCGCATGGGGCTGCTCAGCCACGGCGTGTCGGAGCTGGCCGACTTCCTGATGCTGCAGACGCTGAACCGCAACGAGCCGGTGTTCGCGCAGCACGCCGCCACGCCGAACGCCCACCCGCGCGAACTGCACCGCGACGCGCTGCGGCTGGCCGGCGACCTGGCCACGCTCGCCAGCAACAGCCGGCGCCCGCCCGACTTCCCGCCCTACCGCCACGACGACCTGCGCGGCACCTTTGCCCCGGTGTTCGACGAGCTGCGCCGCATGCTGTCGGCGGTGCTGGACCAGAACGCGGTGCAGATCGAGCTGGTCGACCGCCGGCACGGCTACCGTACCGCCGTCGTCACCGACCTGGAGATGATGCGCACCGCCGGCTTCGTGCTGGCCGTCAACGCGCAGGTGCCCGGCGAGCAGCTGCGCCAGCACTTCCCGGCGCTGACCAAGATCGGCCCGGTCGACCGCATCCGCGACCTGGTGAAGTCGGCGCTGCCGGGCGTCGGCCTGCGCCAGCTGCCGGTGGCGCCGCGGCAGTTGCCGTTCCATGCCGGCTTCTACTACTTCGAGCTCGACCGCGGCGGCGAGCTGTGGAAGCCGATCGAGAAGTCGGGCAACGTCGCGCTGCACATCGCGGGCGATTTCCCCGGGCTCGAGCTCGAGCTGTGGGCGATCCGCAAGTAGCCGGGGCGGGCGAGCGACGCGATGGCCGGCCCCGTTGACGATCCGTTCGCCGACCCCTTCGGCGAAGCGCCCGGCGGGCAGACCTTCATCCGGCCGACCCCCGGCGCGCGCGCCGACGCTGCCGGCCCGCGCCGCGCGCGGTGCCGGCGCCGGCCGACGTGGCCGCCGACATCGGCCTGGGCACCAGCGGCCTGAACCCGCTGGTGGCGCAGGCCAACCGGCTGCTCGCGCTGGTGCCGCAGATCCGCGCCACCACCCATCTGCCCGACCCCGCCGGGCTGCGCGAATCGATCGCCCAGGGCCTGCGCGAATTCGAGGTGCAGTCGCGCGCCGCCGGCATCGGCCCGGAGCGCGTGCTGGCGGCCCGCTACATCCTGTGCACGCTGATCGACGAGGTGGCGTCGACGATGCCCTGGGGCGCCTCCGGCCAGTGGAACCGGCACAGCCTGCTGGCGATGTTCCACAACGAGACCGGCGGCGGCGAGAAGGTGTTCCAGCTGATGGCCAAGCTGGCGCAGAACCCGTCCGCCAACCGCGACCTGCTGGAACTGATCTACGCCGTGCTGTGCTTCGGCTTCGAAGGCCGCTACCGGGTGATCGACGGCGGGCGCGCCCAGCTCGAATCGGTGCGAGAGCGGCTGGCGCAGATCATCCGCAAGGAGCGCGGCGACTACCCGCCCGCGCTGGCGCAGAACTGGCGCGGCGAGACGCCGAAGCGCCGCACGCTGCTGAGCTGGCTGCCGCTGTGGGTCAGCGCGGCGGTGGCGGCGCTGCTGCTGGTCGGCGCCTACCTGGGCGCGAGCTTCGCGCTCGGCGGGCTGTCGGACCCGGTGTACGCCAAGATCCAGTCGCTGCGCCTGCCGCCGCCCACGCCCACGGTCAAGCAGCCGGCGGCCAAGCCGCGGCTCGCGCAGTTCCTGCAGAGCGAGATCAAGGCGGAGCTGGTGACGGTGCGCGACGAGGTCGACCGCAGCGTCGTCACGGTGCGCGGCGACGGCCTGTTCGCCCCCGCCAGCGCCACGCTGTCGCCGCAGCGCGAGGCGCTGATGAAGCGCATCGCCGAGGCGCTGAAGGAGGTGCCGGGGCGCGTCGTCGTGTCCGGCCACACCGACAACTCGCCGATCCGCACCGCGCGCTTCCCGTCGAACTGGCACCTGTCGGAGGAGCGCGCGCGCACCGTGCAGGACATCCTGGTCGCCCACGGCGTGCCGGCGGAGCGCGTGCGCGCCGAAGGCCGCGCCGACGGCGAGCCGGTGGTGCCGAACGACAGCCCGACGAACAAGGCGCTGAACCGCCGCGTCGAGATCACGCTGTTCACCGAGGGGCGCGCCTCCGCCGGCGCGGCAGCCGCCACCACCGTGCCGGCCGTGCCCGCCCCGGTGCCCACGCCGGCCCCGGCGGGCAAGTGACGATGAAGAAGCTGCTCGGCCTGATCTTCCACCCCTGGCTGCTGCTGGCGCTGGGCGTGCTGGCGCTGTCGCTGGTGATCTGGTGGGTGGGGCCGCTGCTGGCGCTGGGCGCGGGCAGCCGGCTGTGGCACCCGCTGGAGCCGGAATGGGCGCGCTGGTCGCTGATCGGCGGCATCGTCGGCCTGTTCGTGCTGCGCAAGCTGTGGCAGGCCTGGCAGGCACGGCGCACAAACCGCAAGGTGAT
>JBGAMJ010000043.1:0-37629 GCA_044223035.1 Piscinibacter sp.
CGAAGCCGACGGCGGGCGCGCCCGGCGCGGTGCGCAGGCGCACGATCCAGCGCCCGGCGGCGGCCGAACCGCGGGCGGCGCCGATCGACGGCTTCAGCGACAGCAGCGCCATCGGCCCGTCGCCGAGCGCCGTGGAGCCGAGCGCGGCCAGGCGCGCAAGCACCGGGCCGCTGCCGGCGCGCAGCTCGCAGGCGCTGCCCGCGGCGACCCAGCCCGAGAGTTCGCCGGCGGGCGACTCGAGCTGCAGCTCGACGCCGGGCGCATCGAACCACAGTTCGACGAAGCTGTCGGTGGTGTCGTTGGCATGGGTGCGCCAGGCCAGCGTGCAGGGCCCCTGCGCCGCGGCCGGCACCGTGCCGCTGGCGTTCCAGCGCTGGCCGCGGCCGTTGCCGGCGGCCACGGTGATCGCCAGCTCCGGGTGCGCGTCGAGCAGCTGGCGCACCGCGCGGTCGAACAGCGCCTGGCCGTCGTGCGGGCCGGCCTGGGCGCCGATGCTGAAGTTGACGACGATCTGGTGCGCGCCGGCGGCGCGGTCCAGCACGTAGCGCAGCGCGTCGAGCAGGTAGCTCGACGAGCCGGCGCCGGTGCGGTCGGCGTCGGCGAGCTCGGGCGTGCTGACGAAGATCAGGTCGGCTGCGCTCGCCGCATCCGGCACATCGGGCTTGGCCGCCCACAGGCCGCCGGGCGAGACCTGGCCGGTGCCGGCCAGCCCGCCCGCGCAGTCGAGCACGAAGCTGCCGTGCGAGAACGCCGGCATGCGGCCCTGGGCGTCGACCAGCCAGCCGATCTCGCGGTACAGCGACGCCTCGGATTCGCCGAGGGCCGCGCGCGCGATCAGCGCGTTGATGTCGACGCAGCCCAGTTCGCGCCCGTAGCCGACACCCGCGGGCACCCGCCACGGTGCGCCGGCCGCGGCGCGGCCCTGGTCCCAGACGCGCCAGATCCGCGTCGAGCGGCTGCCCGCGCCAGTCCACGCATGGCGGAAGCACGCGTGCAGTAGCGCGCAGCCGCGGTCGATCACCGCGATCACGGTGCGCCCGGCGAGATTCGGCGTGGGCGCGGGCGGCAGCGTGTCGACGCTGGCGGCCAGCACCGGCCGCGACAGCTCCAGCCCCGCCACCTGCGCCTGCAGCGTGCCGACCTGATCGCGCTCGACGAAGGCGGTGCGCAGGCCGGCCGGCGGGTCGCTGGCGTAGAGGCCCGGGAATTGCGCCAGGCCGCCGGCCGCGAGCAACGCCGGATCGGTGCTGCCGGGGTCGATCAGCACCGGGATGCGGGCGCTGCCGGTCGGCGCGCCGGCGTGGCCGTCGAAGCCGGTGGCGGTGGCCCAGTCGAGGTAGGGATCGCCGGTCGGCGCCGGCGCGGCGTTCCAGGGCGGCATGCCGCTCAGCCCAGCGACCACTCGGCCTGCGCGGCGGCGTACAGCCGCTGCAGCAGCGGGCTGGCCACCGCGCCGCTCGTCCACGGCACGAAGGTGGCGTGCTGCGGGCCGAAGGCCGGGTCGCTTGCGGCCGGGATCAGCGAGTGGATGGCAGGGTCGAAGCGGCCGTGCTGCACCACGGCGCCGCTGATGCCGCACATCGACAGGAAATAAGCGCCGAGCGTGTCGCCGATCAGCCGGCCGACCACGCAGTCGACCGGGAAGTGCACGCCGGCGACCACGCGGTTGTCGGCGATGCGGAAGGCGAGCTGGCGCAGGTAGCCGGCGGCCAGCGGGCCGACGCGCGGTACCAGCGTCTGCAGGATGCTCGCCGTCAGGTGACCTTCGATCGCGTGGCCGGCCGGGAAGCTGCCGTGCTGCGGCACCTCGATCATCGGCTGGATCGTGGCCGAGTAGTCGCTCGGCCGCGGGCAGTTGAACGCATGCTTGAAGCGCTGGCCGACGACGTAGGCGAACTGCAGCGCCACGTTCAGCAGCTCCAGCGTCTTCACGTGGCGGCCGGTCTGCAGGTTCACGATCGCGGCGAAGTACGCGGTCGGCGGCGCCGTCTGCGTCAGGACCTCGACGGTGCGGCCCGAACGCTCGGGCACGCGCGCGTCGACCAGCGGCAACTGGTCGAAGAACTGCGTGCGCGTCGGCCGGGTGATTGTCAGCAGCGCTTCCGGCGCGCGGGCGCCGAACTGGTGACCGCGCAGCGCGACGGTGACGTTGTCCACGCGCTCGAACACCACGCTCGACAGCAGATCGAACTGGATCAGCGACAGGCGCGGCTCGGCGCCCCAGCGATCGAAGGGCGCCGGCGCGTCCAGCGGCGGCAGTTCGCCGGGCAGGCCGGTCCAGATCGTGCCGCTCGGCGTGATCTCGTCGCCGATCACCGCCGGGAAAGCGTTCGCGACGAGTTCGTCGCGCGTCTGCGCCAGCGCGTCGACCAGCATCGCATTGCCTGGCGCATAGCCGTAGGGCTCGGACACGCCGGCGAAGTTGCTGACGCCGTTGTAGGTGTGGCCCCCGTTGTAGGTGTGCCCGCCGTTGTACGTGTGCCCGCCGTTGTAGGTGTGGCCGCCGTTGTAGGTGTTGGTTGCGGACTGCGGCGAGGAACCGGGCATGGGGACTCCGTGTGGTGAAGGGTGGCGGGCGGGGCAGGCGAGGTGGGGGCGGGAATCGGGCGGGAATGCGGGAAGGGTGTGACGATCGACTGCGCGTGAGCCCGGTTCAGCGGTCGGGCAGGCCGGCGTCGGCCAGCGCTTCCGCGTACAGCAGCGCGCGCGGGCTGTGGCGGCCGGGGTAGCTGTCGCGGAACGTCGACACGGTGTAGGCCGGCTGCATCGCGCGCAGGCGCAGCACGGTGGCACGGGCGCCATCGCCCTCGCCGGCGAGCGACTGGGCGATGGCCAGCGTGCGCAGCGTCGGCACGTGCGATCCGTTGTTGCGCAGCGAGAGGTGGGCGCGCTGGATCGAGTCGTCCAGGCGGCCGGCGGCGAGCAGCGCGTGGGCGTGGAAGCTGTCGAAGAAGTAGCGGATCGGGTCCAGCGGCGACAGCGCGATGGCGGTCGACGACGCGGCGATCGCCTCGTCGCCGCGGTCATGGTAGGCGTGCAGCGCCGACTGGAACAGCCAGGCCAGCGCCTCGTTCGGGTTGGCGGCGAGCGCGGCGTCGTAGCGGGCCTGCGCGCGTTCGAGGTCGCCTTCGAGCAACACGGCGATCAGGCCGTCGATCGACAGTGCGAGCGAATGCTTCGGGTCGACGTCGAGCGCGCGCCGCAGCAGGTCATGCCCGCGCCGGGCGTAGAGCTTGGCGTCGCTGCTCCAGCCCTGCACGATGTTGACCACGTGCCACTTCGCGAGCCAGGCGCGCGGTTCGGGCGAATGGGGATGGCGGTCGCGCAGGTGCTCGAGCATGTCGCGCGCACGCACCACGTCGCGCTGCGACATGCGGTGCATCAGCGCCACGCCGCCGAGCAGCAGCGAGTAGCTGCGCAGCGTCGGCAGCGGCCGGGAGTCGGAGCGCGCCAGTTCGGCCTCGAGCAGGTGGCGGCAGACGTCCGAGGCGATCGCCGTCGACAGCGGTTCGTCCGGCTCGGCCAGCGCCTCGATGCTGCCGGCGAGCCGGCCGGCCGTCAGCACCGACGAATCCTGCACGTCGACCAGTTCATAGGAGACGAACAGCTTGCCGCCGATCACCTGGCACGAGCCGCAGACGATGTACGACACGCCGAGCGCCTCGGCGATGTCCTGCGGCCCGGCCTCGCGGCCGACGAGTGCGTGCGTCGACAGCCGCGAGATCACGCGCCACAGCCGGGTCGACGACAGCAGCTGGATCACGCTGTCGGCGAGCCAGAAGCCGGCGGCGCGAACGTCGCCGCTGTCGCCGGCGGCGGTCAGCGGCAGCACCGCGACCGCGGTACGCCCGGACTGCAGGTTGCCGGCGCGGCCGACGTGCTTCGGCGGCTCGCCGCCGAGGCGGAACGCGCGCACCGGCTGGGCGATGCCCTTGAGCTCGCAGTCGCCCAGGTCGACCACGTCGGCGTCGTAGCCGACGACGATGCGGTCGCGCAGCTCGGCGGAGATCACCGTCTCGCCCGGGCCGGCGAGCGTGCTCAGGCGCGCCGCCAGGTTGACGCCGCTGCCGTAGACATCGAGCTCGTCGATCACGACGTCGGCGATGTGCGCACCGGCGCGCAGGTGGATCGCCCGCTCCGGCGGATAGCCGTCATTGAACGGGCCGATGCCCTGCTGCAGATCGACTGCCGCATGCACCGCCGATACCGCGTCCTGGAATTCGAGCAGCAAACCGTCCCCCAGACTCTTGACGAGGCGGCCCCGGTGCCGTGGCAGCACCTCGGACCGCACCTTGACCACGTAGCCGCGCCAGCGGGCGATGACGTCGTCCTCGTGGGCCTCCATCAGGCTCACGGACTCGACCATGTCGATCACCAGCAGCACGCGCGTGGCGCGACCGCCGATGTCCGACTCCCACCCTCCGACCTCCTGATTCGCCATCTTCCTCTCGACCGCTGTTGCACCGCATCATCAGTTTGCTGGATGGTTCGGGGCTTGTCGACGTGGCGTCGCCGGTGTGGGGCCCGCGCCTCGGCGTGGTGCGTGCCGGCGCATCGATGTCGGGTGCGATGCCGGCCGCGGTCGCGCAATAGACCGGTCTGCCTACAAAAAAGCCGGGAGCGACTTGCGCTCGACCCCTGGTTTTCTGCAAAATAGAACGATCGTTCGTTTATCGGGCTTGCCGACCCGACCCACCGTGACATCTCCCACCGCCAACGTACCGCGCGACGCGTCCGCCGTGCCGCGCCCGGCGACCAAGCCACCGCCCAAGGGCCAGCAGACCAAGGCCGCGATTCTCGACGCCGCGCTGGCGCTGGCTTCGCACATGGGGCTCGAGGGCCTGTCGATCGGGGCGCTCGCCGAGGTGATGCACATGAGCAAGTCGGGCGTGTTCGCCCACTTCGGCTCGCGCGAGGAACTGCAGATCTCGGTCGTGCGCGAGTACCACGCGCGCTTCGAGGAGGAGGTCTTCTTCCCGGCGATCACCGAGACGCGCGGGCTGCCGCGCCTGCGGGCGCTGTTCGAGCGCTGGGTCCGCCGGGTGTCGGTCGAGCTCGATTCGGGCTGCATCTACATCAGCGGCGCGGTCGAGTTCGACGACCGGCCCGGCCCGGTGCGCGACGCGCTGGCCACGATGGTTCAGACCTGGCACAACGCGCTGGAGCGCGCGATCCGCCTGGCGATCGACGAAGGCCAGTTGCGCGCGGAGACCGACCCGATGCAGATGCTCTTCGAGCTCCACGGGCTGATCCTGGCGCTGCACCACGACGCCCGCTTCCTGCGCATTCCCGGCGCGCCGGACCGCGCGCGCATCGGCTTCGAACGCGTCGTCAGCCACTACGAGACCGCTGCTCCAGTTCCGCCGATCCAGACCCGCCGCTGAGCCCGCGGCTCTTCCTTCCCCACTTCCCGAGCACAGGAGCACGCCATGCCCCAGTACAACCCGCCGCTGCGCGACATGCAGTTCGTGATGCACGAACTGCTCGGCGCTGCCGACGAACTCCGGGCGCTGCCGGCGCATGCGGACGTCGACGCCGACACGATCAACGCCATCCTCGAGGAGGCCGGCAAGTTCGCCGCCGAGGTGACCCAGCCGCTGAACCAGTCCGGCGATGCCGAAGGCTGCACGCTGGACAAGACGACCCACGCGGTGAAGGCGCCGGCCGGCTTCAAGGAAGCCTATGCGCAGTACGTCGCCGGCGGCTGGCCGTCGCTGAGCTGCGACCCGGCCTATGGCGGCCAGGGCCTGCCGCTGCTGCTGAACCAGGCGCTCTACGAGATGCTGAACGCGGCCAACCAGGCGTGGACGATGTACCCCGGCCTGTCGCACGGCGCCTACGAGGCGCTGCAGGCGCACGGCACGCCGGAGCAGAAGGCGATGTACCTGCCCAAGCTGACCAGCGGCCACTGGACGGGCACGATGTGCCTGACCGAACCCCACTGCGGCACCGACCTCGGCCTGCTGCGCACCAGGGCCGAGCCGACCGGCGACGGCAACTACCGCCTGACCGGCCAGAAGATCTTCATCTCGGCCGGCGAGCACGACCTGGTCGAGAACATCGTCCACCTGGTGCTGGCGCGCCTGCCGGACGCGCCGCAGGGCTCCAAGGGCATCTCGCTGTTCCTGGTGCCGAAGTTCCGCGTGAACGCCGACGGCAGCCTCGGCGAACGCAACGGCATCTGGTGCGGCGGGCTGGAGCACAAGATGGGCATCCACGGCAACGCGACCGCGCAGATGGTGCTCGAAGACGCCGTCGGCAGCCTGGTGGGCGAGCCGAACAAGGGCCTTGCGGCGATGTTCGTGATGATGAATGCGGCCCGCCTCGGCGTGGGCATGCAGTCGCTCGGATTGACCGAGGTGGCCTACCAGAACGCCGCGGCCTACGCGAAGGACCGCCTGCAGATGCGCTCGCTGACCGGCGCGAAGGCGGTGGACAAGCCGGCCGACCCGATCATCGTGCACCCCGACGTGCGCCGCATGCTGCTGACCGCGCGCGCCTATGCCGAAGGCGGCCGCGCGCTGGCGATGTGGACGGCGCTGCTGATCGACAAGGAGCTGTCGTCCGACGACGAGGACGTGCGCCGCGACAGCGCCGACCTGGTGGCGCTGATGACACCGATCGTCAAGGCCTTCCTGACCGACAACGCCTGGATCGCCGCCTCCGGCTGCCTGCAGGTGTTCGGCGGCCACGGCTACGTCCGCGAATGGGGCATGGAGCAGTTCGTGCGGGACGCGCGCATCAACATGATCTACGAGGGCACGAACACGATCCAGTCGCTTGACCTGCTGGGCCGCAAGGTGCTCGCCGACAACGGCGCGAAGCTGAAGAAGTTCGGCGCGATCGTGCGCGAGTTCGTCGAGGAGGAGGGCGTGGTCGAGGAGATGCAGGAGTTCGTCAACCCGCTGGCGGACCTGGGCGACAAGGTCACCAAGCTGACCACCGAGCTCGGCATGAAGGCCTTCCAGAACGCCGACGAGGTGGGCGCCGCGGCGGTGGACTACCTGCGCGTCTGCGGCCATCTGGTGTTCGCCTACTTCTGGGCGCGCATGGCCAAGGTGGCGCTGGCCAAGCAGGGCGGCGGCGATCCGTTCTACGTCGCGAAGCTCGCGACGGCGCGCTTCTATTTCGCCAGGCTGCTGCCCGAGACGGCAACGCTGATCCGCACTGCGCGCTCGGGCCCGGCGACGCTGATGGCACTGGACGCGGCGTTGTTCTGACGCCCGGGCCGACGCCGATCACACGAAGAAGATTCCCAACGACGGAGGAGACCGTCCCATGCTGAAGAAGAAGAACATCGCCCTGGCCGCCGCCCTCGTGTCCGTCCACGCATTGGCCGCGGCGCAGTCCACGCCGGTCGGGCTGTGGAAGACGGTCGACGACGACACGAAGAAGGAAAAGTCGCTGGTGCGCATCGCCGAATCCGGCGGCGTGCTGACGGGCCGGATCGAGAAACTGCTCGACCCCACGGTCGCGCCCGACGCGGTGTGCGACAAGTGCAGCGATGATCGCCGCGACAAGCCGATCGTCGGCCTGACCATCCTGCGCGACCTCCGCCACAACGCCAGCGATGCTGCCCTCTGGGACGGCGGCGACGTGCTCGATCCCAAGAACGGCAAGGTGTACAGGGCCCGCCTCAAGCCGGTGGACGAAGGACGCAAGCTGGAGATGCGGGGCTACGTCGGCCCGTTCTATCGAACCCAGGTCTGGATCCGCGTCGAGTGACGCACCGGGCTGCAACCAAGGAACTACCCATGATTCGATTCCCCGTGCGCAAGGTCGCGGTGCTCGGCGCCGGCGTGATGGGCGCGCAGATCGCCGCCCATCTGGTCAACGTTCGCGTGCCGGTCGTGCTGTTCGACCTGCCGGCCAAGGACGGGCCGAAGAACGGCATCGTGACGCGCGCCGTCGAGGCGCTGAAGAAGCAGAGGCCCGCGCCGCTGGGCATCCCGGAGGACGCCGCGCTGATCCAGCAGGCCAACTACGAGGAACACCTGGACCTGCTGAAGGATTGCGACCTGGTGATCGAGGCGATCGCCGAGCGCATGGACTGGAAGCTCGACCTGTACCGGCGCATCGCGCCGGCGGTGGCGCCGCACGCGATCGTCGCGAGCAACACCTCGGGGCTGTCGATCACCCGGCTGTCCGAGGTGCTGCCCGAGGAGATCAAGCCGCGCTTCTGCGGCATCCACTTCTTCAACCCGCCGCGCTACATGGCGCTGGTGGAACTGATCCCGACGCCGGCGACGCGGCCGGAGATCATCGACCAGCTCGAAGCCTTCGTCACCACCGCGCTCGGCAAGGGCGTGGTGCGGGCCAAGGACACGCCGAACTTCATCGCCAACCGCGTCGGCATCGCCGGCATGCTGGCGACGATGAAAGAGGCCGAGACCTTCGGCCTGGCGTTCGACGTGGTCGACGACCTGACCGGCAAGAAGCTCGGCCGCGCCAGCTCGGGCACCTTCCGCACCGCCGACGTGGTGGGCCTGGACACGATGGCGCACGTCATCAAGACGCTGCAGGACAACCTGCAGGACGATCCGTTCTACCCGAGCTATGCCACGCCGGCGGTGCTGTCGTCGCTGATTGCCAAGGGCACGCTGGGCCAGAAGACCGGCGCGGGCTTCTACAAGAAGGTCGGCAAGGACATCCTGCGCCTCGACGCCGCCAGCGGCGAGTACGTGGCCGGCGGCGGCAAGGCCGACGAGATCGTCGCGCGCATCCTGAAGAAGGCGCCGGCCGAGCGGCTGAAGCTGCTGCGCGAATCGAAGAACCCGCAGGCGCAGTTCCTCTGGGCCATCCTGCGCGACGCCTTCCACTACGCCGCGGTGCATCTGGCCGACATCGCCGACAGCGCCCGCGAGGTCGATTTCGCGATGCGCTGGGGCTTCGGCATGCAGCAGGGCCCGTTCGAGCTGTGGCAGGCGGCCGGCTGGGGCGAGGTGGCGGCCTGGGTGAAGGAAGACATCGACGCCGGCCGCGCGCTGAGCAGCGCACCGCTGCCGGCCTGGGTGTTCGATGGCCCGGTCGCGCGCAATCGCGGGGTGCACCTGCCTGAGGGTTCGTGGAGCGCCGCGCATGCACGCTTCGTCGCGCCAAGCACGCTGCCGGTGTACCAGCGCCAGCCCTTCCCCGAGACGGTGTTCGGCGCCGCGGCCACGCCCGCGCTGAAGGCCGGCACCGAGGAATTCCGCAACGACGAGATCCGCGTCTGGACGCTCGACGGCCAGGTGCTGATCGCCAGCATCACCGCCAAGCTGCACCTGATCAGCCCGCTCGTCACGGAAGGCCTGCTGCGCGCCGTCGACATCGCCGAGCAGCGCTACCAGGGCCTCGTGATCTGGTCGCCGGACGACGTGTTCTCGGCTGGCGCCAATCTCGAATCGCTGATGCCGGTGTTCATGAAGAGCGGCGCCAAGGGCATCGCGCCGGAAGAAAAGAAGCTGCAGGACGCGATGCTGCGCATCCGCTACGCGACGGTGCCGGTGGTGGCCGCGATGCGCGGGCTGGCGCTGGGCGGCGGCTGCGAACTGGCGGTGCACTGTGCGCGCCGCGTCGCCGCGATGGAGACCTACATCGGCCTGGTGGAGGTCGGCGTCGGCCTGATCCCGGGCGGCGGTGGGCTCACCTACATCGCCCGCCGCGCCGCCGAGATGGCCGCGGCCGGCAACGCGAACGCCGACATCCTCGCCTTCCTGAAGGACGGCTTCGGCAGCGCCGCCACCGCGCGCGTGGGCACCAGCGCGATCGAGGCGCGCAAGATCGGCTACCTGTTGTGGAGCGATGCGATCGTGCCGCACAAGGACGAGCTGCTGCACGTGGCGCAGCAGCAGGTGCGTGCGCTGTACGAGAGCGGCTACCGGCCGCCGGTGCGCGCGCCGTTCCCAGTGGCCGGCCGCAACGGCATCGCGACGATCGCCGCGCAGCTCGCCAACATGCGCGACGGCGGCTTCATCAGCGCGCACGACCACCGCATCGCCACCGCGATCGCCGAGGTCGTGTGCGGCGGCGATGTCGACGCCGGCTCGCTCGTCACCGAGGAGTACCTGATGGCGATGGAGAGGGAGCGCTTCTGCAGCCTGCTGGAGCACCCGAAGACGCAGGAACGGATCATGGGCATGCTGCAGACCGGCAAGCCGGTGCGCAATTGAGCGTCCAACGAACGGAGTCATCGAGATGAGCAAGCAAGTTCAGGACGCCTACGTCGTCGCCGCCACCCGCACGCCGATCGGCAAGTCCGGCCGAGGCTATTTCCGCAACACCCGCCCGGACGACCTGCTGGTCGCCGCGATCCGCGGCGCACTGGCCCAGGTGCCCACGCTGGACCCGAAGGCGATCGAGGACGCGATCGTCGGTTGTTCGTTCCCCGAGGGCGAGCAGGGCATGAACGTGGCGCGCATCGGCGCGCTGCTGGCCGGGCTGCCGGCGGGCGTGGGCGGCGTCACCGTCAACCGCTTCTGCGCGTCGGGGTTGACGGCGGTGCAGATGGCCGCCGACCGCATCCGCGTCGGCGAGGCCGACGTGATGATCGCCGGCGGCTGCGAGAGCATGAGCCTGGTGCCGATGGGCGGCAACAAGCCGTCGTACAACCCGGCGGTGTTCGCGAAGGACGAGAACGTCGGCATCGCCTACGGCATGGGGCTGACGGCCGAGAAGGTCGCGGCGCAATGGAAGGTGAGCCGCGAGGCGCAGGATGCGTTCGCGCTGCAGTCGCACCAGCGCGCGCTGAAGGCGATCGCTGAGGGTGAATTCGCCGACGAGATCACGCCGGTCGACGTGGTGTCGCGCACGCCCGACCTGGCCACCGGCGGCACAACGGTGGCGACGCGCCGCGTGAACATCGACGAAGGCCCGCGCCCCGACACCTCGGCCGAGGGCCTGGCCAAGCTGCGCCCGGTGTTCGCCGCCAAGGGCTCGGTGACCGCGGGAAACAGCTCACAGACGTCCGACGGCGCCGGCTGCCTGATCCTCGCCAGCGAAAAGGCGGTGCACCAGTTCGGCCTGCAGCCGCTGGCGCGCTTCGTCAGTTTCGCGAGCCGCGGCGTGCCGCCCGAGATCATGGGGATCGGTCCGATCGAGGCGATTCCGGCGGCACTGCGCTATGCCGGCCTGCAGTCGTCGGACCTGGACTGGATCGAGCTGAACGAGGCCTTCGCCGCGCAGGCGCTGGCGGTGATCGACAGCGTCGGGCTCGACCGGGCGAAAGTGAATCCGATGGGCGGCGCGATCGCGCTCGGCCACCCGCTGGGCGCCACCGGCGCGATTCGCGCCGCCACCGTGGTGCACGCGCTGCGCCGCCACCAGCTCAAGTACGGCATGGTGACGATGTGCGTGGGCACCGGCCAGGGCGCGGCCGGCATCTTCGAGCGCGTCTGACGGAGGCCCCATGAGCATCCGCACCGCCACGCTGAACGGCGTCGCGATCATCGAGATCGCGCGCCCGGAAAAGAAGAACGCGCTGACCGCTGACATGTATTCGGCGATGGCGGCGGCGCTGCAGGCGGCGGATGCCGACGCCGCGGTGCGCGCCGTGCTGATCACCGGCCAGCCGGGGGTGTTCACCTCCGGCAACGACCTGGAGGATTTCCTGCAGCGCCCGCCGCAGGATCTGGACGCGCCGGTGTTCCGCTTCATGCGCGCGCTCGTCGGCGTCGGCAAGCCGGTGCTGGCTGCGGTGACGGGCGCGGCGATCGGCATCGGCACCACGATGCTGCTGCACTGCGACCTGGTCTACGTGTCGGACGAGGCGCGCTTCTCGATGCCGTTCGCGAGCCTCGGCCTGGTGCCGGAGTTCGCCTCCAGCCTGCTCGTGCCGCGGCTCGCCGGCGGTGTCAAGGCGGCGGAGAAGCTGCTGCTCGGCGATCCGTTCAATGCCGAGGAGGCGGTCGACTGCCGCATCGCCAACGCGGTGCTGCCGGCCGGCGAAGTGATCAAGCACGCTTTGCGCATGGCCGAGCGCTTCAACGCGATGCCGCCGGCCGCGGTGCGCGAGACCAAGGCGCTGCTGCGCCGCGCCACGCGCGACGAGGTGCTGGCGGCGATCGAGGCCGAGGCCGAGGTCTTCCGCCGCCGGCTGTCCAGCCCCGAAGCCAAGGAGGCGTTCAGCGCCTTCTTCCAGAAGCGCAAGCCCGATTTCACGCCGTTTGCCTGAGCGGCCCGGCACCCCGCGCCGCCGCGGCGACAAGCGCGCGGCACCCGGTTCCTCGCGCCGGCATCCAACCCCCATTCCCGGAGACACGCCATGAGCCTCGAAGGCCGCACCCTGTTCATCACCGGCGCCTCGCGCGGCATCGGCCTCGCGATCGCGCTGCGCGCGGCGCGCGACGGCGCCAACATCGTCATCGCCGCGAAGACGGCGGACGCCAACCCCAAGCTGCCCGGCACCATCCACAGCGCCGCCGCCGAGGTGGAAGCCGCCGGCGGCCGGGCGCTCGCGGTGCAGACCGACATCCGCGACGAGGCCAGCGTGCAGGCCGCGGTCGCGCAGGCGGTGGAGCACTTCGGCGGCGTCGACATCCTGGTCAACAATGCCAGCGCGATCAGCCTGACGCCGACGCCGGCCACGCCGATGAAGCGCGTCGACCTGATGTTCGGCGTCAATGTGCGCGGCACCTACCTGTGCACGCAGGCGCTGCTGCCGCACCTGATCCGCTCGGCCGAGGCCGGGCGCAACCCGCACGTGCTGACGATGTCGCCGCCGCTGTCGATGCGCGAGCACTGGTTCAAGAACCACACCGCCTACACGATCGCCAAGTACGGCATGAGCATGTGCACGCTCGGCCACGCCGGCGAATTCCGCCCGCTGGGCATCGCCGTCAACAGCCTGTGGCCGCGCACCGCGATCGCCACCGCGGCATTGCAGATGATCCCGGGCATCGACGTTTCGCGCTGCCGCACGCCCGAGATCCTGGCCGACGCGGCGCACCTGATCCTGACCCGCGATGCGCGCACGCACACCGGCAATTTCCACATCGACGATGAACTGCTGGCGAGCCACGGCGTGACCGACCTCGAGCGCTACAGCGTGACGCCGGGCACGACCGACTTCGTGCTCGACTTCTTCATCGACTGAACGAGTCGTCGATGGCCCGGGCGCCACCGCGGGAGGCCGCGAAGCCGTCTGCTCAGGTCAGCTCAGCTCAGGTCAGGCGATAGAGGTCGAGCACCACCCGCCGCGCCTGCCGCTCGCCGCGCGCGATCGCCATCACCCGGTTGAGGTGCTGCCACGCGGCGGCACCGGTGGTGAAGCGCACCAGCGTGCGGAAGAAGTAGGCCTCCTTCGGCACCGCGTCGCCGGCGGCCAGGCGGGCCATCACGTCGGGCGGGCCGTGGCGCAGGCCGTCGCTGCGCACCTCGATCAGCGCGCCGTCGTCGGCGCGGATCACGTAGTGCGCGGCGATCTCGAGCACGCCGTCGGCGCGTTGCAACTGCCAGTCGATGCCTCCTTCGACAAGCGTTCCGTTGAGTTCCGGGCCTTGCACCGTGCCGCCGCCCAGCGGCACGTAGCGGCGTTCGCCCGCCGGCGCGGGGCCGAGGCTGACCAGCGGGCCGACCTCGCAGCGGATCTGCGTCATCGGCACCAGGGCGGGCGGGGCGTCGGCGAGAAGGGACGTCATGGCGGACTCTGATGGGAGGTGCGGGTCGACTCTGCGATCATCGCCGCCTGCGGGCCGCCCGGCGAGCCCGCCTGCGTCGACCCGGAGGATGACAAGTGATCACCGTGCAGCCCCTGGCGGCAGGCGCAACGCCCGCCGATGAACAGCGCGCGCTGGCGGCGCTGATCGGCGCCATCGGCGACGCGCGGTTTCCCGGCATGGCGCTCGACGCGCTGAACGGCCCGCTGCAGGCGGCGTCGTGGTCGATCTACCGGCTGTGGCGCGATCGCGCGCCGGTGCTGCACCTCTCGGCCAGCCGCGACGTGATCGACACCACGCGCGAATGCTTCGACGCCTACCGCGGTGGCCTGTACCTGCGCGACCGCAGCTTCGACCGGGTCCGTGGCGCGGCGACCGACGGCGGCGTGCTGGTGCTGCGCATGCGCGGCGACGACGCGCCGAACCCCGAGCACCGCGAGGCGATCTACCGCCGCCACCACCTGGCCGAGCGTCTGTCGGTGGCGACGCTGGAGGACGACGGTTCGCTGCTGGCGATCAACCTCTACCACCACGAGCACCAGGGCCTGTTCTCGGATGCCGAGCATGAGCGCCTCGCGGCCATCGCACCGCTGGTGCTCGCCACCGTGCGGCGCCATCTGTGCCTGTCCGAGGCGGCAGCGGCCGCCGCGGCGCCGGCCGACCCGCGCGCGGCGCTGGCCGCCGCCTGCCCGGCGCTGACCGCGCGCGAGCTCGACGTCTGCGAGCGCCTGCAGCGCGGCTGGAGCCACGACGGCATCGCCGCCGACCTGGCGTTGTCGGTGGCCACCGTCAAGACCTACCGCGCGCGTGCCTTCGAGCGGCTGGGGCTTCATTTCCGCAGCGAGCTGTTCGCGCGCTTCGGCGGCCTGCGTTCCGGCGGCCCCCGCTCGGCCGGACCGCGTTCCGGCGGCCCCGATTCCGGCAGCCCGCACCTCAGCGGCAGGTGAAGTTGGCGGCATCTTCCAGGCTGCCGCTGCCGTTGTAGCGCGCCACCTGCGGCCAGGCGCACAGCGGGCGGGTGCGCCCGGGCGGGATGTCGCCGAGGCCGCTGTTCAGCGCGGCGCTGCGCGCGGTGGCCACGATGCGCTCGGGTGCGCGGCCCTGTTCCACCCAGTCGACCAGTGCGCTGACCATGTCGAACTGGTCGGTGGCCGGCCCGGCGGAGCAGTGCGACATGCCCGGCACCGTGAACAGGCGGCTGAAGGCGGCGGCGTCCCGGCCGTAGCGGGTGCCGACTTCGCCGTACCAGCGCAGCGTGTCGTTGAGCGACCACACGCCGTCGCCGGCGCCGTGGAACAGCAGCATCTTGGCGCCGCGGTTGCGCATCGCGTTCAGGTTGGTGGGGTCCGGCGGCGTGAACTCGGCGAACGGCGAATCGGCGAAGCCGTTGCCGGTGCCGAAGATCTTCGGCGCGTCGGTCTCCATGCTGTACGCCATCACGTAGTCGAACAGCGTGCTGCCCAGGCCGGTGACCACCGCGGGCGAGGCCGGCGGGTTGGTGAACATGAAGGCCATCGACGGGCCGGTCAGCTGCATGATCAGGCTGGTCGGATTGCTGGCCGATGCCGGGCCTGCGGCGCTCGAGGTGGCGCCCATCTGCCAGCTCCGCCAGTTCGGTGCACGCATGCCGGGGTCGTAGGGCCAGTCGCTATACAGCGCGGTGCCGGCGGCGTTGCGGGCGCCGCCCATCATGCGGTCGAGCACCGACTTCTGCGCCGCGCTCAGGCAGGTGCCGTCGTTGGCGCCGCTGCAGGTGGGCACGTCGGCGGCGAGCCTGAACGCGCTGCGGCAGGCGGCGATGTCGGAGACCAGCCCGTCGCGCGCGCCGTCGAGCGCGTCGCAGCGCTCGAGAACCCGGTTCGCGACCGCGTCCATGTCGGCCTGGGTGAAGCTGCGCGAGATGTCCGCCTTGCCGTCGACCAGCGGCGAGACCGCGGACATCGCCTGCGCGTTCCAGATCGCGCCGACCACGCCCTTGGGCAGGTTCATTGCCGGCGCGCCGACGAGGTAGCCGTCGAACAGCGTCGGGTAGCGGGCGGCGGTGACCATCGCCACCCGGCCGCCGTTGGAGCAGCCGACCATGTACGAGCGGTCCGGCCCCTTGCCGTAGGCGGCGGCGATCAGCGCCTTGGCCATCGGCGTCACGCTGGCCACGTAGCCGTGGGCATGCTCGGTGCGCGCGGCGGGGTCGCGGCCGAACACCTGGGCGCGGATGCCGGGGGCGACTGTGAGGTTGGCGGCACCGTCATGCCCGGAATCGGTGGTGATCACGGCGAAGCCGCGGCCCAGGCCGGTGGAAGTCGGGCTGCCGCCGAGCAGGCGCCCGTAGGCCTGCACCGTCGGCGTCGCCAGCGTGCCCTCGTTGCCGCCGTTGGGCTGGAAGAAGAAGCGGCCGTTCCAGTCGCGCGGCAGGCGCATCTCCCAGCGGATCGCGTAGGTCTGGCCGTCGACCGGGCTGACGCGCTCGTTCATCCGGCCCTGCACGTAGCAGTACTCGGGCAGCGTGTGGGTGATGCCTTCCGACGTCACTGTCGATCCTGCGGCGATGCGCGCCGCCGAGGTGATCGTGGTCCGGGCGAAGGCGAAGCCGGCGAGGCTCTCGCAGGCGCCGAGCGTCGCGCCGGTGGCCGCGGCCAGTTGCGGGATCGGCGGCGCGTCGCTGCCGCCGCCGCAGGCGGACAGCATCAGGGCGGCCACCGGGGCCGCCCAGGCGGCGCGGTGTCGTGGGGTGTCTCGACGGACTTGCATGGGCGGTCTCCGGTTCGGTTCGGTTCCGCGCGGCGCGGCGGATCGGCTCGTGCCGCGTGGCTTCGGTGAGGCGGCGCAGTGTGGGGACCGCAGGCCGCGCCCGCTGTCATCCGAAAGGCCTACGGGCGATCCCTGTCCACTTCGCGGTGGACAGCCGCGCGGCGCACATTCGCCACACTGCCGCGACCGATCCGACGCTGGAGACCCCGCCATGACCCACCCCGACCGCCGCCGCGCGCTGTTCACGATGACGGCTGCGATGGCCGCGCTGGCCGCCGCGGCCGCGCTGCCGCTCGACGCGCTGGCCCAGGCCTACCCCGAGCGGCCGCTGCGCCTGACCGTGGGGTTTCCGCCCGGCACCGGGCCGGACGTGGTGGCGCGCCAGCTCGGCCAGAAACTCGGCGACCTGCTGAAGCAGCAGGTCGTCGTCGACAACCGCGCGGGCGCCGGCGGCCAGATCGGCGCGCAGGCGGTGGCCAAGAGCCCGGCCGACGGATACGGGCTGCTGCTGGGCGAGGTCGGCTCGATCTCGATCGCGCCGGCGGCCTTCCACAAGCTGCCGTACGACCCGGCCCGGGAGCTGGCGGGCATCAGCGAGGTGGTTCGCTCCGACTTCCTGCTCGTGGTGCCGGCCGGCTCGCCGCACGCCACGCTGGCCGATTTCATCAAGGCGGCACGGGCCGCCCCCGACCGGGTGAACATGGGCACCTTCGGCGCCGGCACGCCCGGCCACTTCGGCGCCGAGATGCTGGCGGAGGGTGCGGGCTTCAAGGTCGAGCCGATCCACTACCGAGCCACCGGCGATGCGGTGACGGCGATCGTCGCCGGCGATGTCGCCGGGGCCTTCGTGACCACGGCGCTCGGCGCGGCGCAGGTCAAGGGCGGAAAGATGCGGGCGCTGGCCACCACCGCGCCGGCGCGGTCGCCGCTGCTGCCCGAGGTGCCGACCGTCGCCGAGGCGGGCTGGCCGAAGATCGATTTCTCGGCCTGGTTCGTGATGTTCGCGCCGGCCGGAACGCCGGCGCCGGTGCTCGACCTGCTGAACCGGCAGATCGTGGCAGCGGTTCAGGCGCCCGACGTGCGCGCCCGGCTGGTCGAGGCCGGATTCGCCGTCACCGGCACCACGCGTGCCGACACCGAGCGGCTGCTGAAGTCCGAGGCCCAGCGTTGGGCGGCGGTGGTGCGCGCGACGGGCTTCAAGGGCGACTGAGTGGCACGCTTGCGCGGCGGGAGGCCGCGCCGCGCGGCCGATCAGCCCTTGGGCACCGGCCGCGGCTGGCCGCTCGCGTCGATCGCCACGTAGGTCAGGTTCGCTTCGGTGACCTTCACGACGGTCGGGTTGGCCGGGTTGCGTTCGGCGTAGACGTCGACGTGCACCGTCATCGAGGTGTTGCCGACCCGCACCACGCGCGAATAGAAGCTCAGCAGGTCGCCGATCGACACCGGCTGCTTGAAGATGAATTCGTTGACGGCCACGGTCGCGACCTTGCCGCGCGACACCCGCACCGGCAGCACGGCGCCCGCCAGGTCGACCTGCGCCATGATCCAGCCGCCAAAGATGTCGCCGTTGCCGTTGGCGTCGGCCGGCATCGTCAGCAGCCGCATCACCAGTTCGCGTCCGTCGTGCAACAGCAGCGGGGCCAGCGGGCCCGGCGTCTCGGTGCGGTCGGAGCTTGAAATCTCGGGCATATTGCGTCACCTGCGTCGTTTCGCTGCCGGCATTCTTCCACGATGCGTTCCGCACGCCCGCCTTCCGCCCCACCCGAGTCGTCCACGCCGCGAGCCCACGACGACCGCGAAACGCTGCGCCGCCTGCTGCCCTACCTGTGGACCTACCGCTGGCGGGTGGCGATCGCGCTCGGCTTCATGGTCGGCGCCAAGGTCGCCAACGTCAGCGTGCCGCTGCTGCTCAAGCGGCTGGTCGACAACCTCACGCTGCCGCCCGGCGACCCGCGTGCGGTGCTGGTCGTGCCGATCGGGCTGCTGGTGGCGTACGGGCTGCTGCGCCTGTCCACCTCGCTGTTCACCGAGCTGCGCGAGCTGATCTTCGCGAAGGCGACCGAGGGCGTCGCGCGCAGCATCTCGCTGCAGGTGTTCCGCCACCTGCACGACCTCAGCCTGCGCTTCCACCTCGAGCGCCAGACCGGCGGCATGACGCGCGACATCGAGCGCGGCACGCGCGCCGTGCATTCGCTGATCTCGTACTCGCTCTACAGCATCGTGCCCACGCTGATCGAGGTGGTGCTGGTGCTGAGCCTGCTGGGCATCAAGTTCGACGCGTGGTTCGCCGGCATCACGGTGATCGCGCTGGTGTTCTACATCGCGTTCACGATCGGCGTGACGAACTGGCGCATGCAGTTCCGCAAGCGCATGAACGAGCTGGACTCGACGGCGCACACCAAGGCCATCGACTCGCTGCTGAACTACGAGACCGTCAAATACTTCAACAACGAAGGCTACGAGGCACGCCGCTACGACGAGAGCCTGGAGCGGCTGCGCCGCGCCTCGCTGAAATCGCAGACCACGCTGTCGATCCTCAACACCGGGCAACAGCTCATCATCGCCGCCGGCCTGGTGACGATGCTGTGGCGCGCGACCACCGGCGTGGTCGAGGGCCGCATGACGCTGGGCGACCTGGTGATGATCAACGCCTTCATGATCCAGCTCTACATCCCGCTGAACTTCCTCGGCGTGATCTACCGCGAGATCAAGCAAAGCCTGACCGACCTCGACAAGATGTTCACGCTGCTCGAGCGCGACCGCGAGGTGGCCGACGCACCGGATGCGGTGCCGCTGCGCGTGACCGACGGCTCGGTGCGCTTCGACCACGTCGATTTCGGCTACGAGCCGGCGCGGCGCGTGCTGCACGACGTGAGCTTCCACATCCCGGCGGGCAAGACGGTGGCGGTGGTCGGGCCGTCCGGCTCGGGCAAGAGCACGCTGGCGCGCCTGATGTTCCGCTTCTACGACGTGAACGCCGGCGCGATCACGATCGATGGGCAGGACCTGCGCCGCGTGACGCAGTCGAGCCTGCGCCAGTCCATCGGCATCGTGCCGCAGGACACGGTGCTGTTCAACGACACCGTGGCCTACAACATCGCCTACGGCCGCACCGGCGCGAGCCCGGCCGAGGTGGAGGCGGCGGCGCGCGCGGCGCGCATCCACGACTTCATCGTCTCCACGCCGAAGGGCTACGAGACGGCCGTCGGCGAGCGCGGGCTGAAGCTCTCGGGCGGCGAGAAGCAGCGGGTGGCGATCGCGCGCACGCTGCTGAAGAACCCGCCGATCATGATCTTCGACGAGGCGACCTCGGCGCTCGACTCCGCCAACGAGCGCGCGATCCAGGCCGAACTGCAGGGCGTGGCGCGCAATCGCACCGCGCTGGTCATCGCGCACCGGCTGTCGACGGTGGTCGACGCGCACCAGATCCTCGTGATGCAGGCCGGCCGCATCGTCGAGCGCGGCACCCATGCCGAACTGCTGGCGCGCGATGGTGCGTACGCCGAGATGTGGCGGCTGCAGCAGGCCACCGATCCGGCGGACGAGGATGGCCCGGCGGCACCGTCCGGCGCGCCGGCGGCGGCCACGCTGGTGGCCTGATCCTTCTACTGGCACCGCAGCCCGCCCGGCGCCGGCGCGCTGGCTACACTGAGCCGCGTGGAGACCAAGTGGCTCGAGGATTTCGTCAGCCTCGCCGAGACGCGCAGCTTCTCGCGTTCGGCGCAATTGCGGCACGTCACGCAGCCGGCGTTCTCGCGCCGCATCCAGGCGCTCGAAGCCTGGGCCGGCATCGACCTGGTCGACCGCTCGGCCTACCCGACGCGGCTGACGCCGGCCGGCGAGACCTTCCATTCGCAGGCGCTGGAGATCCTCGGTGCGCTGCAGGCCACCCGCAACATGATGCGCGGCCACCTGGTGGCGGGGCAGGACATGGTCGAGTTCGCGGTGCCGCATTCGCTCGCGTTCACCTTCTTCCCGCACTGGGTGGTCGACCTGCGGCGGCGCTTCGGCGGCCTGAAGAGCCGCCTGACCGCGCTCAACGTGCACGACGCGGTGATGCACCTGACCGAGGGCCACTGCGACCTGCTGATCGCCTACCACCATGCCTCGCAGCCGCTGCAGCTCGACCCCGACCGCTACGAGATGATGACGCTCGGGCGCGAGTCGCTCGCCGCGTACGCCCGCGCGGACGCCGACGGCCAGCCGATGTTCCGCCTGCTGCCGGCGCCCGGCAGCGCGGCGGCGGTGCCCTTCCTCAGCTACGCCGCCGGCGCCTACCTCGGCCGGCTGGTCGAGCTGATCGTCAAGCAGTCGCCGGCGCCGCTGCTGCTCGACCCGATCTACGAGACCGACATGGCCGAGGGCCTGAAGGCGATGGCGCTGGAGGGCCACGGCCTGGCCTTCCTGCCGGGCAGTTCGGTGCGCAAGGAGCTGAAGAGCCGCCGCCTGGTGCGCGCGGCGCCGGCGGGCGTCTGCGAGCTGGGCATGGAGATCCGCATCTACCGCGAACGCCCGGAACTGCTGCGGCGCTCGAAGCTCGGAGCGCAGTCGCTGTGGGAATTCCTGCGCGACACGCCAGGGGCCGTGGAGCGCCGCGGCTGAAGCGGCGGCTCGTGCGGTGGCTCGTGCGGTGGCTCGCACGGTGGTTCGCACAGTGTCTCGTGCGGTGCCGGGCATGAACATTGCAAAATCCGTGGCCCGGCGGCCGCGGTCCCTCATGTGGATGGAAACCCTGATGCCCCGGGCAATCACGCGTAGGCGCGCAGTCGGCGATTCCTAGAATTTCCGTGATCCGATCCCATCCCAACTCCCGAGGACTGTGTATGAAACCGTCGATGCTGTTTGTAGTCGCCGCGCTGGCTGTGGGAGCCGCGCATGCCGATGACACGCTGAAGAAGATCAAGGACACCGGAACCGTGACGCAGGGCGTGCGCGAATCGTCGGGGGCGCTGGCCTACACGCTGGGCGACGGCAAGTACACGGGCTTCCATTACGACGTCTGCCAGCACGTGCTGGGCGACATCCAGAAGCAGCTCGGTCTCGCCAAGCTGGAGATCAAGTACCAGCCGGTCACCTCGCAGAACCGGATTCCGCTGGTCCAGAACGGCACCGTCGACATCGAGTGCGGCTCCACCACCAACAACGCCACCCGCCAGAAGGACGTGGCCTTCGCGCCCACGCTGTATGTCGAGGAAGTGCGCATTGCGGTGAAGGCGAACTCCGGCATCACCAGCATCGCCCAACTCGCGGGTAAGTCGGTTGCCACCACCACCGGCACCACCTCGGTGCAGACCCTGCGCAAGCACGAGCGCGCCGGCGGCATCGACTTCAAGGAGGTCTACGGCAAGGACCACTCCGACAGCTTCCTGCTGCTCGAGTCCGGCCGTGCCGATGCCTTCGTGATGGACGGCCAGATCCTCGCCGGCCTGATCTCCAAGTCGAAGAACCCGGCCGACTACAAGATCGTCGGCGAGACGCTGTCGGTCGAGCCGATCGCGATCATGTTCCGCAAGGACGACCCGGCCTTCAAGAAGGCGGTCGACGACAGCATCAAGGCGATGATCAAGAGCGGCGAGGTCGCGAAGCTGTACGACAAGTGGTTCATGCAGCCGATCCCGCCGAGCAACACCAAGGTCGGCCTGCCGCCGAGCGAGGCCACGAAGGCCGCCTGGGCGAACCCGAACGACAAGCCGATGGAAGACTACGCGAAGAAGTGACCGGACCGTGACGCCGGCCTCCGGCGCGGCGCGCGGCCTGAACGGGCGGCGCGTCGGCGTGCCGGCGCTGCGCCCCACGCGTGATCCTCAGCCGGGCGGTGCCCCGGAGAAAGCGGCAGCATGAATCTGGATTGGGCGGTGTTCAAGCAGGACACCGGCGGGGGGCAGACTTACTTCGACTGGATGCTGTCGGCCTGGGGCTGGACGTTGTCGGTGGCGCTGTCGGCGCTCGTCGTCGCGCTGCTGATCGGTTCGCTGGTAGGCATCCTGCGCACGCTGCCGAGCAAGGGGCTGTCGTTCATTGGCGAGGCCTGGACGGAGCTGTTCCGCAACGTCCCGCTGCTGGTCCAGCTGTTCATCTGGTACCACGTGATTCCCGGCCTGTTCCGTTCGCTGCAGCAGGTGCCGTCGTTCATCCTGGTGGTGCTGGCGCTCGGCTTCTTCACCTCGGCGCGCATCGCCGAGCAAGTGAAGGCGGGCATCCAGAGCCTGCCGCGCGGCCAGCGCTACGCCGGTCTCGCGATGGGCTTCACGCTGCCGCAGGTGTACCGCTACGTGCTGATGCCGATGGCGTTCCGCATCGTGATCCCGCCGCTGACCAGCGAGTCGATGAACATCATCAAGAACTCGTCGGTGGCGTTCGCGGTCAGCATCGCCGAGCTGACGATGTTCGCGATGCAGGCCCAGGAGGAAACCTCGCGCGGCATCGAGATCTACCTCGCGGTCACGCTGCTGTACTTCATCTCCGCCTTCGCGATCAACCGCATCATGATGGTCGTCGAACGCAAGGTGCGCATCCCGGGCACGATGGGGAGCGGCAAGTGAACCTCGACTTCGGCTTCCTCAACTGGGGCGTCATCTCCGGCTTCGTCGCCAAAGGCTTCATCTTCTCGGTGCAGCTCACGCTGATCGCGATGATCGGCGGCATCGCGCTCGGCACGTTGCTGGCGCTGATGCGGCTGTCCGGCAAGACGCCGCTGGTGATGATCGCGGCGGCGTACGTCAACACGCTGCGCTCGATCCCGCTGGTGATGGTGATCCTGTGGTTCTTCCTGCTGATCCCGCTCCTGATCGGCCGGCCGATGGGCGCCGAGGTGTCGGCGATGATCACCTTCACGATCTTCGAGGCGGCTTACTACTCCGAGATCATGCGCGCCGGCATCCAGTCGGTGCCGCGCGGCCAGGTGTTCGCCGGCTACGCGGTGGGCATGACCTACGCGCAGTGCATGAAGCTCGTCGTGCTGCCGCAGGCCTTCCGCAACATGCTGCCGGTGCTGCTGACGCAGACCATCATCCTGTTCCAGGACACCTCGCTCGTGTATGCGATCGGCGCCTACGACCTGCTCAAGGGCTTCGAGGTCGCGGGCAAGAACTTCAACCGTCCGGTCGAGACCTACCTGGTCGCCGCCGTCGTCTACTTCGTCATCTGCTTCAGCCTGTCGATGCTCGTGCGTCGCCTGCAGAAGAAGATCGCCATCATCCGTTGACCGGGGGTCGCCATGATCGACATCAAGAACGTTTCCAAGTGGTACGGCAGCTTCCAGGTGCTGACCGATTGCACCACCAGCATCAAGAAGGGCGAGGTGGTGGTGGTCTGCGGCCCGTCGGGCTCCGGCAAGTCGACGCTGATCAAGACCGTCAACGCACTCGAGCCGTTCCAGAAGGGCGACATCGTCGTCGACGGCATCAGCATCTCCGACCCCAAGACCAACCTGCCGAAGCTGCGCAGTCGCGTCGGCATGGTGTTCCAGCACTTCGAGCTGTTCCCGCACCTGAGCGTGACGGAGAACCTGACGATCGCGCAGGTCAAGGTGCTCGGCCGCTCGGCGGACGACGCCAAGACACGCGGCCTGAAGATGCTCGACCGCGTCGGCCTGATCGCCCACAAGGACAAGTTCCCCGGCCAACTCTCGGGCGGACAGCAGCAGCGCGTCGCCATCGCACGGGCGCTCTCGATGGACCCGATCGTGATGCTGTTCGACGAGCCGACCTCCGCGCTCGACCCGGAAATGGTCGGCGAGGTGCTGGACGTGATGGTGCAGCTCGCCAACGAAGGCATGACGATGATGTGCGTGACCCACGAGATGGGCTTCGCGCGCAAGGTCAGCCACCGCGTGATCTTCATGGACGCCGGCAAGATCGTCGAGGACTGCCCCCGCGACAACTTCTTCGGCAGCCCGGAACAGCGTTCGCCGCGCGCCCGCGAATTCCTGTCGAAGATCCTGCAGCACTGACCGCTGAACTGGCCGCTGAACTGGCCGCTGCACCGACGCGCCCCCGGTCGTCCCTCGGGGGCAGGGCGCCGGGCGCGAACCCCGGTGCGAGAATCGTGGGATGACTGCCACCCTCACGATCACCCGTCCCGACGACTGGCACCTGCACCTGCGCGACGGTGCCGCGCTGGCCGCGGTGCTGCCGCACAGCGCCCGTCAGTTCGCGCGCGCGATCGTCATGCCGAACCTGAAGCCGCCGGTCACGACGACGGCGCAGGCGCTGGCCTACCGCAGCCGCATCCTCGCGGCGCTACCGCCCGGCTCGGCCTTCGAGCCGCTGATGACGCTGTACCTGACCGACAGCCTGCCGCCGGACGAGATCGGGCGCGCCCGCGAGGGCGGTGTCGTCGCGGTCAAGCTCTACCCGGCCGGCGCCACGACGAACAGCGCCGCCGGCGTCACCGACCTGCGCCGCACCCACGCCACGCTCGACGCGATGCAGCGCGCCGGCATGCCGCTGCTGGTGCACGGCGAGGTCACCGACCACGAGGTCGACCTGTTCGACCGCGAGAAGGTGTTCATCGACACCCGGCTCGCCGGGCTGCGGCGCGACTTCCCCGAGCTGAAGATCGTCGTCGAGCACATCACCACGCGCGAGGCCGCGCAGTACGTGGCCGAGGCCGGCCCGCGCACCGCCGCGACGATCACCGCCCACCACCTGCTCTACAACCGCAACGCGCTGTTCCTCGACGCGGCCGGCGCCGCCGCGCTGCGGCCGCACTACTACTGCCTGCCGGTGCTCAAGCGCGAGGAGCACCGGCGCGCGCTGGTCGCCGCGATCGCATCGGGCAGCCCGCGCTTCTTCCTCGGTACCGACAGCGCCCCGCACGCCGCGGCGCTGAAGGAGCATGCCTCCGGCTGCGCCGGCTGCTACACCGCGCTGTCGGCACTCGAGCTGTACGCCGAGGCCTTCGACCGCGCCGGCGCGCTGCATCATTTCGAGGCCTTCGCCAGCTTCAACGGCCCGGATTTCTACGGGCTGCCGCGCAACAGCGGCACCGTCACGCTGCGCCGCGATCCCTGGACGCTGCCGGAGTCGCTGCCCTTCGGCGAGGCCGAGCTGAAGCCGCTGCGCGCCGGCGAGACGCTGGCCTGGAGGATGCTGTGAACCCGCCGCGCAAGGTGATGCTGCTGATCGACGCCGACAACGTGTCGGCCGACGTCATCGACCAGGCCGTCGACAAGGTGCGCATCGAGCAGGGGGCGATCCACGTGCGCCGCGCCTACTGCACCGCCGAATCGGCGCTGAAGAACCTGAAGCTCTTCAAGTCGCATTCGATCCGCCCGATCGTCAACCTGTCGACCGGCAAGAACTCGACCGACATCGCGCTCGCCGTCGACGCGATGGACCTGGCGATCGCCGAGCGGCCCGACCTCGTGGTGATCGTCTCGTCCGATTCCGACTTCGCGCCGCTGGTGATCCGGCTGCGCGAGAAGGGTTGCCGCGTGATCGGCATCGGCCAGGAAGGCAAGACCGGCGAAGACTCCAAGCCGGTCTACGACGACTTCATCGACCTGCCGCACCGCAAGGCGCGCTCCGGCGGCAGCGCCCGGCCCGCGGCGCGGGCGCAGCGCACGGTGTCGCGGCCTGAACCGCGGCCCGAACCTCGACCCGAGCCTCGGCCCGAGACGCGCACCGAGGCGCGGGCGGACCTGTGGCAGGAGTCACGATTCGAACCCCGCGACCCACCGCGCGACCCACCGCGCGACGTGGCGTACGACGAGCCGCCGGCACCGGCGCCGCGATCCAGGGCCCGCGGCGTCGCGAAGTCTGCCGCCAAGGCAGCGCCCAAGACGGCCGCCAAGCCGCCGGCCAAGCGCGCAACCTCGCGTCGCAAGGTGGTGGCGGCCGAGCCGGAGCCGATGCCGCTGTTCGAACTGCCGCCGGCCCCGCCGCCTCCGCCCGCGCCCCCACCGCCGCCGGTCCTGGCGCCTGACGTGCAGCGCATCCTCGACACGCTGCCCGAGCTGCTGCAGGGCGAGACGCTGGAGTTGCGCATCGCCTCCGAACGCCTGCGCACGGCGCAGGTCCTGAGCCGCAGCGCGACGCCCGCCAAGCTCTTCAAGCGCTTCCCCGATCAGTTCGAACTCGCACCGCCGAGCCAGCCGAACAAGGTGCGCTACCGTCTGCCCCGATAATCCGCGCCGTGAAGCGGGCCAGACCGCCGCCGGTGCGAGCGTGGAAACACGGCACGGGAGGAAGGTCCGGACTGCACAGGGCGGCGTAGCAGCTAACGGCTGTCCACCGTGAGGTGAGGATCAGAGCAACAGAGACGAGTCGGCGCCGGGCTGCAAGGCCGGGCGCCGGGTGAAACGGGCAATCTCTACGCGCAGCAACACCGAATAGGCACACGACGATCCGGCCCGGGGAGTGTGCGGGTAGGTGGCACCGAGCCGTGCAGCGATGCACGGCCCAGAGGAATGGCGGTCACGCCCGCGATCGGCTTCGGCCGGTCGCGGGTGCACAGAATCCGGCCTATCGGCCCGCTTCACACTTTTCATGGGTGCCCGCCCGGTCGGCGATCGAGGCGGGCCCCTTACACTTCGCCGCCCCGATGAATCCCGACGCCGAATCCCTCTGGCGCGCGCCGCGCTGGGCCCTGGCCTTCCTGCTGGCCTGCCTGGGCATGCTCGGCCCGTTCTCGATCGACACCTACCTGCCGGCCTTCACCGGCATCGCGCAGTCGATCGGCGCCACGCCGGTCGAGATGCAGCAGACCCTGTCGGCCTACCTGTTCGGCTTCGCGGTGATGAACCTGTTCCACGGCGCGCTGTCCGACAGCTTCGGCCGCCGGCCGGTGGTGCTGTGGGGCATCGCGCTGTTCACGATCGCATCCGCCGGCTGTGCGCTGTCGCAGCACATCGGCATGCTGGTGTTCTTCCGCGCGGTGCAGGGCATGTCGGCCGGTGCCGGCATCGTGGTGTCGCGCGCGGTGATCCGCGACATGTTCCCGCCGGCCGATGCGCAACGCGTGATGTCGCAGGTGACGATCTATTTCGGCGTGGCGCCGGCGGTCGCGCCGATGGTCGGCGGTTTCCTGTTCGTGCATGTCGGCTGGCACTCGATCTTCTGGTTCCTGACGCTGGTCGGCCTTGCGCTGTGGTTCGCCAACTGGCGCCTGCTGCCCGAGACGCTGCATCTCGACCAACGCCAGCCGTTCCACCCGCGCCACCTGATGGCCGGCTACTGGCAGCTCGGTGCGAACCCGCGCTTCCTGCTGCTCACGCTGGCCAGCGGCATCCCGTTCAACGGCATGTTCCTGTACGTGCTGTCGGCGCCGGTCTTCCTGGGCGAGCACCTCGGGCTTCCGCCGGGGCGCTTCTTCTACTTCTTCGTGCTGACGATCGGCGGGATCATGGCCGGCGCCGCCATGTCCGGCCGGCTGGCCGGCCGCATCGCGCCGACGCGGCAGATCCGCCACGGCTTCGCGATCATGCTCGTGGTGTCGCTGGTGAACGTGGTGCTGAACCTGGCGTTCCCCGCCCACGTCTGGTGGGCGCTGTGGCCGATCGCGCTGTTCTCGTTCGGCTGGGCGCTGATGGTGCCGGTCGTCACGCTGATGGTGCTCGACCTGGTGCCCGAGCGCCGGGGCATGGCGTCGTCGTTCCAGGCTTTCGTCGGCAGCATGGCCAACGGCTTCGTCGCCGGCGTGATCTCGCCGCTGGTGATGCACTCGACCGTCTCGCTGGCGATCGCGTCGCTGCTGATGATGGGCATCGGGCTGGTGGCGTGGATCTGGGTGCGTCCGCACCTGCGCTGACCGCCTCTTGGTTCAAGCCCGGTCGCCGGGCGCCGATATCTGGCTCGGACCCTGCCGATGCCGGAGACACCGAGATGACGCGCCCGACCCGACTTTCCTTCCTGCCGCGGCACACGCCGGTTGCCCGCGTGGTGGCCGTGTCGTGGCTGATGGCCGCCGCCGCCCTCGCGTCGGCGAACGACCACGCGCCTGCCCACGCCGCTGCGCCGACCACGGCCGCCGCACCTGCTCCGGCAGCCGCGGCCCACCCCGCACCGGACGCGTCGGCCGCCGCCGCCGCACCCGCCGCGGCACCGGCACGACCGGCCGCCGGCCGCGACCCGCTGGACATCGTGCGTGAGCGCCTGGCCGAGAAGCTCGGCGCCACCAAGGCGCCCGGCGCGCCCAGCCCGAACGTGCTGCGCGTCGTCTCGCGTGCCGGCAGCGGCCACGCGGCGGCCGTGCGTGACTCGCGCGACCTGCATGTCGCCGGCGCGGCGCCGCGCATGATCACCGAGCTGCGCGACCCCGCGCCCCACGGCACGCCGGCCCGCCCGGCCGCCGACGCGCACGCCGCCGACACCCACTCCGGCGTCGTCCCCGGCTCCGCCCACTGGGACTACGCCGGCGACACCGGCCCGCAGAACTGGTCGCAGCTCAAGCCCGAGTTCGCGCAGTGCAGCAACGGCCGCCGGCAGAGCCCGATCGACATCCGCGACGGCATCCGGGTGCAGCTCGACCCGGTGCAGTTCGACTACCGGCCGAGCGGCTTCCGCGTGATCGACAACGGCCACACGGTGCAGGTCAACGTCGGGCCGGGCAATTCGATCGAGGTGCTGGGCCGGCGCTACGACCTGGTGCAGTTCCACTTCCACCGGCCGTCCGAGGAGCGCATCAACGGCCGCCAGTTCGACATGGTCGCCCACCTGGTGCACAAGGACATCGACGGCCGGCTCGCCGTGGTCGCGGTGCTGCTCGACCGAGGCAGCGCGCAGCCGCTGGTGCAGACGGTGTGGAACAACCTCCCGCTCGAGAAAGGCGAGGAGGTGGCGGCGCAGGTGCCGATCGACCTGAACGGCCTGCTGCCGGCCGACCGCTCGTACTTCACCTACATGGGTTCGCTGACCACGCCGCCATGCAGCGAGGGCGTGCTGTGGATGGTGATGAAGAACCCGGTGCCGATCTCGTCGGAGCAGATCGGCATCTTCGCCCGCCTGTACCCGATGAATGCCCGGCCGATCCAGTCGGCGGCGGGGCGCCTGATCAAGGAATCGAACTGAAGGAACGGGCCGGCCTGGGGCGAGACCGCCCGCCCGCTGATCCGCCACCCATGGGATGGGCGATAAACGCACCTGCCCGGTGCGTGTTCAAGCACGTTTCTTGCGCCCCTTGATTTCACACGGCCGCACGCGCAGGGTGCGCGGCGGCCTGCCGAAGGAGTGCACCGGATGCTCGGATTTCTCGCCCATCTGGTGGGCCGCCTGCCCGTCGGGCGCAAGCTGCTGCTGATCTACCTGCTGGACCTGACGGCGGTGATCTACGTCTCGGGGATCCTGATCCACGAGAAGTTCAGCTTCATCGACTTCGCGCGCAAGGAGGTCGCCGGCAACCAGTACATCGCCACCGTGCGCGACACGCTGCTCGCGCTGCCGGCACCGTTTGCCGCCGATGCGGTCGCGGGGGCGGCGCCTGGCGCTTCCGCCGGCGGCGGCGCGGCCGCGCGCGTGCGCGAAGCCGAACAGGCGTTCGGCGCGGGCATGCGCTCGGACGACGTCTCGGCCACCTACGCCGCCGCGCTGGAGCAGGCTGCCCGCTCGCCGCGCGACGCGCAGACCTACGCCACGGTGGTCGACGCGGGCCGGGCGCTGATCACCCGGCTGGGCAACCAGTCGAACCTGATCCTCGACCCGGACCTGGACAGCTACTACACGATGTCGCTGGTCGTGCTGCGTTTCGCCGAACTGCACGAATTGCTGGAGAAGACGACGCGGCGCGCCATCGAACGCAGCGCCGCGGTCGGCGACCGGCACGACCGCCTCGGCACCGAACTGCTGATCCTCGAAGGCCAGCTCGACGCGCTGGCGAAGGCGATCGAATCCGACTACGACGAGGCCTTCGCCGCCGGCCCGCCGGCGCTGAAGACCGGACTGGCGCCGACGCGCGAGGCCCTGCGCCGCGCGCTGGCGGACTTCCGCTCGTCGCCGGGCGGCCAGGCCGGCGACCGCAGCGCCGACGCCACCGGGCGCTACCGCAGCGCCGAGACGGCGCTGGCCGGCGCCTGGCGCGAGGCCGCGACGCAGCTCGACGGGCTCGTCGACGCCCGCATCGACCGCCTGTTCTCCCGCATGTGGCTGCACCTGGGCACCGCGGCGGCGCTGCTGGGCGTGATCCTGAGCCTGGTCTATTTCGTCGCCAGCAACATCGCGCGGCCGCTGCGCCACCTGGCCGACGTGGCCACCGAGGTCAGCCGCACCGGCGACTACAGCAAGCGCGCGCTGCACGAGAACACCGACGAGATCGGCCAGCTCGTCACCGCGTTCAACCGCATGCTCGGCGAACTCGACCGCAGCCGCGCCCAACGCGAGGAACTGGTCGCCACCGCGCGCGCGCAGGAGGCGCAGCGCGAGCTGCTGGAGTCGTTCCCGACGCCGATGATCGTCACCTCGATCCCCGAGCACCGCGTGCTGCACGCCAACCAGCCGGCGCAGCCCTGGCTCGGCGGCGTCGACACCAACCCCTGGCGCAGCGCGCTCGATGCGCCGGCGCGCGCGCGCTGGTTCCAGCGGCTGAGCGACGTCGGCGACGTCGACGGCTTCGAGGTGCGCTGGAAGACCGGCGAGCGCGTGCAGTGGGCGCTGCTCTCGGGCCGCCGGCTGTCGTTCCAGGGGCAGGACGCGCTGCTCACCGCCTTCACGCCGATCGACCACCTCAAGCGCCTCGAATCGCGGTTGCAGCTCTGGGCCAAGGTGTTCGAGGCCTCGTCCGAGAGCATCGTGATCCTGGACGTGGACCGCCGCATCCTGACCGCCAACCAGGCGTTCACCCGAACCACCGGCTACGACCTGTCGGAGGTCTCGGGCCAGACGCCCGACTTCCTGTACTCGCCGCAGCACGACAGCGCCATCTACGCGACGCTGTGGCAGGCCGCGGTGATCCGCGGCTCCTGGCAGGGCGAAGTCTGGCTGCAGCGCAAGAGCGGCGACGCGTTTCCGAACTGGCTGGTCGCCAACGCGGTGCGCAGCCCGGACGGGCGCATCACGCACCTCGTCGTCGCCTGCGTGGACATCAGCGAGCACAAGGCCAACGAGGCGCGCATCCACCACCTGGCGCACCACGACGTGCTGACGGATCTGCCGAACCGCGCGCTGTGCATCGAGCGGCTGCGGCTGGCGGTGGAGCAGGCCGGGCGCAACGGTACACACGTCGGCGTGGTCTTCATCGACCTCGACCGCTTCAAGAACATCAACGACTCGCTCGGCCACCACGCCGGCGACGCGCTGCTGCGCTCGGTGGCGGCGCGTCTGTCGCAGGCGGTGCGTGCCGGCGACACCGTCAGCCGGCTCGGCGGCGACGAGTTCGTCGTCGTGCTCAACGGCGTCGCCAGCGTGGAGGAGATCGACGAGATCGTCAGCGGCCGCATGGTGCCGCTGGTGCGCCAGCCGCATCGGGTCGACGGCGCCAAGCTGCACGTCTCGTGCAGCGCGGGCATCGCCGTGTTCCCGCAGGACGGGCGCGACATCGACCACCTGATGCGCAATGCCGACGCGGCGATGTACCAGGCCAAGTCGGCCGGCCGCGACAGCGCGCTGTTCTTCACGCCGGAGTTCCATGCCCAGGCGCAGGAGCGGCTGGCGATCGAGAACCGGCTGCGCGACGCGGTGTCGCGCGGCGAGATGGCGCTGCACATGCAGCCGCGCATCGACGGCCGCAGCGGCCGGCTGGTCGGCGTGGAGGCGCTGGCACGCTGGACCACCGCCGACCGCGGCGCGATCCCGCCCGGCCGCTTCATCCCGATCGCCGAGGAGACCGGCCAGATCATCCCGCTGGGCGCCTGGATACTCGGCGAGGCCTGCCGCCACCATGCGGCATGGAAGGCGGCCGGGCTGGGCGCGATCCCGGTGTCGGTCAACGTGTCGGCGGTGCAACTGCGCGACGCCGGCCTGGTGCCGGTGATCGAGGCGGCGCTGCGCGAGCACGGCGTCGAGCCGTCGGCGCTGGAGCTCGAGCTGACCGAGACCTTCCTGATGGACAACGCGATCGTCACCACGGAGATCCTGCAGCGCATCAAGGAGATCGGCGTGACGCTGTCGATCGACGACTTCGGCACCGGCTATTCCAGCCTGCACTACCTGCACCAGTTCCCGATCGACAAGCTGAAGGTCGACCAGAGCTTCGTGCGCGACATGCTCGACGACCCGGCCGACCTGGCGATCACGCGCGCGATCATCGGCCTCGGCCACACGCTGGGGCTGCGCGTCGTCGCCGAGGGCGTCGAGCACCCGGATGAAGAAGCGCTGTTGCAGCAGGCCGGATGCGACGAGTTGCAGGGCTTCCTGTATGCCGAACCGATGGACCCGGCGCGGCTGGCCGGCTGGCTGGACGACTGGCGCTCCGGCGGCCGGATGGGCCGTGTCGGCCGCGCGGCCGCCGGTGCCGCCGCCCGGTCGGCGACGCCGCGGCTCGCGGCGCTGAACGAGGCCTGAGGCGGCGCCGGACCCGATCCGCCCCCGCCGACACCTGCGGGCTAGACTCGCCGCTCCCCCGCTCCGGTGAGCCGCCGCCATGCCGTACCTCGTGCTCGGACTGATCGTGTTCCTCGGCGTCCATTCGGTGTCGATCGTCGCGCCGGCCTGGCGCGATGCCCAGGTGGCGCGGCGTGGCGAGGGCGCCTGGAAAGGCCCGTACTCGCTGGTGGCGGGCATCGGCCTGGCGCTGCTGGTGTACGGCTACGCCCAGGCGCGGCTCGCGCCGATCGTCGTCTACGAGCCGCCGCTGTTCCTGCGCCACCTCGCGCTGCTGCTGATGCTGCCGGTGTTCCCGCTGCTGTTCGCCTCCAGCCTGCCCGGGCGCCTGCAGGCGCTTGCGAAGCATCCGATGCTGCTCGCCACCAAGCTGTGGGCGACGGCGCATTTGCTCGCCAACGGCACGCTGGCCGACCTGCTGCTGTTCGGCGGCTTCCTCGCCTGGGCGGTTGCCGACCGCATCTCGGTCAAGCGCCGGCCGCCGCGGCCACGCCGCCTGCCGCCGGAGCGGCCCGCCAACGACGCGATCGCCGTGGTCGGCGGCCTGGCGCTGTATGGGGTGTTCCTGCTGTGGGGGCACCGCTGGCTGATCGGCGTATCGCCGCTGGCGTAGCCGGCCCCCGACGCCGTACCGCGCCGGGCGCGGTACAGCGTTCCGCGAATCTCAGCTCATGCCGCCTTGCGTCGCCGGCAGCCATTTGAGAAGTGCCGCGTAGAGGTCGTCAGGATAGAACGGCTTCGTGACGAAATCGTTCATGCCCGCCTCCCGGCAGTTCTGCCGGCTTTCGTCGAAGATATTGGCAGTCATCGCCAGGATCGGCTTGGTTTCCCATCCCGGAAGGGCGCGGATGGCGCGGGTTGCCGACAGCCCGTCCATCATCGGCATCTGCATGTCCATGAGTATCAGGTCATAGCTGCTGCTGCCGGCCAGCTTCAGCGCTTCGCGGCCATTGCCGGCGATGTCGACGGAAAAACCCGCGGCGAGCAGCAGTTCCTGAGCGACTTCCTGGTTGATTTCATTGTCTTCGGCCAGCAGGATCCGTGCGCCGCCGTGGCGCTGGCGAAGCTCGACTTCGGTATTCGACGAGATGCCGTTCGTCGTGCTGGCGGGCAGTACGTGCTGGCCGCGCCCGAGTCGGGCGGTGAACCAGAACGTGCTGCCCTTGCCGGGTTCGCTGACGGCGCCGGCATCTCCGCCCATCAATTGCGCGAGGCTCCGGGTGATGGCCAGTCCCAGACCGGTTCCGGCCTCGTTGACGGCGCCCGGCCGGTTGCCCTGCTCGAATGCCTGGAACAGGCGTGGAATCTGTTCGGGCGAAATACCGATACCCGGGTCCTGGACCTCGAAGCGAACCAGCACCTGATCACCGTGATCCTCCAGCAGGATGGCCCGAACAAGAAGGGTCCCCCGCTCGGTGAACTTGATCGCATTGCTGGTGTAGTTCAGGAGCGCCTGGAGCAGGCGGGTCGGGTCGCCGCGCAGCCGGCGCGGCACGTCGCCCGCGTCGACCACCACCGCCAGCCCCTTGGCTTGCACCTGATCGACGATCACCGACTTGAGCTGCTCCAGCATGGCGTCGAGTTCGAAGTTCGTGTCGTCGAGTTCGAGTTTCCCGGATTCGATCTTCGAGATGTCGAGGATGTCGTTGACGATGGACAGCAGGTGCTTGGACGCGGTTTCGATCTTCCTGAGCCGTTCGATCTGCCGCGGCGTCTGTTCCGCGCGCAGCAGCAGATGCGTGAGGCCGATGATCGCGTTCATCGGCGTGCGGAATTCGTGGCTCATGTTGGCGACGAAATCGCTCTTCGCCCGGTTGGCGGCCTCGGCGGACTGCATGGCGATGAACAGCGAGCGCTGCGTGTCGCGCAGTACCTTGTTTTCGTAGACGATCTGCAAACCCGCCTGGATGCCGTCTCGAAACTGTTCAAGCAACCGCCGATACAGTTGGTTGTAGTAGTTCGCGTGGTTGTCCAGGATGCAGACCGTTCCGAAGATCCGCCCGTCGGGCCAGACCAGCGGAAGCCCGCAGTAGGAGATCATGCCCAGCTTGATGTCCGGGTTGTGATCCCAGACGGGGTCCTGAAGCGCATCGGGCACCAGCAATTCACGCTGGGTGCTCATGACTGTTTCACAGTAGAGGCCCGAATCGAGAGGCGCTCTTTCGTGTTCTTCGTAGACGTTGTCGGGATTGTCGCTGCGGATCAATACCTCGATTTCCCGGGGATGGACGCGCATGATCAAACCGGCCGGGACATTCAGGCACTCCGCCATCAGATTGACGGTCTTTTGCCAGGATGCATGCAGGTCGACGGGGACTTCGATGTCCGCGTGAATAGGGTACTTTGAATTGAGCGCGTCCATCGTCATCCCATGGGGGGAATATCTGCCAAACACGATACGCTGAGTGGCACGGTTCTTCCCTCCGCATGCCCCTCATGATTTTTTCATCGGTCGAATCCGGACGACCGTCGTCACTGCGATGTCGGCGCGACGACCTTCAGGTGCCGGAACCGGCGCCAGTGTCGGGTCGCCCCGCCGCTGCCGGCCACTTCGTGGCACTCGATGGGTCCCTGAGCGGTGTCTCGTGCAGTGTCGGCCACGGGGTCGCCCTGCGCCCTCCCTGTGAGTCTGTGCCATCGTTGGTCAAGTCGGGTATTGAACGGCCAAACGGCGCGGAGCGCCACCGCCGTTTTTGTCGAACAAGTATCTGACCCCGTCCGGGGAGGGACGACGCCTCTGCTGTTTTCGCCGCCACGAGGCGGTCTCCTTGGGTGGCCACGGACCATCTGGCTCCTCCTCTCGTCCGCAACATCGGCACGGCCAGGGCGAGGTTGCGGGCGACGCCGCTCGAGCGTGGACCCGGCGTGAGCTATCCCACGCATTGGCACCGCAACCGGCGATCCATCCGGCCGGGTCGCGGCATGGCGATACCGGTCGTCCCGACGAACGACACGGACTCGTCGCGCGTCCGTCTTCGATGTTCGTCGCCGCCGGCATACTCCCGGGTAGCGTCGCCGGGCCGCCGCTCCGCCGGTGTCGTTCGATCGGCGAAACGGGCGGGCCGCGATGTCGTCACGTCATCGCCCGAACCCGCCGGTGCTGCCCCATGCGAAACCCCGCGCTTCCCTTCGTGAAGGTCTGCTGTATCTCGAGCGTCGAGGAGGCGCGGCTGGCGGTCGCCTCCGGCGCATCGGCGCTCGGGCTGGTGTCGGCGATGCCCAGCGGCCCGGGCGTGATCGCCGATGCGCTGATCGCCGAGATTGCCGCCACGGTGCCGCCGCCGGTCGCCACGTTCCTGCTGACCTCGCGCCAGGATGCCGACGGCATCGTCGAGCAGCATGCCCAGTGCCGCACGTCGACGCTGCAGCTCGTCGACCACGTGCCGCACGACGAGCTGCGCCGCCTGCGGCGCTCGCTGCCCGGCATCAAGCTGGTGCAGGTGATCCACGTGGGCGGCGAGGAGTCGATCGACGAGGCGCGCGCGGTGGCGCCCTGGGTCGACGCGCTGCTGCTCGATTCGGGCAACCAGAAGCTGCCGGTCAAGGAATTGGGCGGCACCGGGCGCACGCACGACTGGCGTCTGAGCCGCCGCATCCGCGAGGCGGTGCCGCTGCCGCTGTTCCTGGCCGGCGGGCTGCATGCCGGCAACGTGGCGGCGGCGATCGCCGAGGTCGGCCCGTTCGGGCTCGACATCTGCAGCGGCGTGCGCAGCGCGGGCGCGCTGGATCCGCGACGGCTGGGGGACTTCTTCTCCGCGGTCGGGGCCGCCGGCGCTGCCTGAGCGGCCGCCGGAATTCCGCTCAGGCCAGCGCTTCCGCCGGCTCTTCGCGCACCGCGCGGCGCACTGCTGGCGCGGACGCCGCCTGCAGCAACTGCGCCACCACGGCGATCGCGATCACCTCGGGTTCCTTGCCGGTGATGCCGGGCACGCCGATCGGGCAGGTCATGCGCGCGATCGCGTCGGGCGCGATGCCGCGCTGCTCGAAGCGGTGGATGAAGCGCTGCCGCTTGGTCTTCGAGCCGATCAGCCCGAGGAAGCCGAAGTCGCCGCGGCGCAGGATCGCCTCGGTGATGCGCAGGTCGAGCGCGTGGTCGTGCGTGAGCACGAGAAAGAAGCTGCCCGCCGGCGCGTACCGCACCTCGGCGTCGACACCGTCGACGGCGACGCGGCGGATGTGGGCGGGCCAGCCGCCATCTCCGTCGTGGCCACCGCCGCCGCTGCCCCCGAGCGTCGCCGGGAACTCCTCCTCGCGCTCGTCGATCCAGTCGACCGTCACGTCCAGCGTCGCCAGCAGCGCGGCGATCGCCCGGCCGACGTGCCCGGCGCCGTAGAGCTGCAGGTGGAATCGGCTCGGCGGCGCCGGCCAGTCGGCCAGGTGAGCGGGCGACAGCGGTGCATAGGCCAGCGTCACCGCACCGCCGCAGCACTGGCCGAGCGCCGGCCCGAGCGGGTAGTGGATGCGGTGCGGCGCGCCGTGTTCCGCGCCCGGCCCGGCGGCGAGCATCGCGCGCGCCTCGTCGATCGCCTTCAGTTCCAGGTGGCCGCCGCCGATCGTGCCGTCGGCGGATCTGGCGTCGACCAGCATGCGCGTGCCGGCGCCGCGCGGCGCCGAACCGCGCGCCTCGACCACCTCGACCAGCACCGTCGGCCGCCCGGCGCGCAGCCGGGCCGCGGCGGCGTCGCGCAGCGGCGAGCGGCGCCGCGGAAGTGCGCTGGTCATTGCGGCACCCTACGGCCTGCGGCCGGTCCCGCCAAGCGGGAGTCTTCGCCCTT
>JBGAMJ010000238.1:0-4448 GCA_044223035.1 Piscinibacter sp.
GCGCGAGAAGAACACCGCCGAGAACATCGAGGTCAGGATGCCCAGGCAATGCACCACCGCGAAGCCGCGGATCGGCCCGGAGCCGAAGGCGAGCAGCGCGATGCCGGCGATCAGCGTGGTGACGTTGGAGTCGAGGATGGTGGCGAATGCGCGCTCGTAGCCGGTGTTGATCGCCGTCTGCGGCGAGGCGCCGTTGCGCAGCTCCTCGCGCACGCGCTCGTTGATCAGCACGTTGGCGTCGATCGCCATGCCCAGCGTGAGCGCGATGGCCGCGATGCCGGGCAGCGTGAGCGTGGCCTGCAGCATCGACAGCACCGCCACCAGCAGCAGCAGGTTGATCGCCAGCGCGAGCGTCGAGAACACGCCGAACAGCAGGTAGTAGGCGCACATGAACGCGGCGATCGCGGCGAAGCCGTACATCACGCTGTCGAAGCCCTTGGCGATGTTCTCCGCGCCCAGGCTGGGGCCGACGGTGCGCTCCTCGATGATCTCCATCGGCGCGGCCAGCGAACCCGAGCGCAGCAGCAGCGCGGTGTCGGCGGCCTCCACGGTGCTCATCGCGCCGGAGATCTGCACCCGCCCGCCGCCGATCTCGCTGTTGATGCGCGGCGCGGTGACGATCTCGCCCTTGCCCTTCTCGAACAGCAGGATCGCCATGCGCTTGCCGACGCTCTCGCGCGTCACGTCCTTGAAGATGCGCGCGCCCTGCGCGTCCAGCGTCAGGTGCACCGCGGGCTGCTGCGTCTGCGGGTCGAAGCCGGGCTGCGCGTCGGTCAGGTTCTCGCCGGTCAGCAGCACCTGGCGCTTGAGGATCAGCGGCACGCCGCCGCGCTCGGTGTAGCGCTCGCTGCCGAACGGCACGGGCCCGGTGCCGCCCATCGCCGCCGCGGCCTCGGTGCTGTCGTCGACCATGCGGACCTCGAGCGTCGCGGTGCGGCCGATGATGTCCTTCGCCTTCGCGGTGTCCTGCACGCCGGGCAACTGCACCACCACCCGGTCCAGCCCCTGCTGCTGGATCACCGGCTCGGCCACGCCGAGTTCGTTGACGCGGTTGTGCAGCGTCGTGATGTTCTGCTTGACCGCCGCCTCCTGCACCTTCAGCGCCGACTGCGGCTTCAGCGAGCCGGTGAGCTTGAAGTCGCTGCCGTCCGGTGCGTCGGCCCATTGCAGGTCGGGCACCTGGTCGAGCAGCAGGTTGCGCGCGGCGCCGAGCGTCTCGCGATCGCGGAAGCGGATCTCGACGTCGTTGCCGCTGCGCGTGATGCCGGCATGGCGCAGGTTCTTGTCGCGCAGCATCGTGCGGATGTCGCCGGAGAGCGACTCGGCCTTCTTCGTCAGCGCCGCCTTCATGTCGACCTGCATCAGGAAGTACACGCCGCCGCGCAGATCGAGGCCGAGGTACATCGGCAGCGCGTGCAGCGCGCTCAACCAGCGCGGCGAACGCGACAGCAGGTTCAGCGCGACGATGTAGCTCGGGTCGGCCGGGTCGCTGTTGAGCGCCTTGACGATCACGTCCTTGGCCCGGGCCTGGGTGTCGACGTCGCGGAAACGCGCCTTGACCGACATGCCTTCGAACTGCACGAAATCGGGCTGGATGCCCGCCTGCGCCAGCGCCTGCTCGACTCGCGCGGCGGTGGAGGCATCGATCTTCAGCGTGGCCTTGCCGCTGCTGACCTGCACCGCCGGCGCCTCGCCGAAGAAGTTCGGCAGGGTGTAGATCAGGCCGACGAGCAGCGCGATCACCAGGATCGCGTATTTCCAGAGGGGATAGCGGTTCATGACGCCTTTCCTGCGGGGCTGCCCCGCCGACGCTTCGACGGCGGCCTGCGCCGCCGGTCCGGGCGGACCGCCGCCCCGCGGCAGTCCAAAGAATGACCGGCCGCGAGCGCCTTCACGGGCGGCCGCGGCCGGCGAGGGATCGAGCGTCGGAGGAGCCGCCGGGGCTTACTTCAGGCTGCCCTTCGGCATCACCTGGACGACCGCCGAACGCTGCACCTGCACTTCGACGCTGTTGGCGATCTCGACCGACAGGAAGGTCTCGCCCACCTTCGAGATCTTGCCGAGGATGCCGCCGGAGATCACGACCTCGTCGCCCTTGGCGAGCGCCTCGATCATCGCCTTGTGCTCCTTCTGGCGCTTCATCTGCGGCCGGATCATCACGAAGTAGAGCACCACGAACATCAACAGGATCGGCAACATGCCGGCGATGCTGCCGAACGGGGAGTCGCTGCCGGTGGCGGCGGGCGCGGCCTGCGCGAAAGCTTCGGAAATGAACACGGGGGAGGTTCCTCGTTGGCGCCGGGGCACGGTGCACCGGCAAAACTTCCGGATTGTACGGGTCGGCCTGCACCGGCGCGGGGCAAGACCCCGTGCCGCGCCAAGGCGCCATTCGGGCCCGCCGCAGAGCCCGACGCCGACGTGGGGACGAGGCCGGCCGCAGGCGCGCACCCGCAAGCCGGCGACATAATCTTTCGAGATCACCCCATGAAGCGCCGCCACCTGCTCGCCGCCGGACTCATGGTGTGGGTGCGCCCGTCCGAAGCCGCCCTGCCCGACGAATTGCAGGCCGCGGTCGCCGCCTACACCGGTGGGCGTACGCCGACCCCCGGCCGCGTGCGGCTGGAGGTGGCACCGCTGGTCGAGAACGGCAACACCGTGCCGCTGTCGGTGTCGGCAGACAGCCCGATGACCGAGGCCGACCACGTGCGCCAGATCGCGGTCTTCAACCAGAAGAACCCGGAGCGCGACGTTGTCCGCTTCGCCTTCACACCCCGCTCGGGCCGGGCCTGGGGCTCGACGCGGATCCGGCTGGCGAGCTCGCAGACGCTGGTTGCGGTGGCGCGGATGAGCGACGGCAGCGTCTGGTCGCACAGCGTCGACGTGGCCGTCACGCTGGCGGCGTGCATCGACTGAAGCGGACGGCACGCCGATGGCCCGCACGCTGATCACCGCCCCGCCGACGGCCCGACGCGGCGACGTCATCGAGGTGCGCACGCTGATCGCGCACCCGATGGAGACGGGATTCCGCCTCGACGCCGACGGCCGCGGCGTGCCGCGCGACATCGTCCGCCGCCTGAGCTGCGACTACGACGGCGCGACGGTGTTCTCGGCCGAGCTGTTTCCGGCGATCGCGGTCAATCCGTTCATCGCTTTCTGCTTGCGTGTGACCGCCAGCGGGCCAGTGACGCTGCGCTGGGAGGGCGACAACGGCTTCGCGCAGACCGAGACGGTGATGCTCGCCGTGACCTGACGCGACGTCACGCGGGCAACGCCCGCGGTCCATCCTGCAACGGTGCGACGCAGGCCGGCGCGGAGTCCGCTACGCTCGCCGGCTCAACGGAGATCCCGTGTTTACCTATTTCGAGAGACTGCTCGATCCGTACCCGGATCCCATCCCGCAGACCCCGCCGAAGACGCTGCTGCGCTTCCTGTGGGCGTGCACCGCCGGGTTGCGCCCCTACATGGCCGCGATGACGCTGCTGACCGCCGTGATCGGCGTATTCGAGGCGGTGCTGTTCGGCTTTCTCGGGCGCATCGTCGACTGGCTGGCGAAGTTGGCGCCCGATCGACTGTGGGCCGAGGCGGGCGACCGTCTGCTGCTGCTGGGCATCGTGCTCGGCGCGAGCACCGTCGTGATCGCGCTGCAGAGCCTCGTCAAGCAGCAGACGCTGGCCGGCAACTTCCCGATGCGGCTGCGCTGGAATTTCCACCGGCTGATGCTCGGCCAGAGCATGAGCTTCTACCAGGACGAGTTCGCCGGCCGCGTCGCCGCCAAGGTGATGCAGAGCGCGCTGGCGGTGCGCGACGCGTGGATGGTGCTGGCCGAGCTGCTGGTGTTCGTGATCATCTACTTCGTCACGCTGATGGTCGTGCTCGGCGAACTGGACACCTGGCTGCTGGCGCCGTTCGCCGGCTGGCTGGTGATGTACGTCGGTGCGCTGCGGTACTTCGTGCCGCGGCTCGCGCGCGTGGCGCAGCAGCAGGCAGACGCGCGCTCGCTGATGACCGGGCGGATCACCGATGCCTACACCAACATCGCCACGGTCAAGCTGTTCTCGCACGCGCGGCGCGAGGCGGGCTTCGCGCGCAACGCGATGCGCGAGTTCCTCGTCACCGTGCACGGCCAGATGCGGCTGGTCACCGCGTTCGAGGTCGTCAACCACCTGCTGAGCATGCTGCTGATCGGTTCGATCACCGGCGTGGCGCTGTGGCTGTGGTCGCGCGGCAGCGTGGGCGTCGGCGCGGTCGCCGCCGGCACCGCGATGGCGCTGCGGCTGAACGGAATCTCGCACTGGGTGATGTGGGAGATGGCGAGCCTGTTCGAGCACATCGGCACGGTGCAGGACGGCATCACGACGCTGTCGCGCGCGCACACAGTCGTCGACAGGGCCGATGCGCGACCGCTCGCGGTGACGCGCGGCGAGATCCGCTTCGAGAAGGTCGGATTC
>JBGAMJ010000044.1:0-37887 GCA_044223035.1 Piscinibacter sp.
CGCCAAGGACAAGGGCACCGGCAAGGAGAACAAGATCACCATCAAGGCGAACTCGGGCCTGACCGAGGACGAGATCCAGAAGATGGTGCGCGACGCCGAGACCAACGCGGCCGAGGACAAGAAGAAGCTCGAGCTGGTGCAGGCGCGCAACCAGGCCGATGCGATGCTGCACTCGGTGAAGAAGAGCCTGGCCGAGCACGGCGACAAGCTCGACGCCGGCGAGAAGGAGAAGATCGAGGCCGCGCTCAAGGAGGTCGAGGAGGCGATCAAGGGCGAGGACAAGGCCGCGATCGACGCCAAGACCGAAGCGCTGATGACGGCCAGCCAGAAGCTCGGCGAGAAGGTCTACGCCGAAGCCCAGGCGGCGCAGGCGGCGGCGGGTGCCGCGGCCGGCGGCGCGGCAGGCGCGGCGGGCGCGGCTCCGGGCGGCGAGGCGCCGCGGGCGGCAGCATCGGGCGGCAAGTCGGCCGACGAGAACGTCGTCGACGCCGAATTCACCGAGGTCAAGGACAAGAAGTAAGCCGTGACGACCGGTGGCGGGCAGGCCCGGGTCCTGCTCGCCTTCGCCGCGTTCGAGTGCTGCAGGAACGGTCTGCACCTCGGCGCGGCGAGTTCGTTTTCAGCGCATCGATGAACGGGTGGGGCAATGGCAAAGCGTGACTACTACGAAGTTCTGGGCGTCGCGAAGAACGCGTCCGAGGACGACATCAAGAAAGCCTATCGCAAGCTGGCGATGAAGCACCACCCCGACCGCAACCAGGGTGACAGCGCCAAGCAGGCCGAGGAGAGCTTCAAGGAGGTCAAGGAGGCCTACGAGATGCTGTCGGACGGCCAGAAGCGGGCGGCCTACGACCAGTACGGCCACGCCGGCGTCGACCCGAACATGGGCGGCTTCCGGCCCGGCGGCGGCGGCGAGGGCTTCGGCGGCTTCGCCGAGGCGTTCGGCGACATCTTCGGCGACATCTTCAACGGCGGCCAGCGGCGCGGCGGCGGCCAGCAGGTCTACCGCGGCAGCGACCTCAGCTACGCGATGGAGATCTCGCTCGAGGAAGCGGCGCACGGCAAGGAGACGCAGATCCGCATCCCGAGCTGGGACACCTGCGAAACCTGCCACGGCACCGGCGCCAAGCCGGGCACCAGCCCGAAGACCTGCTCGTCGTGCAACGGCTCGGGCACGGTGCACCTGCGCCAGGGCTTCTTCAGCATCCAGCAGACCTGCCCGCACTGCCACGGCAGCGGCAAGGTGATCCCCGAGCCCTGCACCACCTGCCACGGCCAGGGGCGCATCAAGCGCAACAAGACGCTGGAGGTGAAGATCCCGGCCGGCATCAACGAGGGCATGCGCATCCGCTCGGCCGGCAACGGCGAGCCCGGTACCAACGGCGGCCCGCCCGGCGACCTGTACATCGAGATCCGCATCAAGCAGCACGAGGTCTTCGAGCGCGACGGCGACGACCTGCACTGCACGGTGCCGGTGCCGATGACCACCGCGGCGCTCGGCGGCCAGATCCAGGTGCCCACGCTGGGCGGAAGCGCCGAGATCGACCTGCCCGAGGGCACGCAGCACGGCAAGACCTTCCGCCTGCGCGGCAAGGGCATCAAGGGAGTGCGCTCGAGCTACCCGGGCGACCTGTACTGCCACGTGAGCGTCGAGACGCCGGTCAAGCTCAGCGAGCACCAGCGCAAGCTGCTGAAGGAGCTGGACGAGAGCATCCGCAAGGGCGGCGAGCGGCACTCGCCGGGCTCCAAGTCGTGGTCCGACCGCATGAAGGACCTGTTCAAGTAGCACCGCGCGGCGAAGCCGTCGCTCAAGTGCGCTGCGGCGGTGCCGAAGTAGCACGGTGACAAGGGACGCCCCCGCCCTGACCACCGGACGCCACTGGCATGCCGAAATTCTCGAAAGCGCTTCCGCCGACAGCAGTACCACCGACCGCGGCGCCCGCGGTCGCTGCCGCGGCCGTTCCCGCACGGCTTCTGCGAGCCACCGGAGGCCGTCGTCCATGCCACGGCTGATCTACCCCGACATCGACCGCTGCCGGGCGCTGATCATCGACGGCAACCCGACCTCGCGCAGCATCCTGGGCAGCATGCTGCGGCAGATGGGCGTGGTGCAGATCGTGCAGACCAGCCGCGTCGTCGACGCCCGGCGGGCGCTCGAGAACCGCGTCTTCGACGTGGTGCTGTGCGACTACCACTTCGACATCTCCGACCCGACGTCCAAATCGGGCCAGGAACTGCTCGACGATCTGCGCCGTTCGCAGCTCCTGCCGTATGCCACGGTGTTCATCATGGTCACCGGCGAGGCGTCGTACGCGCGCGTCGCCGAGGCGGCCGAGGCGGCGCTCGACAGCTACCTGCTCAAGCCGCACACCGCCGCCGCGCTGGAACAGCGGCTGCTGCAGGCGCGGCACCGCAAGACCGTGCTGCGCGACATCTTCGAGGCGATCGAGGAGAACGACTTCGAGACGGCGGCCCGCCTGTGCCAGCGGCGCTTCAAGTCGCGCGGCGAGTACTGGTTGTACGCCGCGCGGATCGGTGCCGAGCTGTTCCTGCGGCTGGGCGACCATCCGTCGGCGAAGGCGCTGTACGAGGCCGTGCAGGCCAGCCACGCGCTGCCGTGGGCGAAGCTGGGCGTCGCCCGGGCCGAGATCGAGGAAGGCCAGCTCCCGCAGGCGAAGCGCACGCTCGAGAGCCTGATCAGCGAACAGCCGAGCTTTGCCGACGCCTACGACGTGATGGGCCGCGTGCAGGTCGAGCAAGGTGACCTCGGCAGTGCGCTGGAGACCTTCCGCAACGCCAGCAAGATCACGCCGCACAGCATCACCCGGCTGCAGAAGCAGGGCATGCTGGCCTTCTACATGGGCGCCACCGAAGAGGCTGCGCAGGCGCTCGAGCGCACCGTGCGCATCGGCATCAGCTCGAAGATGTTCGACTGCCAGAGCCTGGTGCTGCTGGCTCTGCTGAACCACGACCAGCGCGACAGCAAGGGCTTCCAGCGCAGCTTCGACAACCTGCGCACCGCCGCCGAACGGCGGCCCGAAAGCAGCAGGCTGGCGCGCTTCGCGGCCATCGGCACGCTGCTGAAGGCGCTGATGGACCGCCAGCCGGCGCGCGCACTGGCGCTGTCGCGCGAGATGGCCACCGAGATCCGGCGCGAGGACTTCGATTTCGAGGCCGCGTCCAACCTGTTGAGCGTGCTGTCGCGGGTGCGCAAGGCCGAGATCGAGATTCCCGAGGTGCACGGCTGGATCAACACGATCGCGCTTCGCTACTGCGTGTCCAAGGCTTCCTCGGAGATGCTGTGCAAGACGGTCGAGGGCCACGAACCCTACGAGGCGCAGATCCGCGCCGGCCAGACCGGCATCGCGACGATGGCCGAGAAGGCGATGACGCACAGCATGACCGGCTCGCCCGCCGCCGCGGTCAAGGCGCTGATGGTCAAGGGCGCCGAGACCCTGAACGCCAAGCTGATCGAGCTGGCCGGCATGGTGTTGCAGCGCCACGGCGACAAGATCCCCGACAGCGTGTCGGTGAGCGAGATGCTCGGCGAGATGAAGCGCAAGTACTGCACCAAGGGCACGCAGGTGAGCCTGGGCAGCAGCGCCGGTCGCAGCTCGGGCGGGCTGACGCTGCGCACGGAACAGGCCGCCGCGGCAGCCTGACACGTCCGCGGCAGCCTGTCAGGCCAGCCGGCAGCCAGATCCGACGCGGCGGCGACCAAGGGGCCGCTCCGCCTGCCGCCGGGTTCGGCGGTGGGTCAGGTCAGCCGGCTCCGTCGCCGAACAGTTCGCCCTGCCCCGACGGCGCCAAGCGGCCACCGGTCGGCGGCGGCGGCATGCGACCTTCGCCGGAGGTGGGCGGCACGAAGCGCGTCAGGTCGAGCTCGATCCGGTCGTTGTTCAGGCCGAGCCTCGCGCAGGCCTTGCGAAAGCGCTGCGCCAGCAGTTCCGCCCAGACGCCCTTGCCCGTCATGCGGGAGCCGAAGCGCGCGTCGTAGTCGCGCCCGCCGTGCAGCTCGCGCACACGCGCCATCACGCGCGCCGCGCGGTCGGGAAAGTGGGTGTCCAGCCACTGCTGGAAGATCGGGTTCACCTCCCACGGCAGCCGCAACACGATGCTGAAGGCCGCACGCGCGCCGGCCGCCGCGGCCGCTTCCAGCACGTGCTCGAGTTCCGGCTCGTTGATGAACGGGATCACCGGCGACACGCTGACGCCCACCGGCACGCCGGCGGCGGCGAGCGCCGCGATCGTCTGCAGCCGCCGCTGTGGGGACGCGGCGCGGGGCTCCAGGATGCGCGCCAGCCGCGCGTCCAGCGAGGTCACCGACACGTACACCGCGGCCAGCCGGTCCGCGGCCATCGGCGCGATCAGGTCGAGGTCACGCTCGACGCCCGACGACTTGGTGACCAGCGAGAACGGATGCCGGCATGCCGACAGCAGCTCGACCAGCGAGCGCGTGATGCGCAGCCGGCGCTCGACGGGCTGGTAGGCATCGGTCGCCGAGCCGATGTTGAGCAGCCGCGGCACGTAGCCGCGGCGCGCGAAGGCCTCGCGCAGCCGCTGCGCGGCGTTGACCTTGGCGACGATGCGGGTCTCGAAATCGAGGCCGGGCGACAGGTCGAGGTAGCTGTGCGTCGGCCGGGCGAAGCAGTAGACGCAGCCGTGCTCGCAGCCGCGGTACGGGTTCACCGACAGGTCGAACGCGATGTCGGGCGAGTCGTTGGCCGACACGATCGTGCGAACCTGCTGCTCGATCACCTGGGTGGCGGGCGGCAGCAGCTCCTCGGCGGCGGCCTGGTCGAGCGTGCCCCAGCCGTCGTCGAAGCCTTCGCTGTCGCGCCGGGCGTAGCGGTGGGTGATGGCCCAGGCGGTGCCCCGCCCCTTGATCGCCCCGGGCTCGGGCATCGCAGGTACGAGTTCGATGGATCGGCGGTGGCGCATGACTGTGAATATATACAGTCTTTTGCGCCTTCGCGAGCGATACCCGCGTCGGCCTCCGGCCTGCCGGCGCGCCGATGGTCGGCGCTGTGCCGACGCCGAATCAGTAGTCGCTGCCGAGGCTGCCGGGCGCCAGGTTGTCGAACTTGGTCAGCGGCTTCAGGAAGGTCAGCTTGACGGTGCCCGTGGGCCCGTTGCGCTGCTTGCCGATGATGATCTCGGCCACGCCCGGCTCCTTGCAGGCTTCCTTGGTGTAGTACTCGTCGCGGTAGATGAACATGATGACGTCCGCATCCTGCTCGATCGCGCCGGACTCGCGCAGGTCGCTCATCATCGGGCGCTTGTCGGTGCGGGTCTCGACGCTGCGGTTGAGCTGCGACAGCGCGATCACCGGGCACTTCAGTTCCTTGGCCAGCGACTTCAGGCCGCGCGAGATCTCGCCGATCTCGGTGGCGCGGTTCTCGTCCGCGCCGCCACCGCTGCCGCTCGCGAGCTGCAGGTAGTCGACGATGATCAGGCCGAGCTGGCCGCAATGGCGCGCCTGGCGGCGGGCGCGGGCGCGCACCTCGCTGGGCGTCAGCGCCGGCGATTCGTCGATGTACATGCTGACCTTGCCGAGCTTCTCGACCGCCTCGGACAAGCGGCCCCATTCGTCGTCCTTCAGCGCGCCGGTGCGCAGGTGCTGCTGGTCGATGCGGCCGAGCGAGCCGACCATGCGCAACGCGAGCTGGGCGGCGCCCATTTCCATCGAGAACACCACCACCGGCAGGCCCTCGTTGACCGCCACGTGCTCGCCGATGTTCAGCGCGAACGCCGTCTTGCCCATCGACGGCCGCGCCGCCAGCACGATCAGGTCGCCGGGCTGCAGGCCGGCGGTCATTCGGTCCATGTCGTAGAAGCCGGTGCGCACGCCGGTCACCTCTTCGGCGCCGTTGTCGTGCAGCTCGTTCACGCGGTCGATGAGCTGGACGACCAGCGAATCCATGCTCTGGAAGCCCTGGCGCGAGCGCGAGCCCTCCTCGCCGATCTTGAAGATCTTCGACTCGGCCTCGTCGAGGATCTGCGACACCGGCCGGCCCTGCGGGTTGAACGCGCTGGTGGCGATCTCGTCGCTGGCCGAGACCAGCTTTCGCAGCACCGCGCGCTCGCGCACGATCTCGGCATAGCGGCGCAGGTTGGCCGCGCTGGGCACGCTCTGCGCCAGCGCGTTCAGGTACACCATGCCGCCGCACTCGTCGGCCTTGCCCAGGCTCTGGAGCTGCTCGTGCACCGTGATCACGTCGGCCGGCTTGGTGGCATTGACCAGCGCGCCGATCGCCGCGTAGATGATGCGGTGCTCGTAGCGGTAGAAGTCGCTGTCGGTCAACAGGTCGCCGGCGCGGTCCCAGGCGCTGTTGTCGAGCAGCAGGCCGCCGATCACGCTCTGCTCGGCTTCGATCGAGTGCGGCGGCACCCGCAGCTTCGCCACCTCCTCGTCGCGCGGTGCGGAGGCATGGTCGGCGGGGTCGAAGATCGCGGACATCGGGTTTCCTTGCTGAAGCCTCAAGTCTGACGCCGCCCGCGGCGGCCCCTGTGGGCAACCCTGTGCACAGCCGGTGCGTTGCCTGTGGAATGCGCGTTCCGGAAAAGGAGAAGGGCCGGCAGAGCCGACCCTTCCTGGACGTTCATGGGACGTTCGGCGGGCGTGCAGCCGATCCGGCCGCTGCCCGCCCGGTCCGGGCGTCAGTCCGTCTCGCCGATCACGACCACCTTGACTTCGGTGGTGACGTCGGTGTGCGGCACGACCGTCACGACGTGCTCGCCGACGTGCTTCAGCGGACCATTCGGCAGGCGAACCTGCGACTTGATGATCTTGAAGTCGATGCGCGTCAGCGCTTCGGCGATGTCGTTGTTCGTCACCGAGCCGAACAGGCGGCCGTCGACGCCCGCCTTCTGCGTGATGTGCACGGTGCGGCCGTTCATCTTGTCGGCCAGCGCCTGGGCGGCGGCCAGCTTCTCGCCGGCGGTCTTCTCGAGTTCGGCACGGCGGCCCTCGAATTCCTTGATCGCGGCCTCGGTCGCGCGGCGCGCGGCGCGGGTCGGGATCAGGAAGTTGCGGGCGTAACCGTCCTTGACCTTGACGACATCGCCGAGGTTGCCGAGGTTGGCGACCTTTTCGAGCAGGATCACTTGCATGTTCTTGCTCCTCAGACCTTGTGCTGGTCGCTGTACGGCAGCATCGCCAGGAAACGGGCGCGCTTGATGCACGTCGTGAGCTGGCGCTGGAAGAACGCGCGCGTGCCGGTCAGGCGGGCCGGCGTGATCTTGCCGTTCTCGCTGATGAAGTCACGCAGCGTGTCGATGTCCTTGTAGTCGATCTCCTTGACGCCGGTGACGGTGAACCGGCAGAAGCGCTTGCGCCTGAACAGCAGCGACTGCTGGTTGCGCTTGGGCTTGCGATCCTTGGAGAAACGACCTTTACCACGTGGCGGGGGCATACATCACCTCTTGATTGTCTTGAACGGTTCCGGATGGAAATGGCGAGCGACGCTTCAGTCGAGCTCGGTCACATGAAATACGACGCCGCGTCCGTTGCGTTGCGAGCCCAGGAAGCCGGCGAAGCCATGCTGGCTGCCCACCTCGAGCGCCGCGACGCGCTGCGTGATCGCCCCGATCGCCCGTGCACGGATCTCGACCGAGACCTTGCGGGGCAGCCCGTCTTGCGTGACCTCGGACTCGTGCTTCAGGCCGAGATCCAGGGCCGGCAGGCCGGCGGGGGTGTAGCGCAGCGCACCGCGTTCGACCAGTTGCGCCGTCAGAACCAGGCGGTTCATGCGGGGCGACCGGCGCCGCAGCGCGCGGACAGCATCGTCAGGCCGCGGCCTCCGGTTGCGGAGCCTTGCGGGCCTCTTCCTTGTCGACCAGCTTCATCATGACCGACGGCGTCGTTTCGGCACGGGCCTTGACCACCGTCAGGTGGCGCAGCACGGCGTCATTGAAGCGGAAGCCGGTTTCCAGCTCGGCCAGAACTTCCTTCGTGCACTCGATGTTGATGCACAGGTAGTGGGCCTTGGCCAGCTTCTGGATCTGGTAGGCCAGCTGGCGGCGGCCCCAGTCCTCGACGCGGTGCACCTTGCCGCCGGCGGCGGTCACGATGCCCTTGTAGCGTTCCAGCATGGCCGGAACCTGTTCGCTCTGATCCGGGTGGATCAGCAGCACGATCTCGTAATGACGCATGGAGCTTCCTCGTGGATTCCAGTGTGGAAGCCACCCTGTGTGGCAAGGCTCGTTGGCCGAGGGCCGCGGGCTCGCCGGTCAGGTGTGGCAAGGGAACCGCGGATTATAGACGACCGGCCGTGGCCGGCGACACCGGTTCCGCTCAACTCGCCGGCGGGCCGTCGCCTGCGCTGCGCAGACGCCACACGAAGGCGCGCGTGGCCACGTCCGGCGGCGCGGTCATCAGGCTGACCACCGCCATCACCGCGAGGCCCACCGGCACGCCGAACGCACCGGCGGACACCGGCTGGATGCCGAACCACAGGTCCGGCGCCGCGGTGACGTGGAACAGGCTGCGCAGCCACGGCTCGTTGCGCACCAGGTAGTAGCCCGTCACCGCCAGCGCCGCCAGCATGCCCGCCACCGCGCCGGCCCGGTTGGCGCGGCCCCAGAACACGCCCAGCACCAGCGCCGGAAAGAACGCCGAGGCCGCGAGCGAGAACGCCGCCGACACCAGCAGCACGATGTCGACCTGGCGGTTGGCGGCCACCGCCGCCGCCGCGAGCGCCACCACCAGCAGCATCACCTTGGAGATGATCACCCGCCGCGTCGCCGTGGCCTCGCGATCGACCATGCGGTAGTAGACGTCGTGCGACAGTGCGGCAGCGATCGTCAGCAACAGTCCGTCGGCGGTCGACAGCGCGGCCGCCAGGCCACCGGCGGCCACCATGCCCGATACGACGTACGGCAGCCCGGCGATCTCCGGCGTCGCAAGCACGACGATGTCGCCGCCGATGCGGATCTCGCCGAGCTGCAGGATGCCGTCGTGGTTGATGTCGGTCACCGACAGCAGCGACGGGTCGACCTTGGTCCAGGTCGAGATCCAGGCCGGGAGCTGGTCGAAGGGCGTGCCGACCAGCACGTTGAATACCTCGTACTTGACCAGCACCGCCAGCGCCGGCGCGGTGACGTACAGCACGAAGATGAAGAACAGCGACCACGCCACCGACTCGCGCGCCTCGCGCACCGACGGCGTGGTGTACGAGCGCACCAGGATGTGCGGCAGCCCGGCAGTGCCGAGCATCAGGCAGAACACCAGCGCGAGGAAGTTGCGTCGCGAGTCGTCGTAGGCCGCGCGTTCGGCCGGCGTGCCGTGCGGATCGCCGGCAAACGGCTGCGCATGCGGCGGCATGCCGGCCAGCGAGCGGGCGCGCTGCTCGTCGGCGGCGCGCGCGCGCGTCCACAGCTCGACCGCCGCCGCCTCGTTCTTCGGCACCGCGGCCAGCACGCGCTCGGCCGCCTGGATCTGCGCCAGCGGCGCGTCCTGCGCGCTCAGCGCCGCCACCTGGCGCGCCGCCGCCTCGCGCTCGGCGACGAGTGCCCGCGGCACGTCGCGCAGACGCGCCGCGTAAGCGTCGGCACGGGCGCGGAACAGCGCGATGACCTCGATCTCCTTCGGGTCCTCGAGCAGCCGGCGCTCGCGCTCGGTGACCTTCCCGAGCTGCTGGCCGTAGACGAGCTGCGGCAGCGGCACGCCGGTCTGCTTGAGCGACAGCCAGGCCACCGGCACCAGGAAGGCGACGATCAGCACGATGTACTGCGCCACCTGCGTCCAGGTCACCGCACGCATGCCGCCGAGGAACGAGCAGACGAGGATGCCGCCCAGCCCGAGGAAGATGCCGAGCACGAAATCGACGCCGATCAGCCGCGCGGTGATCAGCCCGACGCCGTAGATCTGCGCGACGACGTAGATGAACGACACCAGGATCGCGCCCGTCACGCCGATCAGCCGCGGCAGGTGCCCGCCGTAGCGCGCGCCGAGGAAATCCGGGATCGTGTACTCGCCGAAGCGCCGCAGGTACGGCGCGATCAGCAACGCGACGAGGCAGAAGCCGCCCGTCCAGCCGAGCAGGTAGGCCAGGCCCCCGTAGCCCTGCAGGTAGAGCGTGCCGGCCAGGCCGAGGAAGGACGCCGCCGACATCCAGTCCGCACCGGTCGCCATGCCGTTGTAGAAGGCCGGCACGCGGCGCCCGGCGACGTAGTACTCCGCGGCGTCGGTGGTGCGGCTGAAGATGCCGATGCCCGCATACAGCACCACCGTGGACAGCAGGAAGATGATGCCGATCCAGCGCTTGGGCAGCCCGGCGCGCTCGAGCACGCCCAGCAGCACGACGAAGCCGATGAATCCGGCGGTGTAGAGAAGGTAACGCCGGTCGAGCCGGCGGCGGTAGCCGGCGTCACGCATCCGGTGCGCCGGTGCCGGTCTCGCGTTCGATCCGGTTCGCGGCCCAGGCGTAGCCCGCGACCAGCACCACGTAGAACACCAGCGCGCCCTGTGCCGCCATCCAGAAGCCGAACGGCCAGCCGAAGAAGCGGAACTCGAGATCGCGCGCGAACCACACCGAGAGGAAGCTGATGGCGAACCAAGCCGCCAGCAGCACACCGGTCAGCCGGCGCATGCGCCGCCAGGCGGCGATGGCGGCGGGAGCGGTGGCGGCGGCCGGCGTGTCGGGGTCGGGTCGGCGGGTCTCTCGCGGATGAAACATCGGGCGCGGCAGGAATCGGTTGCCGCGCCATTCTTGCATCCGGGCCCGGCCGCGCCCACCGGGTGCCGCGCCGACGGCACCCGCGCGCGGCACGCCGACGGCACCCGCGGGCGGCACGCCGGCCGCGCCGCGGACTACAGCGCGCCGGCCTCCGCCGTGATCAGCGCCGCGGCGGGGATCCACACGTCGATCCGCTGCAGGTTGCCGACCGCGCCGTAGGGCGCCGACTCGAAGCAGACGCCGTCGTCCGCATCGAGCGCCTGCACGATCAGGTCCGGCCGGTGGTCGCCCGGCTCGCCGGGCTGGCTGCCGATCAGGTCGGCGTCGCGGGTGAAGCGGAACAGGTAGCGGCCGTCGTCGTCACAGGCGCCCTCGCCCAGCAGCTCGCGCCGGCCGTCGCCTTCATAGTGGCCGCCGCCCGCCTCCAGAGCCGTGCGGCGGTAGCGCAGGAAGCGCAGGCGCAGGCCCGGCATCGCCACCGCCTCGCTGCCGCAACGGATGCCGGCATGGCGGAACTCGGACACCGCCTGGCGGTCCGCGTCCGTCAGCAGCCCGGCGCCGGCCGCCATCGCGCCCGACTTGAACGGCACGCGGCGCACCTGCAGCCCGGCCGGATCGGACGCCGGCGCGCTGCGGAAGCACAGGCCGTGGGCGACGTCCGGCAGGCCGGTGGGCAGCACCATCGGCGTCCGGTCGGCGCGCCGGCCGTTCGGGTACAGGCGTGCGATGACCGCGCGCATGCGCGGGAAGCGGCGGCAGATCGAATCGACCGACACGGTCGGGTCGATCACCACGTGGTCGTTGCGGCCCGGGTTCAGCAGGCAGCCGCCGGCATAGGACTGCGCGGTGCCGTAGACGAGGTGATCGGTCGTGCGTGCGGGCACCGCGCAGGTCAGCGTCAGCGCCGCCGAGGCCGCGCCGCCGCCGTCGCCGGTTCGCGTGCCGGCGGCGATGTCGAAGCGCAGCAGGCCGCCGTCGACCACCGGGAAGCCGAGCCGCGCCGGGCCGTCGCGCCAGCGGCCGTCGGCGGACTGCTGCTGCACCGTCAGCGTCCAGCGTGCGCCGCTGACGAAGGCGGCGTTGCCGGGTGCGCCGTCGTGCGGGCCGTTGCCGATGTCCGCGCCGCGGACGACGAATCGTTGCGGGCAGGCCGCCTGGCGCGACTTGACCCGGACCGTCCAGCTTCCCTGCATCGTGATGCCCATCGTGACCTCCTGTGGAGCAACCCGGGGGGTGGGTTGCGTGATGGAGGTCATTTCAGCGTGGCGCGATTCCCGATGCCACGCAGCCTGGGCGACGATTCCGGCCGGTCGCGAGACGATCGCGAGACGATCGGTCAGTGATCGGCAGGCGTTCGCGGACCGGGCTCGGCGGCCGCGAACGCCGCGAACGCCGCGGGATCAATCGGACGCGGCGGCGTCGCCCTTCGTTTCGCCTTTCCCGTCGCCGGGCGCGTTGCTGCCCGTCGTTCCCGCCGACGCCCCGTCGTCGCCCGGCGCCGCGCGCGGCCGCAGCAGCGCCGGCGCCTGGGGCGCGGCCGAGGTGGCGCCCTGGCCGGCACCGACGTGCGTGCCGTGCGTGCCGGTCTGCTGGGTGCTGCCGCCGGACGTACGCGCGCCGCCCGCCGGCCCCGTCGGTGCCGGTGCGGGCGTGCTGCCGGGCTTGAGCGGGTCGGTCGGCACGAAGCGCGCGTTGAACACCGGGAATTCCGGGATCGCCGCCGGCCGCAGCCCGACGAACTTGGTTTCCTTGTGGTACTCGATGATGAAGTCCACCCAGTCGGTGACCTTCACGAAATCGATGATGTTCGGCTGCACGCGCGGCAGCGTCGGGTCCGGGTTCACGTCCAGGTAGTACGGGGAGCGCCAGTCCCACTCGCCCTTGCGCAGCGGATCGGGGCACAGGATGTTCATCGCCAGCGGCTTGAGCGTGAAGTCCCAGACCACCGCGGTGTCGACCCAGGGCCGGCCGATGTCGGCGTAGCGCAGCATGCCGGCGAGCGTCGCGCGCAGCTTGATGGCGGCATCGACGACCGGGAAGGTTCCGTAGTCCTGCTTCGAGAGCTGGTCGGCCAGGCTGTCGATGTCGGTCAGTTCGTCGGGCGTTTCGAGCGTGTAGCCGCTGACGGTGTCGAACTGCTGCGCGTTGGTGATCGCGAGCTGGATCTTGTCGAGCGTGGATTGACGGTGCGCCGCGCCGAGCGGCGCGCGCAGCACGGCGAGCAGCGCATCGGCCAGGTCGTCGATGCGTTCGGCGACCGCCTGCATCCTCGCCAGCGGCACCACGCTGCCGAGCGTCGGGTGGTTGCCCTTGGCGCGCAGGAAGGCGGCGTTGGCATCCGCGAACCAGGCGGCGAGCTGTGCCGCGTCGGCGGTGACGGCGCTGGCCAGCTTCGCGAACACCGCCGGGTAGGCCGCGCCGGCGGTGAAGAAGTTGTAGTTCGGGTAGCCGGTCGCATAGTCGGCATACGGCGCCACGGTGTGCATCACCTCGGCCGACATGTTGAAGCAGTTGTTGAAGTGGATCACCGGCAGGCGCGGCACGCCGCTGGCAATCGCCTCCTTCAGCGCGGCGCCGAGGCCCCAGGTGGACAGGGGCATGTGGTTGGCGGGGAGCATCGGCGATCCCTGCGGGAGCATCGGCGAGCCCTGAGGCAGCATCGGCGAACCCTGAGGGAGCACCGGCGAGCCCTCCGCCGCCACCGGAACGCCGCCTTTCGGGCTGATCCGCCACTCGATCGGCCCGCGCACGCCGCCGTTCGTGACGCTGGCGGAGCTGAGCTTGCTGAAATCGAGGTCGGGCAGGAAGCCGGCGCCGTGGCCCTCCAGCGCCAGCACGATCGCCGCCTTCGGCTGCGCCAGGTGCGCGTACCGCAGGAAGCCGGCCAGCGTCTTCGGCGACGACATGTCCTGCTTCCAGCGCGAGGTCACCGTCATGCCGGCGGGCCGGCCGGCCGGGATGTCGATCAGGTAGGTGTTGTCGTCGAAGCGATCGATCAGCGCCGTCACGTAGGCGCCGCTGGCCGCCACCTGCAGCAGCGCCTTCAGCAGCGGGTGCTGGGCCAGCGTGCGGGTGGTGCCGTCGGGGTAGCTGCTGAGCACCGGGTCGGTGCCGAACGGTGCATAGACCGCCAGCAGCACGTTGTTGGCGGCAAGCTTGACCGGCGCCGGCAGGTCGGGCTTGGGGGGTACGGCAACCATGGACTTGTCCTCTCGAGGTCGGCGGCGGCAGCTGCGCGAGGCGGTCTGCGGCCTTTGCAACAGGCTGTATCGGCACTGCACCCGTCCGGTCGCGCACTCACAATCCCTCGCGCGACCTCGGCGGCAGCCGGCGCCGGTCGGACAGGCCGCCGAAGATACCGCCGCCGCGCGACATGCCCACCCCTAACTTCACCAATCCCGCGCTCGACCCCGAGCCCGTACCGGAGCGGCAGCGCGAGCTTGTGCCCGCCACGGCCGACGAGCGGCCCGTCGGCGGCGCCTCGCATGGCTTCGAGGCCTTGCTGGATGCGGTGCTGAGCGCGCACCGGGCCGGCACGCTGGACGAGCTGCTGCGCCGCCGGCCACGCCTGACGCTGCGCCTGCAGCGGCGCTACCTCGGCCCGGTGGTCGGCGCCGCCGGCGACGCGCTGCGCGGCGACGGCGCCACCGCCGCGGCCACCGCCCTGCTCCTGCGCTGGGCGGTGCAGCAACTGCGGCCCGACCCGGGCCGCGACGTGGCCGATCTCGGGCGCGACGCCTGGTTGCAGCGCACGAGCTGGCGTCCGATGCTGGCGCTGATGTGCCACTACGGCTTCGCCACGGTGCCCGACTTCCCCGACCGCTACCGCCGCCACCGCGACGAATCGCCGGCCGACAACCTGTGCGGACTGTGGTCGATCGGGCCGAGCACCTTCTACCGGGCACTCGACAAGGGCCGGCACGCGCTGGCGGGCCTGTTGCGCGAACTGCCGCGCAGCGGTGACCATCGCCTGTCGCTGCGGGCGGCGGCCCAGGCCGAGGCCTACCGCCGCCTCGACCTGGACGATTCCCCCGCACGCTCGCGCTGGCACACCCGGCAGGCGGCCGATGCACTGACCGCGCGCGATGCGCTCTCGGCCCTGTGGCACCAGTGGCAGGCCTTGGACCTGGGCGGCTTCACCACTACGCTGCAGCGCTTCTGCATCGAGCTGGCCGCACACCGCGAGACCGACAGCCTGCTCGCGGCGGTCTCCGAACAGGCGGTCGACGCGCGCTGGCGCTTCGAGCTGGCCCTGTCGCAGGCCGGCCTGTGGCGCAGCCGGTATGCCGCCGAGCGCGAACGCGAGTCGCTCGAACAGGCCCTGCGCATCGCACAGTCGACCGGCGAACCGCTGATGCTCGGCCTGGTCTACGGCGCGCTCGGCAAGTACCACGAACTGCGCGACACCGACCGCGCCTTCGCCTGCTACCAGGACAGCGTCGAGTACCTGCGCCAGGCCGAATCTTCATCTGGCGACGATTCGCGCACGCTCGAAGAGCACGTGGCCACGCTGGTCAAGCTGGCATGGTTGTACGTGCTCAAGAACGATCCGCGCTCGCGCGCGTTGCTCGATCGCGCAGCGGCGCTGCGCGATGCCGCGCTGGCACCACTTGCCGATGCCACTGCGGCATTGCTCGAGCAGACCTGGGGCGAATACTGGCGCCGCAGCGGCGACCTCCCGCGAGCGCTCGAGCACAAGCACGCCGCGCTGAACATCTACGAACGGCTGGGCGATCAGCCGCAGATGTTGAAGACCTACGGCAACCTGGCCCTGATCTACGGCGAAGCACAGGATTTCGACCGTGCGATCGAGCATTCACGGCGCGTACTCGACCTGGCCGACCGGATCGTGGTCGAGCCGGAGATCGTCGCCAGCACCCACATGAACCTCGGCGTCACCCACTTCTGGCAGGCCGACTACACGAGGGCGATCGCCGAGTACACGGCCGCGCTCGACATCGCCCGGCGCGCGAGCCTGCAACTCGTCGTCCGTCGCGCCCACTACAACCTGGCGGAGGCCTACTTCAAGCGCTTCCAGCTCCACGCCGACGCCGAGGACGAAGCGCTCGGCGACCGGCATGTCGCCGACGCACTGGCCGCCTGGCCCGAGAACAGCGATCCGGTGCATGCCGAGGCCACGCGCAACCTGAAGGCCGAGATCCTCGGCCCCGGCGCCGACCGCGCCTACGACCGGCTGCTGCCGCAGGAGACGGCGGCCCACGCCGCCGAGATGTCCGAGGTGCTGCGGCAGCGGGCGCGGCTGGCGCTGCCCGGCGAGCCGGCAGCCCAGGTGCGCGCCCACCTGGCGATCGCCCATGCCTACCTGGCGATCGCGGTGAAGGAGCGCGAGACGGCTCGCTCGCTGATCGACCGGCATGCGCTCGGCAGCGCGTTCGACGCGGATTTCGAGCGGCTGCGCAGCACCTTCGACCGCGCCCTGTCGCGCGAGGAACGCTGCGCACAGCGCTGGCGCCGCGAGGCCGCCGACCTGCTGGACGAATCGCGCATCGGCCCGCTGGTCACCCACCTGCTGCAGGCCGGGGCGATCGGCAAGAGCGGTTATGCGCAAGTCTGCGGCGTGGCGCTGGCCACCGCGTCGAAGCACCTGGGGTTGCTGGCCGAGCGCGGCCTGCTGGTGCAGACCGGCAAGGGGCCGAGCACGCGCTACCTGCTGGCCGATTGACCGCGGGTGCAACGGGGCACGAACCGACGGAGCTCGCGGCTCCCGTTCCGTGCCCAGCAGTCGCCGCCGACACGCCTGCCAGCGGGGCCGGGCGTCACGCCTTGACCTCCGCCGCCCCCCGGTTCGCCAGCGCATCCGCCCGCTCGTTGCCCGGGTCGCCGGCATGGCCCTTCACCCAGCGCCAGTCGACGTGGTGCAGGTTGCGCAGGCTGTCCAGCCGCTGCCAGAGTTCGGCGTTCTTCACCGGCTTCTTGTCGGCCGTCTTCCAGCCGCGCAGCTTCCAGCCGTGGATCCATTCGGTGATGCCCTTGCGCACGTACTCGCTGTCGGTGTAGAGCACCACGTCGCAGGTGCGCTTGAGCGAGGCGAGCGCCTCGATCACGGCGGTCAGCTCCATGCGATTGTTGGTCGTCATCGCCTCGCCGCCGAAGAGCTCCTTCTCGTGGCCGGCCGTGCTGAGCCAGGCGCCCCAGCCGCCGCGGCCCGGGTTGCCCTTGCAGGCGCCGTCGGTGTAGATCGTCACCGCCGGGCGGCGGATCGCCGGGGCGGGCGGGGTGTCGGCGCCGGCATCGGCGCGGGCGTCGGCCGACGCGTCGGCAGTGCGGGGCGCCGCGGCGCCGGTCAGGGTGTTCATCGTTCGTGTTCCTGCAATTCGTGGTGCGCTCCGCGGTGTGTCACGACCGCGCGCGCCGCCTTCGGTGCGGTGTGTGCGTCGCGCACCAGGCCGATCAGGCGCATGCCGCGCACGCGCTTGACCGCCGTCAGCGAGTAGACCGCGCCGAACACCGGCCACCAGCGGTCGCCCCAGGGCTCGGTCCAGGCGAAGCGGGCCATCCACGGCTCGGAGCGCAGCGGCGGACGATAGCAGCCGAAGCGCCCCGCCTCGACCTCGAAGCTGAGCAGGCGAAGCCAGTCGCGCAGGCGTCGGTAGCCGATGAAGTCGCCGGTGCGCGGCAGGAACAGCGGCGCCTGCCGGCCCAGCCCGAGCCCGCGCTTGACGTGCCCGAGCCTCTGCCGCAGCCCCCACAGGCTGGCCGGGTTGAAGCCGAGGATCACCACCCGCCCTTCGGGCATCAGCACCCGTTCGACCTCGCGCAGCGCCTGGTGCGGGTCGCGCGCCAGCTCCAGCGTGTGCGGCATCACCACCAGGTCCAGGCTCTGGCTGTCGAACGGCAGCGCATCGAAATCGCAACAAAGTGCAAGCGGCGGCGACGCGAATGCCGCGTCGTCGGGCGGCAGCTGGACGATCTCGTGGCCTGCGGCGCCGGTGTCCGGCAGCGGTTCGTCACCGGGCGCGGAATCGCCCGCCACCCAGCGGTGAGGCATGCGATTGGCGCGCAGGCCGTCGAGTTGCGGCAGGCCGAGCTGCAGCGCATGGAAGCCGAAAAGATCGGCCACCGCGCGGTCCAGATGCTGCTGTTCCCAGGCCAGCAGATAGCGCCCCGCAGGGGTCCGCAGCCACGGGGCCAAACCTATAATCGCGCGGCTTTCCGTCATGAACCTGGGGACACCATCTGCGTGGAACTGATCGCACTGCCAGCCTTCAGCGACAACTACATCTGGATGCTGCATGACGGCCAACGGGCCATCGTCGTCGATCCGGGTGACAGCACGCCTGTCCTGGAAGCGCTCGATTCACGCTCTCTGGCGCTGTCAGGCATTCTAGTGACCCACCATCATGACGACCACGCCGGCGGTGTCGACGCATTGCGTGCGGTGCTGCGCGGCCCGGTCTACGGGCCGGCGCGCGAGTCCATCCCCAAACCCTTCATCCCGCTGCGCGACGGCGAGGTGGCGGCCTTCCCCGAGGTCGGGCGGGACGAACTCCCCGGCGGCCTGCGCTTCCAGGTGATCGACGTGCCCGGCCATACCGCCGGGCACGTTGCTTATGTGTGCCCCCAGGCCGACGCCTTGCGTCGGCCGCCCCCCGACGGGAACGAGGAGACCTCGGGCGGCCGGGCGTTTCCTCAGGACGCCGCAATGCCGGCGCCGCAGCCGCCGATCCTGTTCTGCGGCGACACGCTGTTCTCGGGCGGCTGCGGCCGGCTGTTCGAGGGCACGCCGGAGCAGATGCACGCCTCGCTGACCCGCCTGGCGGCGCTGCCGGCCGACACGCGCGTCTGCTGCGCCCACGAATACACCCTGTCCAACCTGCGCTTCGCGCAAGCCGTCGAACCCGCCAACGACGACCTCGCCTCGTACGTCGAAGCCTGCGAGCGCCTGCGCGCCAAAGGCGTGCCGACGCTGCCCAGCTCGATCGGGCAGGAACGCCGCGTCAACCCCTTCCTGCGCTGCGGCGAACCCGCCGTGGTGCAGTCCGCGCGCCTTCACGGCGCCGCCAGCGATGCGGGCACCGAGGTGTTCGCGGCGCTTCGACGATGGAAGAACGATTTCCGATGAATCCGCCCCACCGACACCGACGTGCCCCGTCACGAACCGCGGCCCTCGCCCCCGCTGCCAGCGCCGACCGGTTCACGCCGAACGGGCGCCTGCGGGGCCTTCTGGCCGCCCTGCTGCCCCTCGCCCTCGCCGCCGGCTGCGCCACGCAGACCGCGCCTCTCGCCACCTCCCGACCGATGCCGATGACGACGCCGCCCCCCGCGGTCGCCGTCGTTGCGCCGGTGGCGGTAGCGCAGGCGGCACCGCAACCGGCACCCGCGCAGCCGCACGTCGCGCCGCCGCATGACGCGCCAGCCGCCAGCACCGACACGACCGAGGCCGTCGAGCCCCCGGTGCCGACCGACCCGCTGCGCCCCGACGTCAAGGTCGACCTGAACGCCCGCGAGGCGCAGACCGACCTGTGGGCCCGCGTGCGCCACGGCTTCGCGATGCCCGACCTCGACAACGACCTGGTCCGCGACCGCGAGCAGTGGTACGCCACGCGGCCCGACTACGTCGCCCGCATGACCGAGCGCGGCAGCCGCTACCTGTTCCACATCACCGAGGAACTCGAGCGCCGCGGCATGCCCACCGAGCTGGCGCTGCTGCCGTTCATCGAGAGCGCGTTCAACCCGCAGGCGGTGTCGTCGGCCAAGGCATCGGGCATGTGGCAGTTCATCCCGTCCACCGGGCGCGACTTCGACCTGAAGCAGAACATCTTCCGCGACGACCGGCGCGACGTGCTCGCCTCCACCCGCGCCGCGCTCGACTACCTGGCGCGGCTGCACGACATGTTCGGCGACTGGCACCTCGCGCTGGCCGCCTACAACTGGGGCGAAGGCAGCGTGCAGCGCGCCATCGCGCGCAACCAGAAGCTCGGCCTGCCGACCGACTACGCCAGCCTGCGCATGCCGGTCGAGACGCAGTACTACGTGCCCAAGCTGCAGGCGGTGAAGAACATCATTGCCCGGCCCGAGGCGTATTCGCTGACGCTGCCGCCGGTGGCCAACCACCCCTACTTCCTCAGCGTGCCGATCACGCGCGACATCGACGTCGAGCTCGCCGCCCGCCTCGCCGGCCTGCCGCTGGACGAGTTCAAGCAGCTCAACCCGCAGATGAACAAGCCGGTGATCCTGGCCGCCGGCACGCCGCAGGTGCTGCTGCCCTACGACAACGCGAACCAGTTCGTGCGCCGGCTGTCGCAACACCCCGGCGCCTTCGCAAGCTGGACGGCCTGGGTGGTGCCGAAGACGATGCACCCGGCGGCGGCGGCGCGCCAGGTCGGCATGAGCGAAGCACAGCTTCGCGAAGTCAACCGCATACCGGCGCGCATGCTGGTCAAGGCCGGCTCCACGCTGCTGGTGCCGCGCGACCGGCACGTCGAGGCCGACGTCGCCGAGTCGATCGCCGACAACGCGACGATGGCGCTGGCGCCCGACGTGCCGCCGCTGCGCCGCGTGGCGCTGCGCGCCGGCAAGCGCGACACCGTCGCCGGCATCGCCAGCCGCTACCGCGTCAGCGCGGCGCAGGTGGCGCAGTGGAACCAGACCTCCGCCGGCGCTCACTTCAAGGCCGGCCAGACGGTCGTCGTCTATGTCGCCAACGTGGCGCGAGCCCGTCACGTGGCCCGCGTTTCGGTACCGGCACACCACGCCAGCGCGGTCACGCGCGTCGCGCGTGCGCCGGCGGCGAAGGCCGCATCGCGCACCGTCATCCGCACCGCCAGCGCGGCGCGCACCGGGCGTTCGCGCTCGAGCGCGGGCGAGTAAGGCCGCGGCCGCTCCAGCGCCACTCGCGGCGGCGGGTGGGCCGCCGCCAGCTCAGCGGCGGTCCGCCAGCGCGTGGGCGATCGTCCCCAGGTCGACGTACTCCAGCTCGCTGCCGACCGGCACCCCGCGCGCCAGCCGCGTCACGCGCAGGCCGCGCGCCTTCAGCGCTTCGGCGATCACGTGCGCGGTGGCCTCGCCCTCGGCGGTGAAGCTGGTGGCGACGATCACCTCGTCGACCGTGCCGTCGCCGGCGCGCGCCAGCAGCGGCGCCAGCCCGATGTCGCCGGCGCCGACACCGTCGAGCGGGCTCAGCCGGCCCATCAGCACGAAGTAGAGGCCGCGGTAGCTGCCGGTGCGCTCCAGCGCGGCCTGGTCGGCCGGCGTCTCGACCACGCACAGCAGCCGCGCATTGCGCGCCGGATCGAGGCAGGTGCTGCAGACCCGCGCCTCGGTGAAGGTGTGGCAGCGCTCGCAGTGCCGGATCTTCTCGACCGCCGCGTGCAGCGCCTGCGAGATGCGCTCGGCGCCGCTGCGGTCGTGCTGCAGCAGGTGGAAGGCCATGCGCTGCGCCGACTTCACGCCGACGCCGGGCAGCCGGTGCAGCGATTCGATCAGCGCATCGAGCAGCGGCTCGGCCAAGCGCGCCCCGGGGCCGTCAGAACGGGAACTTCATGCCGGGCGGCAGCGGCATTCCGGCCGTCAGCTTCGACATCTTCTCGGCCGACACCTCCTCGGCGCGGCGGATGCCGTCGTTGAAGGCGGCGGCCACGAGGTCCTCGAGCATGTCCTTGTCGTCGGCGAGCAGGCTGGGGTCGATCACGACGCGCTTGACGTCGTGCTTGCAGGTCATCGTGACCTTGACCAGGCCGGCGCCGGACTGGCCCTCGACCTCGATCAGTGCCAATTCTTCCTGGGCGCGCTTCAGGTTGTCCTGCATCGCCTGGGCCTGCTTCATCAGGCCGGCCAACTGGCCTTTCATCATGGTGGGTTCTCCTGGGTACAACGAAATTCAATGGGGCTTGATCGACCCGGGCACGATGCGCGCAGTCTTGAACTGCGCCATCAGCGTGACGACCAGCGGGTCGGTGAGGATGGCCTGTTCGGCCTCGCGCTGCCGGCGCTCGGCCTCGGCCGCGGCACGCAGCGCCGGCGAATCGGTCGCGACGCCCGGTTCGGTCTCCAGCCGCACCGGGCCGCCGCGATGGCGTTCGAGTGCGGCGCGCAGCTTCTCGACGTGGGACGGCGCACGCAGCGTCTCGCGCTCGACGCGCAGCCGCCAGACTTCGGCGCCGCCTTCGCCTTCGTCGGCGCAGCCGAGGCACTGCGCCTGCATCGCCAGCTCGCGCACCAGCGCGCCGATCAAGCCGGCCGCCGACAGCGCGGCCACGCGCTCGGCCCAGCGATCGCCCAGCGGCGTCGGCAGCAGGCGGTCGGCGGGCGCCGCGGAGGCGCGGTCGCGCGCGTCGGGGCGCGGCTCGGTGCGCGGCTCGGTGCGGGGCTCGGCTGGTGGTTCGGTGCGCGATTCAGCGCGGGACTCGGCGCGCGCATCGGCCGGGGAGGCGGTGCGCGGTGCGGCGCCCGGCGCATCACCTGGCAAGGTGGGCGCGGCGCGCATCGCTCGTTCGGCCGGCAGCGTGCGCAGTGCGGAAGCGGCCGCACGGGCGGGAAGAGCGCCCGGCGCCTGCCCGGACGGTTCCTCTGCCAGCACCGCGGCGCCGACGTCGTCGAGCGGGTACGGCGCCTCGTCGAGCCAGGGCGGCGGCTCGTCCGCCACGGGCTGTGGCCGAGGCGGCGCCACGCGCAGCGTGGGCGGCGCCGCGACGGCAGCCGGACGTGCCACCTCGCGCGGCGCCGGAGCCGCCGGCGCGTGCGAAGCCGCGGGTGCGGCCGGCGCGACCTTGGCGGCCGGCGCCACGGTGGCAGCGCTCGCGGGAGGCGAGGCAGACGCCTCGGGGCCCGCAGGCGCTGCGGCCACGGAAGCCGCGGCCATCGCGGAAGTCGCCACCGTCCCGGAAACCGCGGGCTGAGCCGCGCGGGCCTCAGTCGCCGACGGCCGCACCGCCGGCCGCCGATCCCCGCCCGGCACCGCCGACGCGCCCTCGCCCTGCCCGGGCCGGAACGCCAGCATGCGCAGCAGCACCATCACCAGGCCGCTGTATTCGTCCGGCGCCAGCCCCAGCTCGGCGCGGCCGTGCAGCGCCATGCTGTATGCAAGCTGCGTCTCGTCCGGCGCCAATCTCGGAGCCAGCCGCAACGCGGTCGCGGCATCGGCATCGGCATCGGCATCGGCATCGGAGGCGTCGAACGCGCCCGGCACCGCCTGTGCCACCGCCATCTGCTGCAGCAGTTCGGCCAGTTCCTCCAGCGTGCCGGCGGCGGACAGCCCGAGGCCGCGCAGTGCATCCGCCTCGGCCACCAGCGCGGCGCCGTCGCCGTCGGCCAGCGCCTCGACGATGCGTGCGGCATGGCTGCGGTCCACCGCGCCGAGCATCTCGCGCACGCCGGCCTCGGTCAGTGCGCCGGCACCGAAGGCGATCGCCTGGTCGGTCAGCGACAGCCCGTCGCGCATCGAGCCGCGCGCCGCGCGCGACAGCAGCCGCAGCGCGCCGGGTTCGGCGGCGATGCCCTCGTCGGCGAGCACGGAGGCGAGGTGCTGCTGCACCGTCTGCGGCGCCATCGGCCGCAGGTTGAACTGCAGGCAACGCGACAGCACGGTGGGCGGCACCTTCTGCGGGTCGGTCGTCGCGAGCACGAACTTCAGGTAGTCCGGCGGCTCCTCGAGCGTCTTCAGCATCGCGTTGAAGGCGGTCGTCGAGAGCATGTGCACTTCGTCGATCATGTAGACCTTGAAGCGGCCGACCACCGGCTTGTAGACCGCCTGGTCGAGCAGCAGCGAGATCTCCTCGACGCCGCGGTTGGAGGCCGCGTCGAGCTCGACGTAGTCGACGAAGCGGCCGGCATCGATGTCGCGGCAGGCCGCGCACATGCCGCAGGCAGCGGCGGTGATTCCGCCCTGCCCGTCTGGCCCGGTGCAGTTCAGGCTCTTCGCGAGCAGGCGCGACACCGTCGTCTTGCCGACGCCGCGGGTGCCGGTGAACAGGTAGGCATGGTGCAGCCGGCCCTGCGTGAGCGCGTTCGTCAGCGCCTGCACGACGTGCTCCTGCCCGACCATCGCCTCGAAGCGGCGGGGCCGGTACTTGCGCGCGAGGACCAGGGAAGACATCGGCGCATTCTACGGGCCGCCCCCGCGGCGCAAGCCCGGTGCGCCGCGGCGCCGGGCCCGCGGGGCCTCGCCGATAATCGCCCGCCGCCGAGACGCGTTCCCGATGCGGCCCGAACCGCCTGACGGTTCGCGACAGTCCGTGACGATCGACCCCTTCCGCCAGGCCACCCCATGACGACCGACTCCCGGGACGCTGCCGTCCCGCCGACCACGCTGAGCTACGAACAGGCCGGCGTCGTCTACGACCTGATCGACCCGCTGAAGGTCGCGGCGCAGCGCGCCGCCGCGGCCACCGCCGGCAACCTGGCGGCGCACGGCTTCGCCGAGGTGGCGGCATCGCGCGGCGAATCGGCCTACGTGGTCGACGTCGGGCCGTTCCACCTCGCCAGCATCGTCGAATGCCTGGGCTCGAAGGCGCTGGTGGCCGACGAGATGCAGCGCCTGGACGGCCGCAGCCGCTACGACGGCATCGCTCAGGACACGATCGCGATGGCGATCAACGACCTGATCACCGTCGGCGCCACGCCGCTGGTCGTGCAGGCCTACTGGGCCGCCGGCGGCAGCGACTGGTTCGGCGACGCCGAACGGGCGCAGGCGCTGGTGGCCGGCTGGAAGCGCGCCTGCGACACCTGCGGCGTCGCCTGGGGCGGCGGCGAGACGCCGGCGCTGGCCGGCATCGTCGTCGACGGGCGCATCGACCTGGCGGCATCGTGCACCGGCATCGTCAACCCGAAGTCGCGGTTGACGCTGGGCGACCGCCTGGCGCCCGGCGACGCGATCGTGCTGCTGGCATCGAGCGGCATCCATGCGAATGGCCTGAGCCTGGCACGCAAGCTGGTCGAACGCCTGCCGCAGGGCTACATGACGCCGGTCGAGCCCGGCTTGAGCTACGGCGACGCGCTGCTCGCGCCCACGCTGCTGTACTCGCCGGTCACCGAGGCGCTGCACCGCGCCGGCATCACGCCGCACTACGCCGCCAACATCACCGGCCACGGCTGGCGCAAGCTGCTGCGGCACCCGTCGGTGTTCACCTACCGCATCCATGCCGTGCCCACGGTGCCGCCGGTGCTGCGCTTCATCCAGCGCCACGCCGGCCAGGACGACCACGAGGCCTACGGCACGCTGAACATGGGCGCCGGCTTCGCGCTGTTTGTCGCCGGCGGCGACGCCGAGCGCTGCGTCGAGGTCGCGCGCGCGGCCGGCGTCGAAGCGATCGTCGCCGGCCGGGTCGAAGCCGGGCCGAAGCGCCTGCTGATCGAGCCGCTGGGCATCGAGTACGGGGACGACGCGCTGCAGTTGCGCTGAGCCCTGGCGCTGATCGGTCGGGCTGATCGGTCGCGACGGGCAAAGGGTCGCCGCTGCCGCGGTTTCAGGGGCCTGCGGCAGCGTCACCTACAATCGTCCCTGACGGGCCTCCCCGCATGGGAGCGCGGCCAACCGGGTCAGGTCGGGAACGAAGCAGCCCCAACCGTTGCGACCAGTGCCGGGGTCAGGCTCGTCACCCCACCTTCCCTCTTCCCTTCCCTCTCCCGGGCGCGGCTCTGCGCCACCCGCGCCAGATCCGCGCGGCCCTCCCCGCGCCGACTTCACGCCACCTGCCGGAACGCCAGAACCGCCTGGGCGCGCAGCGTGCGCAGCAGCGTGAGTTCGCGTTCGGCCAGCGCCAGCGTGCCGGGCTGCGCCTTGTCGGCGTAGATGAAGCCGAACGGCGCGTTCTTCATCGTCAGCGGCAGCAGCACGAAGGCCGGGGCGCCGACCTTGTCGCGGTACCAGGGCGGCAAACGGCCGGCCACCGGCGACGCGGCGACGTCGTCGATCAGCAGGTCGGCGCCCTTGCGGCACACCGCGGCGAACAGGTCCGGCACGGCCGGCTTGAGCGGCACCGCGAAGAACGGGCTGATCGCCTCGATGCCCTCGCCCAGCCCGAAGCGCGCGACCAGCGTGTCGGTCTTCGGGTCGCGCAGGCACAGCAGCACGCGTCGGAACAGCAGCCCGCGGTAGACGATCTCGACGATCGTGCGCAGCACCTCGTTGAGGCGGAAATGCTCCGACACGATCGCGCGTGTCACCTCCTGGATGCCGGCGGCCAGCACATCGGCCGGCTTGTGCATCGCGTCGTCGGCCGGCGGCCTCGGCGTCGGGGGCGCATTCGGTGGTGCATCCGGTGGCGCATTCGGTGGCGCATTCGGTGGCGCATTCGGTGGCGTCGCCGGGGAAGCAAAGAGCGACGCCGACGGTGACCCCGCGGCAGGCGAACCCGCCATCGCGCCGGGCACGGCAACCGGCCCCACCCCGGCGCCCACGCCCACGCCCACGCCCACGCCCACGCCCACGCCGCGGGGCGGCATCACCGCCGCACCGGCCGCGGGCACCGCGATGGCGGGCGAAACCGCCACGGCGTCCACCGCACCGGAATTCATGGCGCCCACGACAGCCGACGCCTCGTCCACGGCCACCCGCGGCCCTTCGAGCAGCCGCTGAGCCGCCGACCCCGGCGCGACGCGCAAGCCCATCGCCTGCGCCATCTCCACCAGCCGCTCGCGCGAACGCTCGGCGGCGGCGCGCAGTTCGCGCGGGCTGGTGTCGAGCGGCTTGCCGTAGCGCTCCGCGATGGCGTCGATGGCCTCGGGCTCGCCGCGCAGCAGCGCGTCGGCCACGTCGTTGGCGGCGCTCGCCAGCCAGCGCAGGCGGTCGCGGTCGGCCAGGCGTGCCGGCGGATCGCCGCTCGGGCGGGCGATGCAGCGTTGCAGCGATTCCGGCAGGCCCCAGCTCCGCGCCACGCCCAGCCCGAGGTCCTCGAAGCTGATGCCGAGCACGCTGATCGCGACCTGCGCCTCACCGCGGCCGCGCTGGGCGCGGATCTCGGCCGCTTCCTCGGGAAAGTAGAACTCGCACAGCAGCCGGCCCAGGTTCTGGAACAGGCCGCCGATGAAGGCTTCCTCGCTGTCGCGGGCCACGCGGCACAGCTCGCCGGCGAGCGAGCCGGCCATCAGCGAGCGCAGGAACTCCTGCTGGAGCTGGGCGGCATGCGCCTTGTCGTGCATGTGCTCGAGCAGCACCAGGCTCAGCGCCATGTTGCGGATGCCGGCAAAGCCGACCAGCGCCACCGCGCGCGAGACGGTGCTGATCGAGCCGCCGCCGGCATGCGCGTAGTGCGCGGTGTTGACCAGGCGCAGCAGCTTGTGGGTGAGCGCCACGTCCCGCAGGATCTCGTTGCACAGGCTGCCCAGGCTCTCGTGCTCCGAGGTCGCGACGCGGTGGATGCGCGCCACCGAGTCCGACAGCGTCGGGAAGTCGGTCTTGTGGCGCATGCGCCGCAGCAGGAATTCGAGCGTGCCGCTGTGCGAGCCGGCCGGCGGCGCCGGAGCGGCCACCTCGGGCGGCGTCAGCCAGCGCGACAACGCGTCGCGCAGCGCTGCCACACTGTCGTAGCGGCGGGCCGGCTGGCGCGCCAGCGCGCGCATCACGATGGCGCGCAGCGCGTCGTCCACCTCGCGCGGCAGGCCGGCGGGCAATGCCAGGTCCTCGTGGGCGACGCGGTAGATCGCGCGGTAGGGGTCGCGCTCGCGGATCAGCGGCTCGCCGTGCAGCATCTCGGCCAGCACCAGCCCGGCGGAAAACACGTCCATCGCGGGCGCCGGCGCGCCGCCGTCGGCCGCCTCGGGCGACATGTAGCCGGGCGTGCCGACCACCGCCGGCCCGCCGCCCGCATCCTGCAGGCGCGCGGCGATGCCGAAGTCCATCACCCGGGCGCGGCCCTGTTCGTCGACCAGGACGTTGGACGGCTTCAGGTCGCGGTGCACCACGCCGGCGGCATGCGCGGCGGCCAGCGCGTCGAGCACGCCGAGCATCAGCGGCACCGCCTCGTGCGGCGGCAGGCGCTTCTGACGGGCGATGCGCCGCGCCAGCGTCTCGCCCGGCACGTACTCGAACACCAGGTACGGCTGGCCCTGGTGCATGTCGGCCTCGAACACCGGCACGATGTGCGGGTGCGTCAGGCGGCTGACGTGGCGCGCCTCGCGCAGCCAGTCGTCGACCGCGCCGCGGCCGGCCGCCGGCCGCATCAGCTTGATCGCGACCTCGCGCTCGAGCCGCGGGTCGTGCGCGAGCCAGACGGTCGCCTGCGCGCCCTGGCCGAGCACGCGGCGCAGCTCGAAGCGCGCAATGGTCCGCGGCGCCGGCGGCGCCGTCGTCCCGGCCGGCTGGGACGGCGAGCGGATCACCGCGGCGCGCCGGAAGTCGGTTGGGCGGCGGCCTCGCCGGATCGGGCGGGCCGGCGCTCGGGCGCGCGCGCGGCGGCCGCGGCGGCTCCCGCGGTGGCAGTCGCTCCGGCGGCCCGGGCCGCGGCGGCTCCCACAGTGGCCGTCGCTCCGGCGTCCCGGGCCTGGATGCGGCACCCGCGGCGGCGGCGGCTCCAGCGCCGGCTCCGGCAGCGGCGGGTGACGCCCCGCCGGCAGAAGGACCGGCATCCCCGGGGTCTCGCTCCGCGGAGCCGAGGCCACCGCGCCGCCGCGCTGCGCGGCGCGCGCTCTGCAGCGCCTCCTGCAGGTCGCGGCCGGCAATGTTGAGCGCGCGCGCATAGCGCTGCACCACGCGCATCAGCGCCTGCGGCACGCGGTCGGCCGGCAGCATCGCCACCGCGTCGATCGCCTCGTTGGCCGCGCTGGCGGCGGTGCAGCGCGTCCGTGTCGGACTCGGGCTTGTGCGGCATGCGGTCGCGCGGCAGCGCGCGGATCATCCTGCATCTCCTCGCCCAGGCCCCAGTGCCGCGCGACCGCGGCGCCCAGGTCCTCGGTGCCGACGCCCAGCACCGCGAACGACGCAGCCGCCTCGGACAGCCCGGGCTGCTCCGGCGTGCCGGGTTCGGAGCCGGCGGGCGGCGGCGCGGGGCGCATGAGCTGCCAGATCTGCTCGGCCTCGTCGGGGAAGTGGTACTGCACCAGCAGGCGTCCCAGGTTCTGCAGCGTGGCGACCAGGAACATCACCTCCGGGTCGTAGCCCGGCGGGCGCAGCGCCTGCGCCAGGTGGCCGGCCAGGCGCACCCGCTCGACCAGCCGCTGCATCGCGAACGCGGCCGATTCGCCCATCGGCCCCGGCCACGGCCGCAGCGACGCGGCGCACTGGCGCAGGCCGTCGAGGCCCATCAGCGCGAGTGCGCGGCGGATCGTCAGCACCGGCCCGGCGCCGGAAGACTGCGAGCCCAGCGCCTGCGCCGAGTTGACCTGGCGCAGCATCTCGAAGCTGAGCGCCAGGTCGCGCAGCACCTGTTCGGCGATGAGGTCGGTGTGCTGCCCGTCCATCGTCGCCAGCCGGGCGACGCGCGAGGTCACGCCGGGCATCGCCGGCAGGTGGCCGACGCTGCGCAGGCGGTCCAGCAGCAGCGCCAGCGGCCCGCCGGAATCGGCCGCCTCGGCGGCGCGCCAGCCGTCAAGCGCGCGCAGCAGCGTGCGGGCGTTCAGGTAGCGCTGGCGCTCCTGCGTGGCGGTGCAGCGGTTGACGATCGCACGCAGCGCCTCGGGAATCGGGTGCGGCGTGGTCCACGGCAGGCGCACCACCTCGCGGCCGGCGGGCGCCAGCCGGGCGATTGCCAGCGTCACGTCGGGCTCGTCGAGCACCGGCGCGCCGGTCAGCACCTCGTGCAGCAGGATGCCGGCGGCCAGCACGTCGCGCACGCCGGCATCGCGCTGGGCGCGCAGCCGGCCGGTGTCGAGCGCCAGCCCGCGGTCGTGGGCGGCACGTTCGGCCTCGCCGGCCTCGGTGCCAGCCTCGGAAGTCGCGACACCGAGCGCCATCACGCGCACGCTGCCCTGGTCGGACACCAGCAGGTGGAAGCGCTGCAGGTCGCCGTGCCCGATGCCGGCCTCGTGCGCGAAGGCCAGCCCGCGCAATGCCTGCGCGAACCAGCCGGCCGCCTCCAGCGGCGCCGGGCGCGGATGGGCGGCGATCCATTCGCCGAGCGTGACGCCGTGGCGGCGTTCGACCACCGCGTACGGCCAGTGGTCCTGCACGCCGAATTCGAGCACCGGGGCGAGGTGCGGATGATCGAGCCGCTGCGTGCGCCGCAGGTCGCGCTGCCAGTGCTCCAGCGCCGCGTCGTCAGGCGGCTGGACGCGCGGCATCGCGAGCATCACGTCGGCGCCCAGGCGCGGGTCGCGCGCCAGCCAGACCATGCTGGCGGCGCTCTTGCCGAGCAGCTGCTTCAGCTCGAACCGGCCGAACGCGCGCCCAGCCGCCCCCGCGGCAGGGCGGTGGGCAGATCCGGCGGCGGGAGTCGGCAAGGTGGGGGCAACCATCGTGGGCACGGCTTCGGTGCTCGATTGGAGCGTGGCGGCCTGGCGCCCAAAACGCCGAACAGCGCCCTGAAGCGTGCTCAATTCCGCGCCCGCCCACGCATCCTGCCCACGCAGTCGGCCGCTGCAGCCGGGCCGGAATGGTCGGATTCGCGCGGGCGGATCACCCCGCGTCCGGCCCCGGGCGGTCGGCCGGATGCGGCCGGCGGCCTCAGGCCGACCCGAGACCGTACTTGCGCAAGCGCGCCGCGATTGCCGAATGCGAGCTGCGCAGGCGCTGCGCCAGCTTGCGCGTCGACGGGTACTTCGGGAGCAGGCGCTGCAGCAGCGCGCGCTCGAAGCCAGACACGGCCTCGTCGAGGCTGGCGATGTCGTCGTCCGACGCCGGCACCTCGCGCGCACCGGCGTGGGCCAGTTCCAGGTCGGCCACGTCGATCACCGGCGCCTCGCTGAGCGTGACCGCGCGGAACACCACGTTCTGCAGCTGCCGCACGTTGCCCGCCCACGGGTTGGCGAGCAGCGCCGCGCCGGCCGCCGTGCTCAACCGCACCGGCGGCCGCCCGGTCTGCGCGCAGGCGCGCTGCAGGAAGACCTGTGCCAGCGGCAGGATGTCCTCGGTGCGTTCACGCAGCGGCGGCACGTGGAGCTGGAGCACGTCGAGGCGGAACAGCAGGTCCTGCCGGAAGCTGCCGGCCGCCACCATGTCCTCGAGCGAGCGGTGGGTGGCGCTGACGATGCGCACGTCGGCCTTCAGCTCGCGGTCGCCGCCGACGCGGCGGAAGCTGCCGTCGTTGAGGAAGCGCAGCAGCTTGGCCTGCAGGTAGGCCGACATCTCGCCCACCTCGTCGAGGAAGAGCGTGCCGCCGTCGGTCAGCTCCAGCAGGCCGGGCCGGCCGCCGCGCAGTGCCCCGGTGAATGCGCCCGGCGCGTAGCCGAACAGCTCGCTCTCGGCCAGGCTCTCGGGCAGCGCCGCGCAGTTCAGCGCGAAGAACGGCTGGCCCCGGCGCCGGCTGCCGGCGTGGCAGGCGTGCGCCACCAGCTCCTTGCCGGTGCCGGTTTCACCGCGGATCAGCAGCGGCGCATCGACGGCGGCCATGCGCGCCGCGCGCTGCTTGAGCTGCCGGATCGCCGGCGACTGGCCGAGGATCGCCTCGAAGCCGCCGGCGCTGTAGTTCTGCAGCGCGCTCAGCCGCTCGCCGATGCGGTGCGGCGCGTGCAGCGTGAGCACGGCGCCGGCGACGGTGCCGCCGTCCTCGTGCAGCGCAACCGCCTCGAGCAGGAAAGATTCGCCGGCGACCTGCACCTCGCTGGCGGGCAACCGGTAGCCCTGCGCGACCAGCGTGTCGACCAGCCGGCCGTCGCCGACCAGCTCCTTCAGCGACAGGCCGATCAGCGCCGCCTCGGCGCGGCCGCTCGCACTCACCGCCGCCGCGTTGGCGACGACCACCAGCGCCTGCGCGTCGACCGCCAGCACGGGGTCCGCCAGCGAGGCCAGCAGCGCATCCAGGTACAGCCGGCGCCGCGCGCCCGGCAGCATCGCCAGCGCCTCGACCGAACGCACGCCGGCCACGCCGAGCAGATCGCTGCGCAGCGCATCGAGCCCGGAGGCATCGAGCGCCGGCGCCTCCAGGTAGACGTGCGGCGGTTCCACCTCGACCGCCGACACGTCCAGCGCGCGCTGCGCCAGCGTCGCCAGGATCTCCTGGGCGATGCCGACGCGGTCGGCAAAGAAGACGTCGATCCGCATCCGGCCTCCGTATGGAATCCGATACAGTGTATGGAAATTGGAACGCAGGCGGCAAGTCCCTGTCACGCCACGGCATTTCACGATCAGGTGGGCTCGGACAGGCGCGGCCGTATCGATTCCCATACGATCGGCACCCGCCCGCCCCGATCGCATATCCGCAAGTCTTTGAAATGATTGACGTTTTTTCTTTGGCACACGGGTTGCAATGGAACGGCATTCCCGCCCGTGCCGGCACCTGCCGGTGCGCACTGCGGCGCCCCTCCTGGAGAAATTGACATGCGCGTGCTCGTGCTCGGCAGTGGTGTGATCGGAACCTCGGTGGCGTACTACCTCGCCCGCGCCGGCCACGAGGTCGAGGTCGTCGACCGCCAGCCCGGCCCCGGGCTGGAAACCAGCTACGCCAACGCCGGCGAGGTCTCGCCCGGGTATTCGGCGCCCTGGGCCGGGCCCGGCGTGCCGATCAAGGCCATCCACTGGCTGCTGATGCAGCACAGCCCGCTGGTGATCAAGCCGATGCTCGACCCCGCGATGTGGCGCTGGGGCGCGCAGATGCTGCGCAACTGCACCGAGGCGCGCTACAAGGTCAACAAAGGGCGCATGGTCCGCCTGGCCGAATACAGCCGCGACTGCCTGAAGGCGCTGCGCGCCGAAATCGGCATCCGCTACGACGAGCGCAGCCTGGGCACGCTGCAGCTCTTTCGCACCCAGAAACAGCTCGACGGCACCGCCAAGGACGTCGGGATCCTGAAGCAGTACGGCGTGCCCTACCAGTTGCTCGACCAGGCCGGCTACCTGGAGCACGAACCGGCGCTCGCGCTGGTGAAGGACAAGTTCGTCGGCGCGCTGCGCCTGCCCGGCGACGAGACCGGCGACTGCTTCAAGTTCACGCAGGCGCTCGCGAAGCACGCACAGGCGCTGGGCGCGCGCTTTCGCTTCGGGGTGGACATCCAGGGGCTCGACCGCAGCACCAGCGGCAGCACCAGCGGCAGCGGCGGCCGCATCACCGGCGTGCGCACCACCGCCGGCACGCTGACGGCCGACCGCTACGTGCTCGCGCTCGGCAGCTACTCGACGCGCATGCTCGCCCCGCTGGGCATCCGCATCCCGGTCTACCCGGTCAAGGGCTTCTCGATCACGGTGCCGATCACCGACGCGTCGATGGCGCCGGAGTCGACCATCATGGACGAGACGCACAAGGTGGCCGTCACCCGCCTCGGCGACCGCATCCGCGTCGGCGGCACGGCGCAGCTCTCCGGCTTCGACCTGGCGCTGAACGAAGGGCGGCGCCGCACGCTGGAGTTCGTCGTCGGCGACCTGTTCCCGAAGGGCGGCGACGTGTCGCGCGCCGAGTTCTGGACCGGCCTGCGCCCGATGACGCCCGACGGCACGCCGATCCTCGGCGACACGCCGATCGACAACCTGCTGCTCAGCACCGGACACGGCACGCTGGGCTGGACGATGGCCGCCGGCACCGGCCGCGTGATGGCCGACCTGATCGGCGGGCGCCGGCCCGAGATCGACCTCGACGGGCTCACCGTCGCGCGCTACCGCTGAAGGCCCGGGAGATGGTGAGAAGGTGAGACGGCGACGGTCGTCGCCCCCGCCTCGCGCGGGAGGCGCGCGACGCTCAGAAGCAGTCGTCCACCGCCATCTGCAGCCGGCAGTTCCAGCGGAATTCCTCGCGGCCGTACTTCATCGAGCGCTGGAACATCGCGGTGGCCGATTGCAGCACCGCGTCGTCCAGCGGCCAGCCGACCGCGGCGCCGTCGGGCGGCGCGAAGAAGCGCAGGAAGCAGGTGGTTTCGGGCTCGCAGACGGCAGCGATCACCGCGTCGTAGGCGGCCCGGTCGCGCAGCGCGGCCGCGGGCAGGACGACGTACTGCGCCAGTCCCAGCCGGCCGACGACACGCCAGCCGGGCGGCGGGCCGGCTGCCGGGGCTGCCTGGACGGCCTGTGTTCGCTGTGCCGCCTGGGCCGTGGCGGGCGCCCACGCCAGCCCGGCCGCCAGGCCCGGCGCGAGCGGGACGGTGAACGCAGCCCTGGCGAACACGGCCACGAAGGCGGCGAGACCCAGCCCGGCGGTCGACGGACAAGACAGCGGCCGAGACAGCGGTCGAGACAGCGGCCGAGACAGTCGTCGAAACATCGATCGCAGCGACGGGTTCATGGTGCGGTTTCCTGATCGGGGATGGGATCGGTCGCGTCGATCACGCGGCCGTCTCCGGCGATGAAGGCGCAGCGCACGCGGTCGGCCGGTTGCAGCGCGGCGACCGCGGCGCGGTAGCGGTGGAGCTGCGCGCGGTACGCGGCCAGCGCCTGCGGCGCATGCTGCAGCTTGTAGTCGAGCACCCACCAGACCGTGCGGCCACCGTCGGCGACGGCCACCAGCCGGTCGATGCGCAGCGTCTCGCCGCCGTGGGCGACGGTCACCTCGTTGCCGCTCCAGCGCAATCCCGTCGGGTCGAAGAAGCGGCGTGCGTCCGGGTGGGTCCAGATGCGGGCGGCGATGCGGTGCACGGCTGCCGGCTCGACGGAGAACTCGCGGGCGGCGGCGTCGGCCAGGCGGATCAGGTCCGGCGCGCCGGCAGCGGCCGCGTCGGGCGCGGCCGCACCCTTGCCGAGTACATCGGGCGCGACGCCGACATCGCCGCGCGCTTCGGTCGCCACGCCACGCAGGCCCGGCGCAGCCGCCCACTCCAGCACGCGGTGCACCGCCTCGCCGAGCCGGCGGATGGCCGCGTCAGGCTCGCGGTCGCTCGCGCCCCCGCCCGGCCCGGCATGCGCCGGCGCATCGGGCGCGACCGGCGTGTGCGAATCGATGTCCGGCCGCGCAGGCGGGGACGGTCTCCACGGCGGCAGTTGCGCCAACATGAAGGCGTCGACGGCCGCCTGCCCGGCACGCGGCGCGGGAGTCTGCGTTGCACCCGCACCCGCACCCGCACCCGCACCCGCACCCGCGCCCGCACGCGCGCTCGCACCCGCACCCGCGCCCGCACGCGCGCTCGCACCCGCACCCGCACCCGCACCCGCGCCCGACCGTGTCCCGTCCGGCAGCGCGCTCCCCGGCGACACGCCCACAGGAATCCAGGGCAGCGCCCGCGTTCCGATCCGCGACCACCACGACCGCCCGGGCGGCGCGCGATGCGGCTCGGTCGCGCTGAAGACCAGCCGCTCGCAGGCGCGCGTCATCGCGACGTACAGGCCGTTCAGTTCCTCGCGCCGGCGCGCCGCCTCCTCCGCGGCCAGCACCGGCCGCAGCGTCGGCGGGCAGGCCGACAGCGTGTAGACGAAGGCGCAGCAGCTCGGATGCGGCGACTCGACCGGCCAGTCGACCAGCAGCGTCGCGGTGTCGGTCTGCGGCGCTTCCGGCTCGCTGTCCATCACGAACACGATGCGCGCCTCCAGGCCCTTGGCGCCGTGCACGGTCAGCAGGCTGATCGCACCGGCGGGCGCAACGACCGCGGCCCGCAGCCGGCGCCGGCGCAGCGCACGCACGACGCTGTAGGGCGTCGCGTGGCGCCCGCCATCGAGCGACAGCACCGCCAGCAGCAGCGCGTCGATCGCCGCCAGCGCCGCCGCCCGGCGGTCGGCCGGCACCGCGGCGGCGTAGCGTTCGCGCACCTCGGCCTGGTCGACGACCAGGTCGAGCAGGTCGTGGGGCGGCAGGCGACGCGACGCGGCGTCGAAGCGGCGCAGCAGCTCGCGCGCCCGGCGCAGCGCCGGGCCGGGCGCGCCGGATGGGCGGGCGGCCGCCAGTTGCGATGCGTCGAGGGGGACATTCGCACGGGCCAACTCGGCGTCGCCTTCGTCGTCGCGACCGGCGTCGAGATCCGCGTCGCGCGCGGCATCGAAATCCGCGCCGAGATCGGCGTCGACTTCGGTGTCCATTCGACTGAATTCATCGGCATCGGCATCGGCGGCGACATCCGACTCGGCCTCTACCGTTCCGTCCGCTGCCGTGGTCGCCGCGCTGTTCGCACTGTCACTCGCGTCGTCAATCGCCCCGTCGTCCGCCCCTGCGTCCAGCCGCATCAACGCCCGCCACCAATCGCCGTGTGGGCGCGCGGCCTCGGCGAGCCAGACGAGGTCGGCGTCGATGGCGCCGAACACCGGGCTGCGAAGCGCGTGCGCCAGCGACAGCCGGTGGCCGTGCGAGGCCAGCACATCGAGCAGCGCGATCAGGTCCTGCGCCTCGGGCGCGTCGGCAACGCTGCGGTCCTCCGGCGCGGCGAAGGGCAGGTGCAGCGCGGCCAGGCGGTCGGCCAGCAGGCGCAGCGACTGCCGCTTGCGGCACAGCACCAGGATGTCGCCCGGCGCGACGCCGCCGCCGACCAGCTCCTCGATCGCTTCGGCGACGAGGCGCGCCTCGGCCTCGCGGTGCACCACCTCGGGTTCGCGGCGCGGCACGGTCAGCGTGTCCCGCCACGGCGCCGGGGCGGCGGCGGATGCAATGGCCGACGATGCCTTCGGCGGACGCGGCACGCGCGGCAGCATCCACACGCCAGCCGACGCGCACGGCGGCTCTTCGGTCGTGTGCGCCCGGAAGCCCGCGAACTCGCCGGCCGCGCCGGCTTCGTCGAAGAGCTCGTTCAGCGCCGTCAGCACCTCGGGCGCATTGCGGCGGGTGTGGTCGCAGGACAGGTGCGAACCCTCCAGCCCGTCGACGACGAAGGCGCGCGCGGCCTCGAACACGCGCGGCTCGGCGCGGCGGAAGCGGTAGATGCTCTGCTTCGGATCGCCGACGATGAAGACGCCCGGCGGGCGCTGGCCGCTGCCGCCGCCGCCCGCGCCGGCGTAGCCGCCGAGCCAGGCCTCCAGCGCCTGCCATTGCAGCGGGCTGGTGTCCTGGAACTCGTCGATCAGCAGCTGGCGTACCCGCGAGTCCAGCCGCTCCTGCACCCAGCCGGCGAGCGTCGCGTCGCGCAGCAGGTGCAGTGCGCAGCGTTCGAGGTCGGCCATGTCGGCCAGCCCGCGCGAGCGCTTGAACGCCGCGAACTCGCGAAGCATCACGCGCACCAGGCGCAGCACGCGAAGGTGCTCGACGTGGGCGTCGTCCTGCGCGACGGCGGCGCGGATGTCGCCGAGCGTGGCGAGCAGTGCGTCCAGGCCGGGCGCGTCCAGGCCCTTGCGCAGCGTGCCGGTGGTCGTCTGGAGCGCGGCGACGGCGGCGGCCAGGCGCGCCCCCGGGTCGTCGAGCGCGAGCGCATCCAGCAGCGCGGTACCGGCGCGCTGCGACACGGCGCCTCGCGCACGGCCGAGGGCCTGCGCGACCGAGGCCGCCAGGCCTGCGATGACCGGCGCGCGCAGCCGGTCGGCCGGGTGTGCGAGTGCGGCCCAGTCCGCCCCGAGCGCGCTGGACGGCGGCACGCTGGCCTCGAGCGTGCCGGCGGCGTCGGCCAGCTCGATCTCATTGCAGCGCGACCAGGCCGATTCGAGCCAGCGGCGCACCGCCGCGCGGCCACGCTGGCGTACCAGCGCGACGTAGTCGGCGCGCAGCACGGCGTCGGCCTGCACCACCGCATGGAAGCGCTGCATCAGCTCGGCGGCATGGTCGGACGGGTCCTCGACCAGCTCGGCATCGGGCGCGATGCCCAGTTCGGCCAGCAGCTCCAGCGGCGCGGCGCGCAGCAGCTGCGAGAACCAGGCGTGGAAGGTGCGGATCTCCACGGGCCGGTCGGCATCCAGCACGCGCGCGTGCAGGGCCGACAGCCGCGGCGCCAGCGTGCGCGCGCGCCCGACGTCGACACCGCGTTCGACCAGCGCCTGCTCGGCGCGCACCGGGTCGCCGAACTCGGCCAGCCACTGGCCCAGCCGCTCGCGCATCTCGCCGGCCGCCTTCTTCGTGAAGGTGATGGCCAGGATCTCGTGCGGCTCGGCGCCGTCGACGAGCGCCCGCAGGATGCGCGACACGAGGATCCAGGTCTTGCCCGCGCCCGCGCACGCCTCGATGACGACGCTGCGCTGCGGGTCGCAGGCCGCGGCATAGAAGGCGGCGGCCGGCACCACGGCACCGTCGAGCCGATAGGCGGCGGTCCCGTGCGATGCCGTCACGACGCCGCCTCCGGCAGGTCGTGCGACCAGTCGTCACGTCGGCACAGACCGCGCGCCTCGCAGCGC
>JBGAMJ010000045.1:0-37279 GCA_044223035.1 Piscinibacter sp.
CGACCGCGACGGCGTGGTGCGCCACGCGTCGCGCGAAGACAGCGAGCGGCTGGTCGATCGTCTGCCGCACGAACGCGGCCGGCAGCGCGACGCCCAGCCGCTCGCTGTCTTCGCGCGACGCGTGGCGCACCACGCCGTCGCGGTCGATCACGACGATGTCGCGCAGCAGCAGGTTGCGGTTGACCGCGCTTTGCAGCAGGCGCTGCAGCGCCGGCCGCTCCTCCGCGGCGGCGCCGGAGGGCCGCTCGTACGGCGCGAGCTGCTCGCCGAGGTCCGCCAGCGTCACGTCCAGGCCGATCAGCGCACGGTTCAGCGCCGCCTCGGCGCCGCTGACGAAGCGCTCGGTCCGGCCTTCGGCCTCGGCCAGCGCGTCGTGGCCTGCGCGTTCCACCAGCGCCAGCGCGGCGGCGAGGATCGCCGCGACGAACACCGCGACGCCGCCCCAGATCGACAGCGGCAGGCGCCAGCGGGTGCGCGCGCGGGTGTCCGGTTGCGGCATCCGCTGGCCTCAGGCGGGTGCGAAGGTTGGGCCCACGCGCGTCACTCCAGGTTCACGCCGGTCGCCGGCCCGAGCGTCTGCCGCCACATCGGTGCGCAGCCCGGGCCGCAGCGCTGCAGCCAGCCGGGCAGCACGTGGCGCGTCAGCACCTCGCGGCGCAGGCGTTCGTCGTCCGGCGTGGCGGGCACGGCCTTCATCGATCCGCGGCGCCCGCTGCGGCAGGCGTCGGCGCCGACATTGCAGGCGATGCCCTCGCCGGTCTCCTGTGCCGATTCGAGCCAGATCGCCTGCTCCAGCCGCGGCAGTTCGCGCCGCAGCATCGCCTGCACGCCCACCGGCAGCGCGCGCCAGGCGGCGCCGTTGGCGACGAAGGCCGCCAGTCCCCAGCTCACCGGCATCACGTGCACGTAGCGCGTGACCTCGTGCAGGCCGATGGTGTTGCCCGACATCGAACCGGTGATCGCGCAGTCGATGCCGCCGGAGCGCAGCGTCGGGACGATCTCGGCGAAGCCGGTCTGCACCGGCGTCGCGCCCAGCCCGCGCACCCAGTCGGCCTGGGCCGGGTTGGACACCCGCACCCGGCGGCCGGACAGGTCGGCGAGGCCGCTCAACGGGCGCGTGCAGAACGTGACCTGGCCCGGGTAGACGTAGGTCGCCAGCAGCTCGATGTCGTAGCGCTCGTGCAGACGCGTCGCGAGGTAGGGGCGGAAGACGTCGACGCTGCGCCGCAGCGCGGCCAGGTCGGGGTTCAGGCCGGGCAGGTCGGGCGCGCTCAGCTCCGGGTCCTGCGCCGCGCTGATCGTCAGCAGCGCCGTGCCGAAGGGCACGGTGCCGAGCTGCACCAGGCGCAGCATCTCCTGGCCGCGGATGCCGGCGCGGTCGAAGGGCACGATCTCGGCGCTGGCCTGGCCGTTGGACAGGCGCGGCAGCTCGCGTGCCCAGAACGGCTCCTCGTGGCGGGTGTACTGGTTGACGCCGGCGAGCCCGCCGACGATGCGCAGTGCGACCGGGGCGCCAGCTGCAGCCGGCGGCGCGGCCGTTGCGGCCGGCGGCGCCGAAGATGCGGGCGCGGCGGGGGTCTGCGCGATGCCGGCGGCCGCCGCGCACGCGGCCAGCGCGATCGTTCCGGCTCGAACGACGCTCCACCGGAATGCACGCTTCCTGCACATCACCAGACTCCTTAGCGGCAGGGGGCCGACGGCCCGGCGCGCAGTGTAGTCCGGCCCTCCCGTGCTGCGGGCCGGATCGCGCGCGGCGTCCGGCACCGGGTCAGTCGGCGGCTGGCGGCGGGGCGGCGTTGCTTCGGTCGGCGTCTGTGTCTGTGTCGGGGTCGACGTCGACACCGGCGTCCGGCCCGCGCTTCGCTCCCGAGTCCGTCTCCGGATCCACGCCCGGGCCGGGCTCCGCCTCGTCGAGCCAGGCGACGCGCCCGGCGCTGTCGTCGTCCAGGCGCTCGATCAACGCATCGGCCGCCGGCTCGGGCAGGCGGAAGGCCAGCCAGACGTCCATGCCGTGATGAACCTCCGGCGGCGCCGCGCCGGCGGCCTCGATCTGGCGCCGCAGCAGGCCTTCCAGCGCATACGGCACGCGGCAGCGCAGCGTGCGCAGGCGCTGCCGCGGTTGCAGCGTGGCTCCCTGCAGCGCCTGCGCGACGGCGTCGGTGTAGGCGCGCACCAGCCCGCCGGCGCCCAGCTTGATGCCGCCGAAATAGCGCACCACGGTGGCCAGCACGCCGTCCAGGTCATGGTGGCGCAGCACCTCGAGCATCGGGCGGCCGGCGGTGCCGCCGGGCTCGCCGTCGTCGACCGCCGCCGAATCGCCGCCGGCCAGCAGCGCCCAGCAGACGTGTGCCGCACCGGGATGTTCGGCGCGCAATTCGGCGACGCGCTCGCGCGCCATCGCGCGGTCCTCGACCGGCATCACGCAGCCGATGAACCGGCTCTTGCGGATCGTCAGGTCGCTGCGGACCGCGGCGGCGAGGGTCGAACTCATCGGGTCGGGCGCCGGGGCGGCCGCGTCGGGGCGTGTGGCGTTCCGCCCGCCTCTCAGCCCGCGGCGAGCTGCCGCAGCGCCTGCTCGAACACCTCGGGCGGCTGGCCGCCCTGGATCAGGTGGCGGTCGTCGACGATCAGCGACGGCACCGAATGGATGCCGAGCTCGAGCCAGTGGCGCTCGTTGTCGCGCACCGCGTCGGCGTGCTCGCCGCTCGCGAGCATCGCGTCGGCGCGCGCCGCGTCCAGCCCGGCCTCGCCGGCCAGCCGCGCCAGCAGCGCGCGGTCGCCCGGGTCCCGGCCCTCGCCGAAATAGGCGCGGAACAGCGCGCGCTTGAGCGCTGCCTGCGCCGCCGGCCCGCCTTCGAGGCCGGCCCAGTGCAGCAGGCGGTGCGCGTCGAAGGTGTTGTAGATGCGGTCGCGGGCATGGCCGAAGTCGATGCCCACCTGTGCGCCGCGGGCGCGGATCGCCGCGTGGTTGCGCTCGATCTGCTCGGCGCTGATGCCGTACTTCTGCCGCAGGTGCTCGACGATGTCCTGCCCGCCCGGCGGCATCTGCGGGTTCAGCTCGAAGGGCTGCAGGTGCAATTCAGCCTGCACCGCGCCGCCCAGCCGGTCCAGCGCGGTCTGCAGCGACGCGAAGCCGATCGCGCACCACGGGCAGGAGACGTCGGAGACGAAATCGATCTTCATGGCGCGGCCGGGGTGGAACGGGCCGACAGTCTATCCAGCACCACCCCGCGCTGCTGCCGGGCCGGCCCCGCGCCGGCGCGCCGCGGTCCGTCCGCGTCCCGGGTTCGCCGCTACATCACCGCACCGAGCTGCCACGGCACGAACTCGTTCTGGCCGTAGCCGTGGCGCTCGCTCTTCGTCGTGTCGCCCGATGCGGTGGCGAGCATCAGCCGGAAGATGCGCTCGCCGAGTTCGTCGACGCTGGCGCTGCCGTCGACGATCTCGCCGCAGTTCAGGTCGATGTCGTCCTGCTGCCGCAGCCACAGCGCGGTGTTGGTGCTGAACTTCAGCGACGGCGCGGGCGCGCAGCCGTAGGCCGAGCCGCGGCCGGTGGTGAAGCAGATCAGGTTGGCGCCGCCGGCCACCTGGCCGGTGGCCGAGACCGGGTCGTAGCCCGGCGTGTCCATGAACACCAGCCCGTGGGCGCGCACGGTCTCGGCGTACTCGACCACGTCGACCAGGTTGGTGGTGCCGCTCTTGGCGATCGCGCCGAGCGATTTCTCCAGGATCGTCGTCAGCCCGCCCGCCTTGTTGCCGGCCGACGGGTTGTTGTCCATCTCGGCATCGTTGCGCTCGCAGTAGCGTTCCCACCAGCGCAGCCGCGCGAGCAGCTTGGCGGCCACCTCGGGCGAGACGGCGCGCCGCGTCAGCAGGTGCTCGCCGCCGTAGATCTCCGGCGTCTCGGAGAGGATGGCGGTGCCGCCGTGGCGCACCAGCCGGTCCACCGCGGCGCCGAGCGCCGGGTTGGCGCTGATGCCCGAATAGCCGTCGGAGCCGCCGCATTGCAGGCCGATGGTCAGGTGGCTCGCCGGCAGCGGCTCGCGCCGCACGCGGTCGGCGGCTTCGAGCATGCGTTCGACGCGCCCGATGCCCTGCGCCACGGCCTGGCGCGTGCCGCCGCTGTCCTGGATGTTGAAGGCCTGCAGCCGGCCGTCCTCGTGCAGGTCTTCCTGTGCCAGCAGGCCGTCGATCTGGTTGGTCTCGCAGCCGAGGCCGACGACCAGCAGCCCGGCGAAGTTCGGGTGCCGCGCGTAACCGCCGAGCGTGCGCCGCAGCACGCGCAGCGGTTCGCCGTCGCTGCCGGTGGCGCAGCCGGCGCCGTGCGTCAGCGCCACCACGCCGTCGACGTGCGGGTACGGCGCGAGCGCCTCGGGGTGGATGTCGCGCCGGAAATGGTCGGCGATCGCGCGGGCGACCGTCGCCGAGCAGTTGACCGAGGTCAGCACGCCGATGTAGTTGCGCGTGGCCACGCGCCCGTCGGCCCGGCGCAGGCCGAGGAAGCTCGCCGGCTCGGCCGCCGGCACGGTCGGCCGCAGGTCGTGGCCGACCGCCGGATCGCGGTCGAAGCTGGAGAAGCCGAGGTTGTGCACGTGCACGTGCGAGCCGGCGGCGATCGGCTGCCGGGTGCGGCCGATGACCTGGTTGTAGCGCCGCACCGGCGCATCGGCCGGCAGGTCGCGCACGGCGATCTTGTGGCCCGGCGGCACGATGCCGCGCACCGTCACGCCCTCGTCGGCGAGCACGGTGCCGGCCAGCAACTGGCGCCGCGCGATGACGACATCGTCGGCCGGGTGGATGCGGATCACGGGCGAGGCGGCGTCGGTGGGCATGGCGGTGGCTTCCGGGTTCGGGGGCGGGGGGCGGCGTCGCCGGTCCATGCGGCGGTGTAGCGGTCGTGCGCGTTCGACAGGTGGCGCGACATCGCCGCGCGCGCCGCCTCGGGCGAGCGGGCGGCGATCGCGGCGATCACCGCGCGGTGTTCGGCGATCGCGGCAGCCCAGCTCCGGCCGGTGTCGAAGTGGCTGCCCAGGCGGGCGTAGAGCGGCCGCTCGCGCTCGTCGAACAGCTCGCCGACCAGGCGCAGCAGTGTCCCGTTTTCGGACACCTCGGCGATGCGCAGGTGGAAGAGGCGGTCGCCGCGCACCGGTGCGCGCCCGGCCGCCGCGTCCGCGGCCATCAGTGCCACCGCTTCGCGCAGGCCGCTGACCTGGGCGCGCTTCATGCGCAGCGCCGCGCGTGCCGCCAGTTCGCTCTCGATCAGTTCGCGCGCCTGCAGCGTCTCCAGCGGGCTGTCTCCGGCGGCACGCGGGGCGGCAGCCGCGGTGGCGCGGCCGGCCGGGCGCACATAGACGCCCGACCCCATGCGCACCTCGACCCGGCCCTCGACCTCCAGCGCGATCAGCGCCTCGCGCACCGACGGCCGCGACACGCCGAGCTGCAGCGCCAGGTCACGCTCGGGCGGCAGCCGCGCGCCGGCGGCGAACTCGCCGCGCTCGATCAGCGTGCGCAACTGGTCGGCGATCTGGCGGTACAGGCGCCGGGGCTCGATGGTCTGGAGCGGCATGTCGGAGTAAGTGGGGGCGGGCCGGCAGCGGCCTTGGGCCGGAACGCGCCGGTGTTCAAAGGGTCAGGTGGCCTGACCAATTCCTCGGTCCGGACGATACACCGCAAGTCGTCGCGGAGGCCACCCGTGCTGCGCCGGATCGGCACCGGTCAGCCACTCCGCCGGCGCCTATGCGCCGCCGCGACCCGGGCCGCCGGCCCCCGGTCGGGCGACATTTGCCGGGGCTATCGGCGTGCCGCGCGGCGCGAGCGGCCGCTATCGAAACACCTGAGGTGTCCGCCGCGGGCGTTCCGTCAGAATCTCAGGCCGCTGAGGGAGTGCCCGAGATGCAAAGAACCTGGCTGAAGCAATACCCGAAGGGTGTCCCGGCGAACGTGGATGTCTCGCAGTACGCGTCGCTGGTGGCGCTGCTCGAGGACAGCTTCAAGAAGTACCGCGACCTGCCGGCCTACCGGTTCATGGGGCGCTCGCTGAGCTTCGGCCAGGTGGACGACGCGTCGCGCGCGTTCGCCGGCTACCTGCAGTCCCTCGGCCTCGAGCGCGGCGACCGCGTGGCGGTGATGCTGCCCAACGTGCCGCAATACCCGGTGGCGGTGGCGGCCATCCTGCGGGCAGGCTATGTGGTCGTCAACGTCAACCCGCTGTACACGCCGCGCGAGCTGGAGCACCAGCTCAAGGATTCGGGTGCGCGCGCGATCGTGCTGCTGGAGAACTTCGCGACCACCTTGCAACAGGTGCAGGCCAGCGTGCCGGCGAAGAAAGTGGTGCTGACGGCGCTGGGCGACATGCTCGGCTTCCCGAAGTCGCTGATCGTCAACTACGTGGTGCGCCACGTGAAGAAGATGGTGCCGGCCTTCGACCTGCCCGATGCGGTGCGCTTCAACGACGCACTCGCAGAGGGCCGCCGCCGCCCCTACACCGCGGCGCAGCCCGGCCCGGACGACATCGCGGTGCTGCAGTACACCGGCGGCACCACCGGCGTCAGCAAGGGCGCGGTGCTGCTGCACCGCAACCTGGTCGCGAACCTGCTGCAGTCCGAAGCCTGGTACCAGCCCGCGCTGAAGAAGATCAAGCCGGGCGAGCAGGTCGTGACGATCTGCGCGCTGCCGATCTATCACATCTTCGGCTTCAACACGAACATGATGCTCAGCATGCGCATGGGCGGCTGCAACATCCTGATCCCCAATCCGCGCGACCTGCCGGCGGTTTTCAAGGCGCTGCAGGGCCAGGTGTTCCACAGCTTCCCGGCCGTCAACACGCTGTTCGGCGCGATGGCCAGCCACCCGCAGTTCAACACCGTCGACTGGAGCCGGCTGGTGCTGTCGGTCGGCGGCGGCATGGCGGTGCAGAGCGCCACCGCCAAGCTCTGGCTCGAGAAGACCGGCTGCCCGATCGTCGAGGGCTATGGCCTTTCCGAAACCTCGCCGGGCGCCACATGCAACCCGGTCGACAGCACGGCCTACAGCGGCCTGATCGGCCTGCCGCTGCCCGGCACCGACGTGGTTCTGCTCGACGACGACGGCCGCGAGGTGCCGCCCGGCACGCCGGGCGAGATCGCGATCCGCGGCCCGCAGGTGATGGCGGGCTACTGGCAGCGGCCGGACGAGACCGCCAAGGTGATGACCGCCGACGGCTTCTTCCGCACCGGCGACATCGGCGTCGTCGACGACCGCGGCTACTTCAAGATCGTCGACCGCAAGAAGGACATGATCCTGGTCAGCGGCTTCAACGTGTACCCGAACGAGGTCGAGGACGTGCTGACGCAGATGCCCGGCGTGGCCGAATGCGCGGCGGTCGGCGTGCCCGATGCGAAGGCCGGCGAGGCGGTCAAGCTGGTGATCGTGCGCCGCGACCCGGCGCTGACCGAAGCCCAGGTGCGCGCCTACTGCGAGGCCAACCTGACCGGCTACAAGCGGCCCAAGGTGATCGAGTTCCGCACCGATCTGCCGAAGACGCCGGTCGGCAAGATCCTGCGCCGGGAGCTGCGCGACAAGGGCTGAGCCGCCGGCGCGGCCCGGCCGGACGCGTGCTGCCAGAATCGCTGCCAGCGCCGACAGCAGGAAGCCGCGGATGACCGGGTCGACCACCGATGCCAGACAGCAACAGCGGGCCGCGCACGAGCGGCCGGCGGACGGCCGCCGCCCGCTCGCGCTGGTCAGTGCGATGCGGCAGGAGCTGGAGGCGCTGCTGGCCGACCTGGAACCGCTGCCCGGCCGGCCCGTAGCGACCGAACTCGGCGGCCGCCGCTTCCACGCCGGCCAGCTCGACGGCCACGAGGTGGTGCTGGTGCTGTCGGGCATCGGCAAGGTGGCCGCGGCCACCACGGCGGCGCTGCTGCTGCAGCATTTCGAGGCGCGCGCGGTGGTCTTCACCGGCGTCGCCGGCGGGCTCGCTGACGGCGTGCGCGTCGGCGACGTGGTCGTCGCGCGCCAACTCCTGCAGCACGACATGGACGCGTCCCCGCTGTTCCCGCGCCACGAGGTGCCGCTGACCGGGCGCTCGCGCTTCGACGTGCACGCGCCGCTGGCCGATGCGCTGCTGCGCGCGGCGCGCGCCGTCATCGACGCCGGCGCCGCGGTGCATGAAGGCCTGGTCGTCAGCGGCGACCGTTTCGTCTCCAGCGCGGCCGAGAGCGACGCGCTGCGGGCCGAGCTGCCCGACGCGCTGGCGGTCGAGATGGAGGGCGCCGCACTGGCGCAGGTGTGCGCCGACTTCGACCGCCCGTTCGCGGTGCTGCGCACCGTGTCCGACCGGGCCGACGACAGCGCGCACGTCGATTTCGGCCGCTTCCTGGACGAGGTCGCGAGCGTGACCACGCGCCGCGTCGTGCGCGCCTGGCTGACCGCCGCCGGGCCGGCTGCGATGCCGCCGGGCGTGCCCGCGCCGTGATCAAGCGCCTCGGGAGCGTGATGTGGCGGCTGCTTCGCGGCGTCTTCCTGCTGCTCGCGGCGCTGGTCATCGCGATCGAGGAATGGGGCTGGCGGCCGCTGACGGCCTGGGCCGCGCGCATCGCGCGCTGGCCGCCGCTGGCGGCGCTGGAGGCGCGCATCCGCCGCGCGCCGCCGAAGGTCGCGCTCGGGCTGTTCCTGGTGCCGGCGCTGATGCTGTTCCCGATCAAGCTGGCCGCGCTGTGGCTGATCCATCGCGGGCATGCCGTGCTCGGGCTGCTGGTGATCGTCGCGGCCAAGCTGGTCGGCACCGCGCTGGTCGGGCGGCTGTTCATCCTCGCCGAGCCGCAGTTGATGCAGTTCCCGTGGTTCGTGCGCGCGTTGACCTGGTGGCGCGCCACGCAGCGCCGCGTGCATGCCGCGCTGTTCGAGTCGCCGGCCTGGCTCGCGGTGCGGCGCGAGCGCGCACGGCTGGGCGCGACGTGGCGGCGCCTCTTCGGTCGCGGGTCCTGATGCCGCCGCGGCTCTACCTCCCACAGCCGCTGCGCGCCGGCGAACGGCTCGAACTGCCGCCCGGCCCGGCGCGCCACGTGCAGGTGCTGCGCCTGCAGCCCGGCGCCGCGCTGACGCTGTTCGACGGCCATGGTGGCGAGTGGTCGGCCACCGTGCTGCAGCTCGGGCGCCAGGCGGTCGACGTGCAGGTCGGCACGCACGACCCGGTCGAGCGCGAGCTGCCGGGCGCCGTGACGCTGGCGCTGGCGATGCCGGCCAACGACCGCATGGACACGCTGGTCGAGAAGGCGACGGAGTTGGGCGTCGCCGCGATCCAGCCGCTGCACGCCGAGCGCTCGGTGCTGCGCCTGCGCGGCGAACGCGCCGACCGCAAGCGGCAGCACTGGGAGGGCGTGGCGATCGCTGCCTGCGAGCAATGCGGGCGCACGCGCGTGCCGCACATCGAGCCGGTGCGCGAACTGGCCGATTGGCTGGCCGCCTGCGCTGCCACGCCGGCCGGCGTGCCGCGCTGGTTGCTCAGCCTGCGCGACGCGCGGCCGTTCGACGCGCCGGCCGGCATCGGGGGCGGCCTCTTCCTCAGCGGCCCGGAAGGCGGCTGGACGGCCGACGAGGAGGCCGCGGCGTGGTCGGCCGGCTTCGCACCCGTGTCGCTCGGCACGCGCGTGTTGCGGGCCGACACGGCGCCATTGGCGGCGCTGGCCGCGATCGCGGTGGCGGCGCAGAATCCGCCGGCCTTCGGGCCCACGCCGGCGACGCCGGCGTCGGCCTGACCCCCGTGGGGGGCGGACGCCGCGGGGCGGCGGACCGGGGCACTCACGGACTCGACGATGGAGGTATCGACATGGGACTGCTCGATTCGGTGATCGGCGCACTGGGCGGCTCGTCGTCCGGCGACTCCGGCGCTCCGGCTGCCGGCGGCGTCCAGGCGGAGCTGCTGCGCGTGGTGCTCGGCATGCTGGCGCAGGGCGGCTCGGCACAGGGCGGCGGCGGGGGGCTTGGAGGGGTGCTGGGGAGCGCGCTGGGCGGCGCCGTGAGCGGTGCGCTCGGCGGTGCGCAGGGCGGGTCCGGCGGGCTCGGCGGACTGGGTGGGTTGGTCAGCCAGTTCGAGCAGGCGGGCCTCGGCCACGTGGTGTCGTCGTGGGTCGGCCATGGGGAGAACCTGCCGATCTCGGCCGATCAGCTCTCGCAGGTGCTGGGTGGCGGCGCGCTCGGCCAGATCGCGCAGCAGGTCGGCCTGTCGCACGGCGAAACGGCGGACCAGCTCTCGCAGCTGCTGCCGCAGCTGGTCGACAAGTTGACGCCCGAGGGCACGCTGCCGTCGCCCGAGGCCGGCCTGGGCCAGATCGGCGACATCCTGTCGCGCTTCGGCCGCTGACGCGAAACACGCCGGGGCACCACGCCGAGGAGCCGCGCGGCACACCACCCGCGTGAACTCCGCGGCGCGGGCGGCGCCGCGAACGGCCTCGCCCGCGGGGTGACTCCGGCTCTCAGCCGCGCTCGCGCATCGAGCCGGCGACCAGGTCGAACTGGAACAGCCGGCATTCGATCGGGCCGTTCCACATCGGCATGCGGCGCGATTCCTTCAGCCGCATCGCCCCCGGCAGCTTCATGTCGGGGCTGAGCACGTAGGCCGTCCACCCGGCGGGATGGCGCGTGTAGGCCTGCTTCCAGTGCGCGGCCAGCCGCGGGAAGAAGTCGTCCGGCGTGTCGCGGTCTTCGGCCGACGCACGCGCCGCCTTGCCGCCGACCTCGATGCGCGCGCCGTACGGCGGGTTCAGCATCAGCGTGCCGCGCAGCGTCTCGGGCAGCGCCGGCGCCGGGCGCTCGAGCGCGTCGCCGCCGTGGAACTCGATCGCGTCGGCCACGCCGGCCCGCTCGGCGTTGCGGCGCGCGAAGTCGACCATGCGGAACGACACGTCGCTGGCATGGATCGGCACCGCCGGCGCGTGGATGCGGCTGCGCGCATGGCTTTTCAGGCGCTGCCATTGCGCGCGCATGGTCGGGTCGGCGAACGGCAACTGGCGCTCGAACGCAAAGCGGCGCGACAGCCCCGGCGCGATGCCGCAGGCGATCTGCGCCGCCTCGATCGCGATCGTGCCGGAGCCGCAGCACGGGTCGTGCAGCGCGCCGCCGGCCTCGGGCGTGCCGCGCCAGCCGGCCGCGGCGAGCATCGCGGCGGCCAGCGTCTCCTTCAGCGGGGCGTCGCCCTGGTCCTCGCGCCAGCCGCGCTTGAACAGCGGTTCGCCGGAGGTGTCCACGTACAGCGTGGCGTGGTCGGCGCCCAGGTGCAGCAGCAGCGGCAGGTCGGGGTGGCGGATGTCCACGCTCGGGCGCTCGCCGGTGGCTTCGCGCAGCGCGTCGCAGACGGCATCCTTGATGCGCAGCGCGGCGAAGTTCAGGCTGCGCAGCGGGCTGCGCTGCGCGGTGGTGTCGACGCGGATCGTGTGCTGCGGCGTGATCCACGCCTGCCAGTCGACGCTGCGCGCCAGGTCGTACAGGTCGTCCTCGTCGCGGTAGGGGCCGCCGGCCACCTCGGCCAGCACGCGCTGCGGCAGGCGGCATTCGAGGTTCAGCGTCATCACTTCGTCCGGCCCGCCGTCGACGCCGACGCCGCCGCGCTGCTCGCGCACCGCGGCCTGCGGCAGCACGCGCCGAACCTCGGCGGCGAGCAGGCTCTCGACGCCCGCGGCACAGGGCAGGAACAGCGGCAGCGCCATCGTCGAGCGCCGCCTACATCGCCCGGCGCAGGTTCGCCGGTGCGATCTTCAGCGCTTCGCGGTACTTCGCGACCGTGCGCCGGGCGACCTGGATGCCCTGCTCCTCAAGCATCTGCGACAACTGGCTGTCCGACAGCGGCTTGGCCGTGTCCTCGGCGGCGACGAGCTGGCGGATCAGCGCACGCACCGCGGTGCTCGAGGCGTTGCCGCCGGCGTCGGTGTTCAGCGACGAGCCGAAGAAATACTTCAGCTCGAAGGTGCCGAACACCGTGGCCATGTACTTCGCCGTCGTGACGCGCGAGATCGTCGATTCGTGCAGGCCGAGCTCGTCGGCGATCTCGCGTAGCACCAGCGGCTTCATCGCGATCTCGCCGTGCGTGAAGAAGCTCTTCTGCCGCTCGACGATGGCCTGCGACACGCGCTGGATGGTGTCGAAGCGCTGCTGGATGTTCTTCATGAACCAGCGTGCCTCCTGCAGCCGCGAGCTGAGGCCGGCGCCGCTGCCGTTGGCGCCGCGGTTCTGGCGGATCGCCTGCGCGTACAGGTCGTTGATGCGCAGCTTGGGCATCACGTCCGGGTTCAGCACCACCTTCCAGTTGCGGCCGGACTTCTGCACGATCACGTCGGGCACGATGATGTTGGCCTCGGCGCGCGTGAACGGCCGGCCCGGCTTGGGCTCCAGCGTCACGATCAGTTGCTGCGCTTCCTTCAGCAGCGCCTCGTCGGCGCCGGTGGCGGCCGAGAGCTTCTTCAGGTCGCGCCGCGCGAGCAGGTCGAGGTGGCTCTTGCAGACGATGATCGCCACCGCCTGCGCCTCGCAGCGCGGCAGCGCGCGCAGTTGCAGCACCAGGCATTCGGCCAGGTCGCGCGCGCCAACGCCCAGCGGCTCCAGGCTCTGCAGCCACTTGAGCGCGCAGCGCAGCCGCTCCAGCACCTCCTCCAGCTGCTCGGGTTCGTCGACGAGCTGGGCGGCGATGTCCTCCAGCGGGTCGGCGAGGTAGCCGTCCTCGTTCAGCGACTCGATCAGCGCGTGCACCGCGGCGGCGTCCTCGCCCGACAGCCGCATGCCCAGCAACTGGCCGCGCAGGTGCTCCTGCAGGCTCGGGCCGACGGGGTTGCGGTCCTGCGGGTCGAAATCGTCGTTGTCGGTGCCGCTGTTGCTGCTGGCGCTGCTCGGCGTCTCGCGGATGCCGTCGAAATCGTCGCGCTCGGTGCCGTTCTCCCAGTCCTCGCGCTCGGTGGTGCCGAACTCGGCACCGTCCATCGGCGGCGCGTCGTCGGCCGCGTCGTGGGTGGCGTCGGAGGTCGCGCTGTCGTTCTCGCGCTCGCCGGCGCGTTCGGCCGGCGACAGCCGCTCGGCGAGCGGCTCGAACACCGGTGCGGTGTCCTCGTCGGCTTCGAGGAAGGGGTTCTGCTCGAGCATCTGCTCGACTTCCTGGTGCAGTTCCAGCGTCGACAACTGCAGCAGCCGGATCGACTGCTGCAGCTGCGGCGTCAGCGCCAGGTGCTGCGAGAGGCGGACTTGCAGGGAAGGTTTCATCACATGCGGAAGTGTTCGCCCAGGTACACCTTGCGGACATCGGCGTTCTCGACGATTTCCGAAGGCGTTCCCTCGGCCAGCACGCGGCCTTCGCTGATGATGTAGGCGCGGTCGCAGATGCCCAGCGTCTCGCGCACGTTGTGGTCGGTGATCAGCACGCCGATGCCGCGGCTCTTCAGGAAGCCGATGATCCGCTGGATCTCGATCACCGCGATCGGGTCGACGCCGGCGAACGGCTCGTCGAGCAGGATGAAGCGCGGCTGCGTCGCCAGCGCCCGGGCGATCTCGACCCGCCGCCGCTCGCCGCCGGACAGCGCCGGCGCCGGCGTGTCGCGCAGCTTGTCGATCGACAGGTCGTGCAGCAGGCCGTCGAGCAGGCGGTCGATCACGGCCGGCTTCAGCGGCCGGCCGTCGTCGCCGTACTGCAGTTCGAGCACCGCGCGGATGTTCTCCTCGACCGTGAGGCGGCGGAAGATCGACGCCTCCTGCGGCAGGTACGACAAGCCCATGCGCGCGCGGCGGTGGATCGGCAGGCGCTCGACGCGCTGTCCCTCGATCGTGATCTCGCCGGCGTCGGCACGCACCAGCCCGACCAGCATGTAGAAGCTCGTCGTCTTGCCGGCGCCGTTCGGCCCGAGCAGGCCGACCACCTCGCCGGCGTCGACGGCGAGGTGCACGTCGCGCACCACGGTGCGCACGCCGTAGCTCTTCTGCAGGCCGGTGGCCGAGAGGCGGGCGGGCGGGAGCGCCGGCCGGTGCGTGCGTTCGTGCGTGGCGTGCTGCGCCGGCTTCAGCGCCGCGGGGTGTGGCGCCAGTTGCGACGCCGGGGATGCGGCTTCGGTCGCCGACGACGCATCCTGCGGATTCACCGGCCGCCTCCGAGGCTGCGGCTGGGCTGCAGTTCCGGCGCGGCGCCGGAAGCGGCCGCCGCCGCTTCGGCAGCGGCCGGCGAGCCTTCGCGCGGCGTCAGCACCGCGCGCACGCGGCTGTCGTTGCCCGACGATGCGCTGGCTGCGTTGCCGCTCCCCGCGCCATTGCCGCTGCTCACCTTGAACAGTTCGGCGATGTTGTCGTAGGTGATCAGCGTGCCGGTGATCTCGTCGGCCACCGCGCTGCCGCGCAGCCGGCGCACGTTGGCGTTGTTGACGAAGCGCACCACGTCGGCGCGGTCGTCGTATTCGAGGCGGTCGGCGCGGCCGTCGATGTATTCGTCGACGCCGTCGCGCTTCTGGCGGAAGGTGGCCGGTCGGCCGGCGCTGCCGATCGCCACGGCGGTGCGGTAGCCGTCCGGCGCCTCGCGCACCTCGACCCGATCGGCCTTGATGACGATCGTGCCCTTGGTGATCACGACGTTGCCGTTGAACACGACCACCTGCTTCTGCAGGTCGACCGTGCCCTGGCTGTCGGCCGCGACGTTCAACGGCTTGCCGCGATCGGCCTTCTCCGCCCACGCGGTGGACGGAAGGGCCGATGCGGCGGCCAGCGCGAGGATCAGCGGACGGAGGTGTGCGTTCATAAAGGCATGAATCTTGCAGGCCATTCTAGCCCACAAGTTTCATGCCGTCGAAAGCGCTCCGGATCCCGGGCCTCAGGCGCCCTTGCGCGCCCGGTCGATCAGGTAGTCCGCCACCTTCAGCGCGCCGTCGGCCGAGCCGGCGAGCGAGCCCGAAGGGTAGTAGCGGCCCTGCACCCCGATCGCCGGCACGCCGTCGATCTTGTAGGCGGCGGCGAGCTGCGCCGCCTGCCGCGCCTTCGTCTGCACCGAGAAAGAGTTGAAGGTGTCGAGGAACTTGGCGCCGTCGATGCCGTTCTTCTTCATCAGCTCGACGATGTCGGCCGGCTTGTCGAGCCGCTGGTGTTCGGCGTGGATCGCATAGAACACCTTGCGGTGCATCTGCTCGACCAGCCCCATCGCGTCGAGCGCATAGAAGATCTTCTGGTGCGTCACGTACGGCTCGTCGCGGAAGGCGACCGGCACGCGGCGGAAGGCGACGTCCGGCGGCAGCTTCTTCTGCCAGGCGTCGAGCGTCGGCTCGAAGGCATTGCAGTGCGGGCAGCCGTACCAGAAGAACTCGATCACCTCGATCTTGCCGGCGGCCGCGCCGGTGCCGGACACCGGCTGGCTCAGGCGCACATAGTGCGTGCCTTCGACCGGTGCGCCCTGCGCACCGGCCGGGCCTGCGGCCAGCAGGCCGGCCACGCCCACGCCGGCCGATCCGAGGGCGGCGGTGCCCAGGCCTGAAACTCCGAGGCCGGCGACGGCGAAGCGGGTGGAAAAATCTCGGCGGTTCATCTGTTGTGTTTCCTTGAAAGAGGTGTCAGCGACGGAAAGAGTCGGGGCATCGCGCGAAGTTCAGCGACCGCCCGGCCCCGCCCGGTCACTTCTGGACCCGTACCAGCGCGGTTTCGGCGCCGGCGGCTTCCAGCTTCTCCTTCATCGCATCGGCGTCCTCGCGCCGGTCGAACGGGCCGAGCCGCACCCGGTAGACCGTCCGCCCGGCCTGCTCGCGCTCGGTCACGCGGGCAGAGAAGCCCTGCATGCCGAGCTTGGCGCGCTGTGCTTCGGCCTCCTCCGGCCGCGAATACGCTCCCGCCTGCACGAAGTAGATGAACGGATCGGGGCCCGCTTTGGTGGACGCGTCGGACGTCGCGCCCGGCCGGTCGGCCAGGATCGCCGCCGGATCGCGCGTGCTCACCGGCGCCTTCGCGGTCGCGCTGCTGGCCGCGGCACGCGGGGCGGGTGCGCTGGCGGCGGCGGTGGGCGGCGGCGCGGGCGTGGGCGGCGCGGGGGTGGGTGCTGGCGCCGTGGCGGTGGCCGGTGGCGGCGGGGCGGTCGGAGAGGTCGGAGCCGCCGGGGCCACCACGCCGCTGGCGGCCGTCGACGGCCCGCCCGCCGCGCCCGGCCGCGCCGGGGTCTTGCCGTCCAGCGGGCTGTTCGGGTCCCAGTTCTTGTTCTTCTCGGCCTCGGCCGCGTCCTGCTCGGGGGTGCGCTGCGGCACCTTGTTGACGAAGGGCACCGGCACCTTGGTGACGTACAGCGCGACGCCCAGCGCGACCGCCAGCCCGATCAGCAGGCCGACGATCATGCCCATCACGAAGCCACCGCGTTGAAATTTCATGGACTCTCCAGGGAGCACGCACCCGCCGCCGCGGCGGGTGCGCCGATCACATCTTCTCGGGGGCGTCGACGCCGATCACCGCCAGTGCATTGCGCAGCACCTGGCGCGTCGCGCCGAGCAGTGCGAGCCGGGCGCCCGCGAGCGCCGGGTCGTCGACCAGGAAGCGCTCGGCGCCGTAATAGCTGTGAAAGGCCGCCGACAGCTCCCGCACGTAGAACGCCACGTCGTGCGGCGCGAGCCCGGCCGCCGCCGACGCCAGCATCGCCGGGTAATCGGCCAGCCGCAGCATCAGCGCCAGTTCGCTCGGCGCGGTCAGCAGCGACAGGTCGGCGTCGGCCAGCGCGCCGGCGTCGCCGCCGCGGTCGGCGAACTGCTGGATCACCGAGCAGATCCGGGCGTGCGCGTACTGCACGTAGAACACCGGGTTCTCGTCGTTCTGCTTCAGCGCCAGGTCGACGTCGAAGACGAACTCGGTGTCGGCCTTGCGGCTGGCGAGGAAGAAGCGCACCGCGTCCTTGCTGGTCCAGCCGATCAGGTCGCGCAGCGTCACGTAGCTGCCCGAGCGCTTGGAGATCTTCACCTCCTCGCCGCCGCGCATCACCGTGACCATCTTGTTCAGCACGTAGTCGGGGTAGCCGGCCGGGATGCCCATGCCGGCCGCCTGCACGCCGGCGCGCACGCGGGCAATGGTGCCGTGGTGGTCGGTGCCCTGGCAGTTGATGCACTTCGTGAAGCCGCGCTCCCACTTGTTGAGGTGGTAGGCGACGTCGGGCACGAAGTAGGTGTAGCTGCCGTCGGACTTGCGCATCACGCGGTCCTTGTCGTCACCGTACTCGGTGGTGCGCAGCCACAGCGCGCCGCCGTCCTCGAAGGTCTTGCCGGCGGCCACGAGGCGTGCCACGGTCTGCTCGACGCGGCCGCTCGAGTACAGGCTCGATTCGAGGAAGTAGTTGTCGAAGCGCAGCCCGAAGGCCTGCAGGTCCAGGTCCTGCTCGTGGCGCAGGTAGGCCACGGCGAACTGGCGGATACCGTCCAGGTCGTCGGGGTCGCCGCTGGCGGTGAACTCGCGGTCGTCGGCGTGCACCGTCTTGCGCGCGAGGAAATCGGCGGCGATGTCGGCGATGTAGTCGCCGTTGTAGGCCGACTCGGGCCAGCCGTCGTCGCCCGGCTTCAGGCCCTTGATGCGGCACTGCGTCGAGCTGGCCAGCGTGGCGATCTGCACGCCGGCATCGTTGTAGTAGAACTCACGCGTGACCTGCCAGCCCTGCGTCTCGAACAGGTGGCTGAGCCCGTCGCCGAGCGCCGCCTGGCGCGCGTGGCCCACGTGCAGCGGCCCGGTCGGGTTGGCCGAGACGAACTCGATCATCACGTGCTGGCCATTCGGCGGCCGACGGCCGAAGCCATCGCCGGCGGCCCAGACCTCGCGCACCACGGCCTGCTTGGCCGCCGGCGAGAGGCGCAGGTTGATGAAGCCCGGGCCGGCGATCTCCAGGCCGGCGACCCAGCGCGCGACCGCCGGTTGCGCCCGCAGCGCCGCCACCAGCGCCTGCGCCACCTCGCGCGGGTTCTTCTTCAATGGCTTGGCGAGCTGCAGCGCGGCGGTGACGGCGAAATCGCCGTGCGCCGCCTGCTTCGGCGATTCGAAGGCCACCGGCACGTTCATGCCGGGGCCGACCTGCTCGATGGCGGCGGCGAGCGCGGCCAGCAGGTCTTCTTTGGCTTGGATCATGGGCGCGAATTCTACGGTTCGCCCCGCCGGCGGCCGGGGCGGCGCCGCGCCGGGTTCTGGGCGGTGATCACCGGCCGTTTCGAGGCCTTGCCGCCATCGGTTGGTGCGAAGATCACGCGCCGCGGAAACCCCCGTCCGTACGGACCGACCATGCCCCACACCCCCACGCTGCCCGAGCTTGCGCCGGCCGAACCCGCACCGGACCTGCCGCTGCGCATCGGCAAGTACCGCGTGCTGCAGAAGCTGGGCGAGGGCGCGACCAGCGACGTCTTCCTCTGCCACGACGACTTCAACGACCGCGACGTGGCGATCAAGCGCGTGCGTGCGCCGGCGTCCAGCGATGCGGTCGACGTGCGCTATTCCGAGCGCTTCTTCGCCGCCGAGGCGGCGCTCGTCGGGCGGTTGAAGCACCCCAACGTGGTGCAGATCTTCGACGCCGTCGCCGACCCGGTGATGCCCTACCTGGTGATGGAGGTGGTGCGGGGCACCACGCTGCGCCCGTACTGCCGCGCCGACCAGCTGCTGTCGCTCGAGCTGATCATCGAAATCGGCTTCAAGTGCGCGATGGCGCTCGGTTACGTCTATCGCCAGGGCCTGATCCACCGCGACGTGAAGCCGGCCAACCTGCTGGCGGTGGTGCACAACGGCAGCGTCACCGACGTGAAGATCACCGACTTCGGCAGCGTGCTGAACCTCGATTCGGACGTGACGCAGATCCACCGCGTCGGCTCGCTCGCCTACATGGCGCCCGAGCAGCTCGACGGCAGCACGCTCGACGCGCGGGCGGACATGTATTCGCTCGGCGCGGTGCTGTACCACCTGATCGCCGGCCGCCCGCCGTTCGACGCGCAGGCGCAGTCGGCGATGATGAACCAGATCTACAACATGCGGCCCGCGCCGCTGACGCAGATGCGCTCGGGCCTCGCGCCGGCGGTCGACGCGGTCGTGCAGCGTGCGCTGGCGAAGAACCCGACCGAGCGCTATGCGAACTGGGACGAGTTCGCGCAGGCACTGTCGGCGCTGATCGTCAACCACCAGGTGCCGCGCGGCCAGCTCCAGGGCGTGCTCGACTCGGAACGCTTCAACCTGCTGCGCAAGCTGGAGTTCTTCACCCGCTTCGGCGATGTCGAGCTGTGGGAGGTGGTGCACCGGGCGAAGTGGCAGCGCTTCAGCTTCGGCCACGCGCTGTACAGCCGCGGCGAGGAAGGCGGCAGCTTCCACATCATCGCCCAGGGGCAGGTCGAGGTGCATCGCGACGGCCAGCGCGTTGCCCAGCTCGGTGCCGGCACCTCGGTGGGCGAGATGGCCTACCTCGCGCCCAGCCCCGACCTGAAGCGACACAGCACCGACGTGGTCGTCTCCCAGCCGGCGACGACGATCTCGTTCACGCCCGACACGCTGGCGCAGGTCAGCCCGAACTGCCGCCACCTGTTCGACGACGCCTTCATCCGCGTGCTGGTGCGGCGCCTGCATGCCGCGCACGAGGCGATGGCGCATCCGCGGCGCATTCTCTGAAGCACTCCGGTCGCGGCCGGCGGGCGTACGGCTCATCGTGGCGCTGACATCCGCTTGCAAGGCGCGTGTCGTCCACCCGGCTGCATCGCACGTTGTAGGCATGCCGGGCCGCGCTGCATGCGTGCGGCGACGGCACCGTCCCTATCCCCAAGATCCCGGAGTCCTCATGAAGAACATCCTGTCCATGCTCGCGCTGTCCGTCTGTGCCCTCGCGGCCGCCCCCACCTTTGCCGCCAATGCGGCCAGCGCCCCCGCCGCAGCCGCCGCCAGCGCGCCGATGATGGGCAAGCAGCAGGGCAAGATGGCCTCGTGCAACAAGGACGCGGCCGACAAGAAGGGCGACGAGCGCAAGGCCTTCATGAAGACCTGCCTGTCGGCCAAGAAGCCCACCCAGCAGAGCAAGATGACGACCTGCAACAAGGAAGCCGGCGACAAGAAGGGCGATGAGCGCAAGGCCTTCATGAAGACCTGCCTGAGCGCCTGACCTCCGCGTCTCGCGTCACGACGAAGCCCGGCCCGCCCGGGCTTCGTCGCTTGCGGGCGTTGCCGGAGCGCCCGCCGCCCGGGTGCCAGGCGTGCTGCGTGTCCCGCGCGCCGGGCCCGCCCCGTGCGCGCCTTGCGTCTCGCGCGTCCCTTGTGTCCCGCGTGTCCAGTAGTCCGGCCGGCCGTACGTCGCCTTCAGGAAATCGATCCACAGCCGCACCCGCAGCGGCAGGTGCTTGGAGCGCGGGAACACCGCGTAGATGCCGTTCGGCGGCGCGACGAAGGCGTCGAGCAGGCTGACCAGCACGCCCGCCGCGATCTCCGATTCCACCTCCCAGGTCGAACGCCAGGCGATGCCCAGGCCGGCGACGCACCAGTCGTGCAGCACCTGGCCGTCGGTGCAGTCGAGCCGGCCGCCGGGCCGCATGTACGTGACGCCGCCGTCGATCTGGAACGCCCAGCCGCGGCTCTGGCTGGCGTCGCTGCTGAGCGTCAGGCACTCGTGGCGCATCAGCTCGCGCGGGTGGGCCGGCGTGCCCGCGCGCTTCAGGTAGGCCGGCGTCGCCACGCACAGCCGGCGGTTGTCGGCCAGGCGGGTGCTGACCAGGCTGCTGTCGGGCAGGTCGCCGACGCGCACTGCGCAGTCGACGCTCTCGTTGACGATGTCTACCAGCCGGTCGCTCAGGTTCAGCGACACGCTCACGTCCGGGTGCAGCGCCATGAACGTCGGCACCAGCGGGGCGACGTGGCGGCGGCCGAAGCCGGCCGGCGCGGTCAGCCGCAGGTGGCCGCGGGCGCGCAGGCCGCCGGCGCTGACGCTGGCCTCGGCGTTCAGCAGGTCGGCCAGCAGCCGCTGGCAGTCTTCGAGGAACGCGCTGCCTTCGTGCGTCAGCGTGATCTTGCGGGTGGTGCGCACCAGCAATTTCACGCCCAGGCGCTCTTCCAGTGCATCGATGCGCCGGCCGATCACCGCCGGCACCACCGATTCGGCATGCGCGGCCGCGGTCAGGCTGCCGCGGGTGGCCACGGCGATGAAGGTCTCGATCTGCTTGAGCCGGTCCATGCAAGCCCGCAGACAGCTTCAGGAGCGGCTGCGGGCCGTCATTCTGCCGCGCCGCAAGACGTAATGGGGGCCGGATCGGCAATCATCTTTGCGTGCAGGTCATGAATCAAGCGATCGCCGCGCATGCAATCGAGGGTGCCGGATGGAATAGATTCCTGCCTGCGCAGACCGGCGGGCATTGAAGTTGCCAGTCTCCACCCCTTCACCCGGCGCCCCGAGCGACACCGTCCCTGAGCCACCCAAGGAGCACCCGACATGAGCATCACCCTGCCGACCGGCATGCAGATCAACGCCCCCATCCTGCCCGGCTTCGAGACGGTGCTGACGCTGCCGGCGCTGGAGCTGGTCGCCAAGCTGCACCGCGCGTTCGAGCCGCGCCGGCAGCAGCTCCTCGCCTCGCGCGTCGAGCGCGCCAAGCGGCTCGATGCCGGCGAGCGCCCCGATTTCCTGCCCGAAACGCGCGCGATCCGCGAGGGCGACTGGAAGATCGCGCCGGTGCCCAAGGCGCTGCACTGCCGCCGGGTCGAGATCACCGGGCCGGTGGACGCGAAGATGGTCATCAACGCGTTCAACTCGGGTGCGGACAGCTACATGACCGACTTCGAGGACAGCAACACGCCGAACTGGGCCAACCAGATCCAGGGCCAGATCAACCTGGGCCAGGCGATCCGCGGCACGCTGACCTTCGACGCCAACGGCAAGCACTACGCGCTGAACAAGAAGATCGCGACGCTGCAGGTGCGCCCGCGCGGCTGGCACCTCGACGAGAAGCACGTGCTGGTCGACGGCCAGCGCGTGCACGGCGGCATCTTCGACTTCGCGCTGTTCATGTTCCACAACGCGAAGGAGCAGATCGCGCGCGGCGCCGGCCCGTTCTTCTACCTGCCGAAGATGGAGAGCCACCTCGAGGCGCGGCTCTGGAACGACGTGTTCGTGATGACGCAGAACGAGCTCGGCCTGCCGCAGGGCACGATCAAGGCCACCGTGCTGATCGAGACCATCGTCGCCGCGTTCGAGATGGACGAGATCCTGTACGAGCTGCGCGAGCACAGCGCCGGCCTGAACGCCGGCCGCTGGGACTACATCTTCAGCTGCATCAAGAAGTTCAAGAACGACCCCGGCTTCTGCCTCGCCGACCGCAGCCAGATCACGATGCGCGTGCCCTTCATGGACGCCTACGCGCAGCTCCTGCTGAAGACCTGCCACCACCGCGGCGCGCCGGCGATCGGCGGCATGAACGCGCAGATCCCGGTCAAGAACAACCCCGAGATCCACAAGAAGGCGATCGACGCGGTGCGCGCCGACAAGGCCCGCGCCGCCGCCGACGGCTACGACGGCGGCTGGGTCGCCCACCCGGGGCTGGTCGAGGCGGCGATGGAGGAGTTCGTCAAGGTGCTCGGCGACCGCCCGAACCAGTTCGACAAGCAGCGCCCGGACGTGCAGGTCACTGCGGCGCAACTGCTCGACTTCAAGCCCGAGACCCCGATCACCGAGGCCGGCCTGAAGATGAACATCAACGTCGGCATCCACTACCTGGGCGCCTGGCTGGCCGGCAACGGCTGCGTGCCGATCCACAACCTGATGGAAGACGCCGCCACCGCCGAGATCAGCCGCTCGCAGGTCTGGCAATGGATCCGCTCGGCCAAGGGCGTGCTGGACGACGGCCGCAAGGTCACGGCCGAGCTGGTCAAGTCCTACGTGCCGGAAGAGCTGGCGAAGATCAAGGCGCTGGGCGTCGAAGGCAAGTTCGATCGCGCCGCCGAAATCTTCGTCGAGATGAGCACCAAGGACTCGTTCGAGGAGTTCCTGACGCTGCCGCTGTACGAAGAGGTCTGACCGACCCCGCCGGTGCTTGGCCGCGGCGCTGCCCGGGCCTCGGACCTCCCTGACGAACGGGCCCCGCGAGGGGCCCGCTTCGTTGGCGACGACGCGCCGCTATACAGTCGGCCCCGTCCAGTGGCGGCCCACCGGCCGCAAGGAGCGTCCGTGACTGTGTCTCCGCAACGATCCGCCGGCCGTGCCGCGCGCTGCCCCCGCCTCGTGGCCCGTGTCGCGGCGCTCGTCGTCGCCGCCGTCGCATGCGCCGCCGCCTTCGCGGCCGACGGCGCCGCGAGCGCGGCGCCCACGAGCGGCATCGACCGCTCGACGATGGACCCGTCGGTCCGCGCCCAGGACGACCTGTTCCGCCACGTCAACGGCCGCTGGCTGGCCGACACGCCGTTCCCGCCCGACCGTGCCTACATCGGCGCCTTCGTCACGATCCACGACGAGACGCAGGTGCAGCTGCGCGCGCTGATCGAGGAAGCCGCCGCCGCGGCCGACAGCGTCGAGGCGCGGCAGATCGGCGACCTCTACGCGAGCTTCATGGACGAGGCGGCGCTCGAGCCGCTCGGCGTGTCGCCGCTGGCGGCCGAACTGGCGAACATCGACGCGCTGTCCGACCGGCGCCAGCTCGCCGCGCTGTTCGCCCGCCTGGACCGCCTCGGCGTCGCCTCGCCGATCGGCATCGCGATCGAGCAGGACGCGCGCGACGCCACGCGCTACGTGACCACGCTGGCGCAGTCCGGCCTCGGCCTGCCCGACCGCGACTACTACCTGCAGCTCGACGACAAGCGCTTCCGCGAAGTGCGCGAGCGCTACGTGCACTACGTGGCGCGGATGCTGACGCTGTCGGGCACGCCGGCCGAGCGCGCCGCCGCCGATGCGCAGGCCGTGCTCGGCTTCGAGTCGGCACTCGCCCGCATCCAGTGGACGCAGGTGCAGAACCGCGACCCGGTGAAGACCTACAACCGCGTCGACGCCGCCGCGCTGGCGCGCCTCGCGCCGACCATCGACTGGGCAGCGCACGCGCAGGTCGAGGGCTACGCCGGCCGCACGCCGGCGCTGGTCGTGTACCAGCCGAGCTATCTCGCCGCGCTCGATCCGCTGCTGCAGGCGACGCCGCTGGACGCGCTGAAGGCCTATGCGCGGCTGCGCCTGGTCGGCTCGTTCGCGCCCTACCTGTCGCGCGAGTTCGTCGACACGCGCTTCGATTTCGTCGGCCGCGTGCTGCAAGGCACCACCGAGAACCTGCCGCGCTGGAAACGCGGCGTCGCGCTGGTCGAGGGCTCGGTCGGCGAAAGCCTCGGCAAGCTGTACGTGGCGCGGCATTTCCCGCCCGAACGCCAGGCGCGCATGGAGCAGCTCGTCGCCAACCTGCTCGAAGCCTGCCGCCGCAGCCTGGCGCGCCTCGACTGGATGGGCCCGGCGACACGCCGCGAGGCGCTGGCCAAGCTCGCCAAGTTCACGCCCAAGATCGGCTACCCGAAGCGCTGGATCGACTACGGCAGCCTGCGCATCGACCGCGGCGACCTGGTCGGCAACGTGATCCGCGCGCGTGCCTTCGAGCACGAGCGCCAGCTCGCCAAGCTCGGCCGCCCGGTCGACCGCGACGAATGGTTCCTGACGCCGCAGACCGTCAACGCCTACTACAACCCGGCGCTCAACGAGGTGGTGTTCCCGGCGTCGATCCTGCACCCGCCGTTCTTCGACGCGGCGGCCGACGATGCCGTCAACTACGGCGCGATCGGCGCGGTGATCGGCCACGAGATCAGCCACGGTTTCGACGATTCGGGCAGCCAGTACGACGGCGACGGCAACCTGCGCAACTGGTGGTCGCGAGCCGACCGTCGCCGCTTCGAGCAACGGGCGAAGCGGCTGGTGGCGCAGTACGGCCGCTTCGAGCCGGTGCCGGGCTACCGCGTCAACGGCCAGCTCACGCTGGGCGAGAACATCGCCGACAACGCCGGCCTCGCGATCGCCTACGACGCGTGGCAGCTCTCGCTCGGCGGCAGGCCGTCGCCGGTGATCGACGGCCTGAGCGGCGACGAGCGCTTCTTCTACGGCTTCGCGCAGGTGTGGCGCGGCAAGGTGCGCGACGCGGCGATGGTCGAGCAGCTCAAGTCCGACCCGCACGCGCCGGACGAGATCCGCGCCAACGGCACCGTGCGCAACCACCCGGACTTCTATTCGACGTTCAAGCTCAGGCCCGGCGACAAGCTGTACCTGCCGCCGGCGCAGCGCGTGCGCCTCTGGTGACTTGACCCGGCGCCGCGCCCTGCACGCCCGGCGGCCCGCTTCTAGAATCGCGCGCTTTCCCCGTGCCGCGCCCGCGCCCCGTCGTCCGATGTCGCTGAACCTGCCCGAGTCCGCATTGCCCTCCCGCTGCGAGGTGGTCGTCGTCGGCGCCGGCCCGGCGGGCAGCGCCGCCGCCTGCATGCTGGCCGCCGCCGGCATCGACGTGGTGCTGGTCGACCAGCACGCCTTCCCGCGCGACAAGGTCTGCGGCGACGGCCTGATCCCCGACGCCCACCACGCGCTGCGCCGCCTCGGCGTGCTCGACGAGGTGATGGCGCAGGCGCAGCCGGCGAGCCACGTCGGCTGCATCGGCCCGCGCGGCGGGCGCATCGACGTGCCCGGCACGCTGGCGGTGCTGCCGCGCAAGCAGCTCGACCTGATCGTCTGCCGCGCCGCCGCGGCGGCGGGTGCGCGCATGTACGCGCCGCTGCGCTTCACCGGCCCGATCGAGGAGGGCGGGCGCGTCGCCGGCGTGCGGCTGCAGGGCACCGCCGGCGAACACGAACTGCGCGCCGACTGGGTGCTGCTGGCCACCGGCGCGGTGCCGCAGGCGCTGCTCGCCGCGGGCATGTCCGAACGCCACACCCCGAGCGGCGTGGCGCTGCGCGGCTACGTGCGCAACCCGGCGATGACCGCGCGCATCGACAAGCTGGAGGTGGTCTGGCACCGCGCGCTGACGCCCGGCTACGGCTGGATCTTCCCGTGCCGCGACGGCGTGTTCAACATCGGCGTCGGCGTGGCCGACAGCCACGCCCAGCGGCGCGACGGCAAGCTGACCAAGCGCGAGATCAACCTGCGCGAGGTGATGGACGAGTTCACGCGCTTCTACGCGCCGGCGCGCGACCTGGTCGCCGGCGGCGAATGGCTCGGCCCGCTGAAGGGCGCGCCGCTGCGCTGCACGCTCGAAGGCGCGCGCTATTCGCGGCCCGGGATGATCGTCACCGGCGAGGCCGCCGGCAGCACTTATTCGTTCACCGGCGAGGGCATCGGCAAGGCGCTCGAGACCGGCATCCTGGCGGCCGAGGCGCTGCTGCGCGGGCGCCGCGAGCGGCTCGACGACGCGGCGGTGCGCGCCGGCTACGAGGCCGCGCTGCTGGCGCTGAAGCCGCGCTTCGATCTCTACGTGCGCGCCAACCGCGTCAACAGCCATCCCTGGCTGGCCGACCTGCTGATCTGGCGCGCCCGGCGCAGCGCGCGGCTGGTGCGGCGCATGAGCGGCGTGCTGAACGAGACCAGCAATCCCGGGCACCTGGTGACCGTCAAGGGCATCGTGCGCCTGTTCACCGAGTAGGCCCGCCGGGCGTCAGACTGGCGCCGCGCCGAACCGGCGAACCATCGAGAACCGGCCGGCGGCGCCCGACGAGGCCCGACGGCGCCGGACGCTGGCCCGTGGTCCGTGATCGTCGAAACGTCGACGGTCGGATCGTTGCTTGTCGAAATCGCGCCGCCCGGCGCGTCATCCTGTCGAACGCCGCGGTGGCGTTCGATCGTCAAGGAGACCGGACCATGGAATACATGCTGATGTTCTACGAGAGCCCCGCCGAACTCGCCCGGCGCCACGAATCGGCGCAGGCCGGCGCCTACTGGGGCGCCTGGAGCGCCTACGTGCAGGCGGTGCAGGCCGCGGGCATCGTGCGCAGCGGCGCCGGCCTGCAGCCGCCGTCGACCGCGACGACCGTGCGCGTGGCCGCCGGCCGCCGCCAGGTGCAGGACGGCCCCTTCGCCGACACCAAGGAGCAGCTCGGCGGCTTCTTCGTGATCGACGTGCCGCACCTCGACACCGCGCTCGAATGGGCGTCGCGGGCGCCCTGCGCCGCGGCCGAGGCCGGCGGCGTCGAGGTGCGGCCCGTGCTGCCGCCGATGCCCGGCGGCGACTGACACGCGCACCGCGATGGACGGGCAGGACGCCGCGCCGGGCGCGGTCGATCGCGGCACCGGGACGGCGGGCACGGCTGCCGGCCCGGGCAGCGCCCCGACGCCCGACGAGCACGCCGCGGAGGCCGCCGCCGCCGCCGCGCGCGACGCCTACGGCCGGCTCGTCGCCTTCATCGCCGCCCGTTCGCACGACCTGGCCGCCGCGCAGGACGCGCTCGGCGATGCCTTCCGCGCCGCGCTCGAGACCTGGCCGCGCGACGGCGTGCCCGCATCGCCGGCGGCCTGGCTGCTGACCACCGCGCGGCGCCGGCTGGTCGACGCCTGGCGCCACGAGCAGGTGCACGCGGATGCGCTGCCCACGCTGCAACTGATCGACGACGGCCTCGCGCACGACGAGCCGGCCAGCGGCCTGCCGGACCAGCGGCTGGAGCTGATGTTCGTCTGCGCCCATCCGGCGATCGACCCGGCGGCTCGCGCGCCGCTGATGCTGCAATGCGTGCTCGGGCTCGACGTGGCCCGCATGGCGGCCGCCTTCGTGCTGTCGCCCGCCGCGCTCGGCCAGCGGCTGGTGCGCGCCAAGACCAAGATCCGCGCCGCCGGCATCGCGTTCGAGGTGCCGCCGCCGGCGCAATGGTCCGAGCGGCTGGGCGACGTGCTGTAGGCGATCTACGCCGCCTACGGCACGGCCTGGGACGACGTCGCCGGCACCGACCCGCGGCGCAGCGGCCTGGCCGCCGAGGCGCTCGATCTCGCCGCGATGGTGGCGCAGGCGCTGCCCGGCGAGCCCGAGCCCTGGGGCCTGCTCGCGCTGCTGGCGTACTGCCAGGCGCGCGCGGTGGCGCGCCGCAGCCCGGCCGGCGACTACGTGCCGCTGCACGCGCAGGACCCGTCGCGCTGGGATCGCACGCTGCTGCGCCAGGCCGAATCGGCGCTCGCGCGCGCCAGCGCCTGCGGCCGGCTCGGGCCGTTCCAGCTCGAGGCGGCGATCCAGTCGCTGCACACCGAACGCGGGCTGGGTTGTCCGGTCTCGCCGGACGCGCTGCGGGTGCTGTACGACGGGCTGGTCGCGCTTCACCCGACGCTCGGGGCGCGCGTCAGCCGTGCCTGTGCGATCGGCGCGGCCGACGGCGCCGCGGCCGCGGTGGCCGCGCTGGACGTCGTCGCCGCGGAATCCGCGCGCGAGATCGCCGCCTACCAGCCGTACTGGGCGGCGCGGGCGCACTGGCTGACCGCCGCCGGCCGCACGGCCGACGCCGAGGCCGCGCGCCAGCGCGCGCTCGGCCTGACCGGCGATGCCGCGGTGCGGCGCTTCCTGCTGCGCGGCGCGGGCTGAGCCGGCGCGGTTTGCGGCCCACGCGCTCCGCCGCCAGCGGCGATACTGCGAAACTTCTCACGCATCCGCTTCCCGCGCCACCCGCCATGTGCCAGTTGCTCGGCATGAACGCCAACACGCCGACCGACATCGTGTTCAGCTTCACCGGCTTCGCGACGCGCGCCGAGGAGCACAAGGACGGCTTCGGCATCGCCTTCTTCGAGGACGCCGGCGTGCGCCTGTTCGTCGACGCGCAGAGCGCCCGGCAGTCGCCGGTGGCCGAGATGGTGCGGCGCTACCCGATCCGCAGCGGCAACATCGTCGCCCACATCCGCAAGGCCACGCAGGGGCGCGTCGCGCTGGAGAACACCCATCCCTTCCAGCGCGAGCTGTGGGGCCGCTACTGGGTGTTCGCCCACAACGGCGACCTGAAGGGCTACGCGCCGCGGCTGCACGCGTCGTTCCGGCCGGTCGGCGACACCGACAGCGAACGCGCCTTCTGCTGGCTGATGCAGGAGCTGGCGAAGGCGCACGCCAGCCTGCCGTCGATCGACGAACTGAGCGCCACGCTGCGCGAGCTGGCGCCGACGATCGCCGCGCACGGCACCTTCAACTTCATGCTGAGCAACGGCCACGCGCTGTGGGCGCACTGCTCGACCCGGCTGCACTACCTGGTGCGCCAGCACCCGTTCCGCAGCGCGCACCTGCAGGACGAGGAGCTGAGCGTCGACTTCGCCTGCTGCACCACGCCGGACGACCGCGTCGCGGTCATCGTCACCGAACCGCTGACCGCCGACGAACCCTGGACCGCGTTCGCCCCCGGCGAGCTGAAGGTCTTCGTGAACGGCGCGCCGGCCGCCTGATCCCTCCCCTGCTCCCGCTCCCGCCGCACGCCGACCGCCCGATGACCCCGCCCCTTCCGCGTTTCGACCGCTTCTACCGCCACGAAGACCTGACCCGCCTGATGTTCGAGTACGCGGTGGCGCGGCCCGAGCTGGTGCGCGTGCACTCGATCGGCCGCAGCCACGAGGGTCGCGACATCTGGGTCGCGACCGTCACCCAGGCCGGCACCGGCGCGGCGGAGGACAAGCCCGCGCTGTGGGTCGACGGCAACATCCACGCCGCCGAGCTGACCGCCAGCACCGCCTGCCTGTACTACCTCGACCGGCTCGTGCGCGGCTATGGAGGCGAGGACGACGAAGGCCGCCGCATCACGCAGTTGCTGGACACCCGCGCGGTGTACCTGTGCCCGCGCCTGAACCCGGACGGCGCCGAGCTGGCGCTGGCCGACCGGCCGCGCCACATCCGCTCGTCCACGCGGCGCTGGCCGTACGAGGAAGATCCGGTCGACGGGCTGACCGTCGAGGATGTCGACGGCGACGGCCGGGTGCTGTTCATGCGCATCGCCGATCCGCACGGCACCTACAAGAAGTGCCCGGCCGACCCGCGGCTGATGGTGCCGCGCGAGCCCGGCGAGTTCGGCGGGGAGTACTACCGGCTGATGCCCGAGGGCACGCTGCGCAACTTCGACGGGCTGACCGTCACCGTCAACCGCGACCCTGAAGGGCTGGACCTGAACCGCAACTTCCCGTCGTCGTGGCGGCAGGAGTTCGAGCAGGTGGGCGCGGGGCCGTATCCGACCAGCGAACCGGAGGTTCGGGCGATGGTCGATTTCATCGTCGCGCACCCGAACATCGGCGCGGCGATCAGCTACCACACGCACAGCGGCGTGATCCTGCGGCCGATGGGCACGCGCAGCGACGACGACATCATCCCCGAGGACCTGTGGACCTACCAGCGCTTCAGCCGCCTCGGCGAGACGCTGACCGGCTACCCGGCGATCAGCATGTGGCACGACTTCAAGTACCACCCGAAGGAGGTCATCACCGGCACGCAGGACTGGGTCTACGAGCACCTGGGCGCGCTGTTCTGGGTGGTCGAGCTGTGGTCGCCGAACCGTGCCGCCGGCATCACCGGCTACAAGTGGATCGAGTGGTACCGCGACCACCCGGTCGAGGACGACCTGAAGCTGCTGAAGTGGAGCGACGAGGCCTGCGCCGGACAGGCGCACGCCGACTGGCGGCCGTTCCAGCACCCGCAGCTCGGCGCGGTGGAGATCGGCGGCTGGGACAAGATGAACTACTGGCGCAACCCGCCGCCGCACCTGCGCGAGCGCGAGGTCGAGCGCTTTCCGGCCTGGATGACGCAGCTCGGACTGAGCCTGCCGAAGCTGGAACTGCTGCGCACCGAGGTGCGCGCGCTCGGGCCCGACACCTGGCGCGTGCGGCTGGCGGTGGTCAACGGCGGCTGGCTGCCGGCCTACGTCAGCCGGCGGGCGCTGGAGCGCAAGACGGTGCGCGGCGTGATGTTCGAGATCCACCTTCCGCAAGGCGACCCGGCCGTGTCGCTGATCGGCGGCAAACCACGCTTCGAAGGCCCGCAACTCGAAGGCCATGCGCCGAAGAACACGCTGCAGGCGTTCCTGCCCACGCGCGAGGTGACGGCCGACCGGGCAGTGGCCGAGTGGGTGGTCCGCGCGCCGCAGGGCACGCGGCTGGCCGTCAGCGCGCGGGCGGATCGGGCGGGGGTGGTGAGGACGGAGGTCAGCCTGGACTGACGCCGCCCGCCGAGAAGCTCAGTCGTACTTCAGGTACTTGAACCGCGGATCGTCCGGCGTGCCCTCCAGCGCGGATCCTTCCTCGGCGCCCGGCCGCCACATCACCACCTCCTCGATCTTCTTCGCGAGCGCGAAGTCCTTGTCGGTGATGCCCTTGGCAGCGTGGTTCATCAGCTTCACGTTGACGAAGGCGTAGGAGACCGTCAGGTCCGGGTGGTGCCAGGCGGCTTCGGCCAGGTGGCCGACGGTGTTGACGACCATCAGCGTGCCCTTCCAGCCGCTGGTCTTGTACTTGCGGCGGATCCAGCCGTCCTCGTAGGTCCAGGTGGGCAGTTCGGCCGCCAGGCGGGCCGTGATCTCGTCGGGCGCGTAGGTCTCGTCCGCCGTCTTCTTGCGCCATTGCGTCATCGTGCGACTCCGCGGTGAAGGTGCGGAGGATTCTGGCACCCGCCCCGGAACCCGGGACTATCATCGCCGCGCGCCCCCGGGGCGATGTCGGCTTCCTCCGCGTGAACCCGCCGCCACCCCGCGGGAACCCCGCTGCTTTCCGGCCGTCCCCCACCCACTGGACCACCGCATGAACCCTCGCCGCAGCCTCCCCGCCCTGCTCGCCGCCGTGCTGATCGCCGCTGCCGGCGCGGCCCACGCCGCCAAGACGCTGGTCTACTGTTCCGAGGGCAGCCCCGAGGGCTTCCAGCCGCAGTTCTACACGACGGGCACCACCTTCGACGCCGCCTCGGTGCCGCTGTACAACCGGCTGGTGCAGTTCGAGACCGGCACGACGAAGATCGTGCCCGGGCTGGCCGAAAGCTGGAGCGCCGCGCCCGACGGCCTGAGCTACACCTTCAAGCTGCGCCGCGGCGTGAAGTTCCACAGCACCGAGAAGTTCAAGCCGACGCGCGACTTCAACGCCGACGACGTGCTGTTCTCGTTCAACCGCATGGCCGACCCGAACCATCCGTTCGCCAAGACCACGCCGGGCCAGACCTTCGCGTACTTCGACGACATGGACATGAAGAACATCGTCGACCGGGTCGAGAAGGTCGACCCGCTGACGGTGCGCTTCGTGCTGAAGAAGCCCGAGGCGCCGTTCCTCGCCAACATGGCGATGGACTTCGCGTCGATCCTGTCGGCCGAATACGCCGACAAGATGAAGGCCGCCGGCACGCCCGAGGCGATCGACCGCGAGCCGGTGGGCACCGGCCCGTTCCAGTTCGTCTCCTACCAGAAGGATGCGGTGATCCGCTACAAGGCCTTCGACGCCTACTGGGACGGCCGGCCGAAGATCGACAACCTGGTGTTCGCGATCACCACCGATGCCTCGGTGCGCTACGCCAAGCTGAAGGCCGGCGAATGCCACGTGATGGCCTTCCCGAAGCCGGCCGACGTGGCGCTGATGAAGACCGACCCGGCGATCAACCTGGTGCAGCAGAACGGGCTGAACATCGGCTACATCGCCTTCAACGTCGAGAAGAAGCCGTTCGACAAGAAGGAGGTGCGGCAGGCGCTGAACCTCGCGGTCAACAAGAAGGCGATCCTCGACGCCGTCTACCAGGGCGCCGGCCAGGTGGCGACCAACCCGATCCCGCCGACGCTGTGGGGCTACAACGACAAGGTCAAGGACTACCCCTACGACCCCGCGAAGGCGAAGGAGCTGCTCGCCAAGGCCGGCTACCCGAACGGCACCGAGGTCGAGCTGTGGTACCTGCCGGTCACCCGCCCGTACAACCCCGACGGCAAGCGCATGGCCGAGCTGATCCAGGCCGACTGGGAAAAGATCGGCGTGAAGACCAAGCTGCTCACCTTCGAGTGGGGCGAGTACCGCAAGCGCAGCAAGACGGGCGAGCAGGGCGTGATGATGTTCGGCTGGTCCGGCGACAACGGCGACCCCGACAACTTCTTCGTGCCGCTGCTCGGCTGCTCGGCCGTCAAGGGCGGCGGCAACGTCTCGCGCTGGTGCCACAAGGACTTCGAGGACCTGATCCAGAAGGCCAAGACCGTGACCTCGCAGGCCGAGCGCGCCGCGCTCTACATGAAGGCGCAGGAGATCGCGAAGGAAGAGGCGCCGTGGATCACGCTGGCGCATTCGGTGCGTTTCGACCCGGTGCGCAAGGAGGTGGTCGGCTACAAGATGGACGCCACCGCGCACCACTACTTCGACAAGGTGGACCTGGTCGGCAAGTGATCACAGCCGCCGGCCCCGCCGATCGGCCCGATCGCCGCTGAACCGGCCCCGTGGTCGCCTTCCTGCTCAAGCGCCTCGGCCTCGTGCTGCCCACCTTCGTGGGCATCACGCTGCTGGTGTTCTCGCTGATCCGCCTGCTGCCCGGCGACCCGGTCGAGGCGCTGTCCGGCGAGCGCGGCATGGACGCCGAGCGCTACCGCCGCCTGCTGCACGAGTTCGGCCTCGACCGGCCGCTGTGGCAGCAGTACCTCGACTACGTGTGGCGCGCGCTGCACGGCGACCTGGGCCTCTCGACGATCACCCACGAGCCGGTGTTCAAGGAGTTCCTGACGCTGTTCCCGGCCACCGTGGAGCTGTCCGTCTGCGCGATGCTGCTGGCGCTGGCGATCGGGCTGCCGGCCGGCATCGTCGCCGCGATGAAGCGCAATTCGGTGGTCGACTACACCGTGATGGGCGCCTCGCTCACCGGCTACTCGATGCCGATCTTCTGGTGGGGCCTGCTGCTGATCCTCACCTTCTCGGTCACGCTCGGCTGGACGCCGGTGTCCGGCCGCATCGCGATCCAGTACGACATCCCGCCCGTCACCGGCTTCATGCTGATCGATGCGGCGCTGTCCGGAGACGCCGGCGCGCTGCGCAGCGCGGCCTCGCACCTGGTGCTGCCGTCGATTGCGCTCGGCACCATCCCGCTGGCGGTGATCGCACGGATGACGCGCTCCAGCATGCTCGAGGTGCTGCGCGAGGACTACGTGCGCACCGCGCGCGCGAAGGGCGCGTCGACGCTGCGGGTGGTCGCGATCCACGCATTGCGCAATGCGCTGATCCCGGTGGTCACCACGGTCGGCCTGCAGGTCGGCACGCTGCTCGCCGGCGCCATCCTGACCGAGACGATCTTCTCGTGGCCCGGCATCGGCAAGTGGCTGGTCGAGGCGATCCACCGCCGCGACTACCCGGCGGTGCAGGGCGGCATCCTGCTGTCGGCCACGGTGATCATCGGCGTGAACCTGGTGGTCGACCTGCTGTACGGCCTGATCAACCCGCGCATCCGGCATGGCTGAACCCACCGGCCCCGCCGCCGCGACCGACCTTGCCGCCGACATGCCGGGCGCCGCCGTCGCCTCGCCGGCCGGCGAGCTGTGGCGCGACTTCCGCCGCAACCGCGGCGCGCTGGTCGGCCTGGCGATCGTGGTCGCGCTGCTGCTGTGCGCGCTGCTGGCCGACGTGATCGCGCCCCACCCACCCACCGAGCAGTACCGCGACGCGACCCTGCGCCCGCCCTCGCTGCAGCCGATCGGCGGCCACGTGTTCCTGCTCGGCACCGACCCGGTCGGCCGCGACCTGCTGTCCCGGCTGATCCACGGCACGCGGCTGTCGCTGGCGATCGGGCTGGTGTCGGTCGGCCTGTCGCTGACCGGCGGCGTGCTGCTCGGGCTGGTGGCCGGCTTCTTCCGCGGCATCGTCGAGTTCACGATCATGCGGCTGATGGACATCATGCTCGCGCTGCCCAGCCTGCTGCTGGCGGTGGCGGTGGTGGCGATCCTCGGCCCCGGCCTGATGAACGCGATGGACGCGATCGCGATCGTGATGCTGCCGCACTTCGTGCGCCTGACCCGCGCCGCGGTGATCGGCGAGCTGACCAAGGACTACGTGGCCGCCTCGCGCCTGGCCGGCGCCGGCACGCTGCGGCTGATGTTCGACACCGTGCTGCCCAACTGCGCCGCCCCGCTGATCGTGCAGGCCACGCTCGGCTTCTCCACCGCGATCCTCGACGCCGCCGCGCTCGGCTTCCTCGGCCTCGGCGCGCAGCCGCCGACGCCCGAGTGGGGCTCGATGCTCGCCAGCGCGCTTGAGTTCATCCAGAGCGCCTGGTGGGTCGTCACGCTGCCCGGCCTCGCGATCCTGGTGTCCGTGCTCGCCTTCAACCTGATGGGCGACGGCCTGCGCGACGCGCTTGACCCGCGGCTCAAGCGCTAGGATGAAGCGCGCTGAATCGCCCCACGTTCACTACCGGCACGTGACTGCTGGCGGCCCGTTGCGGTTGTCTGCGCTGGCGTCCCTTCCTCGCGGTAGTCCGTTTTTACGCGGCGGGCACCCGCCGGGAAGCGTGTGGGGTTTCGCTCCGACTGGCCGACGTCCACCTCGTGGTGCTCGAACTGGGGTCGCGGAACTGCTGCTCGCTGCGCTCACTCCCGCTCAAACAGCTGCGCCGAGTCAGACAACGCGAAGTGGCGCTGCGCGTCGACACCCCAGATGCGCTCCTGCTCCGTCGCCCCAAAAATCGCCCCCAGCGGATGCCGCCTGCCGCGCTGTCACGGTTTGTTCTTTTCGATCGCGAAGAACCGACGTCTGCGCAAAGGCGCGTGGGGACAGGCCGTGGCGCGCCTGGAGCGCTCGAGAAGCGCAGGGCTCGCGCCGCGCGCGCAGCGCGCTTTTCTGTCATCTGGACTCGTCGCAACTGTCCGAACGCAGCGAACAAGTGAGCGTAGCAGTTGCGCACGGGCCACGAGACCGAGCATCGCAGGGCAATGGAGCGCAGCGGAGACCGCCTCAGTGAAGCGCCACGGCCTGTCCCCACGCGCCTTTGCCGCCCGAACCTCCGCCTCGAACGTAAACGTCGGTACATCGCAACCCGGCCATCAACGGCCGATCGAACCACGCGAGCGTTTCATGCGTGAAATGGTGGCGCATCGCGCGGTGGAGCCACTGACATGCCGCTGCTCGAAGTCGACAACCTCTGCGTCGAGTTCGGCGACCCCGCGTCGCCGCTGCGCGCGGTCGACGGCGTCGGGCTGCGGGTGGACGCGGGCGAGTTGCTCGGCATCGTCGGCGAGTCGGGCTCGGGCAAGAGCGTCACCGCGCTGGCGCTGATGGGCCTGATCGACGCGCCCGGGCGGGTGCGGGCCGACCGGCTGCGCTTCGACGGGCGCGACCTGCTGGCGATGCCGCTGCGCGAGCGCCGCGCGCTGCTCGGCCGCGACATCGCGATGATCTTCCAGGACCCGATGGCGAGCCTGAACCCGTGCTTCACGGTTGCATTCCAGCTGATCGAGACGCTGCGCCTGCACGAAGGCGGCTCGCGCCGCACGCTGCGCGAGCGTGCGCTGGAGTTGCTGCGCGCGGTCGAGATCCCCGACCCCGAGCGCCGCCTCGAGGCCTACCCGCACCAGCTCTCCGGCGGCATGAGCCAGCGCGTGATGATCGCGATGGCGATCGCCTGCAACCCGCGCCTGCTGATCGCCGACGAGCCGACCACCGCGCTCGACGTGACGATCCAGGCGCAGATGCTCGCGCTGCTGCGGCGCCTGCAGCGCGAGCGCGGCATGGCGCTGGTGCTGATCACGCACGACCTGGGCGTCGTGGCCGAAGTGGCGCAGCGGGTGCAGGTGATGTACGCCGGCCAGGTGGTCGAGACGGCGCCGGTGCCGGCGGTGTTCGACGCGCCGCGCCACCCCTACACCGAAGCGCTGCTGGCCGCGCTGCCGGAGCACAACCTCGGCCGGCGCCGGCTGCGCACGCTGCCCGGCCTGGTGCCCGGCATCGTCGACCGGCCCGCCGGCTGCCTGCTGGCGCCGCGCTGCCCGCGCGTCCAGCCGCGCTGCCGGGCCGAGCGGCCCGCGCTCGGCGGCCCGGAGGGCGCGCAGGTGCGCTGCTTCTTCCCGCTCGACGGAGCGGCGCCGTGACCGTGGTGCTCGACGCGCAGGCGCTGGTCAAGCACTACAGCGTGCCGCAGGGCTTCCTGAGGCCGCGTGCGGTGGCGCGGGCGCTCGACGGCGTGTCGCTCACGCTGCAGGCCGGCCGCACGCTGGCGGTGGTCGGCGAATCGGGCTGCGGCAAGAGCACGCTGGCACGGCAGCTCACGATGATCGAGACGCCGACCGCCGGCCGCCTCACGATCGCCGGCAGCGAGGTGGCCGGCGCCGATGCGGCCGCCCGACGCCGCTTGCGCCAGCAGGTGCAGATGGTGTTCCAGAACCCCTACGCCAGCCTCAACCCGCGCAAGAAGATCGGCCACGCGCTGGAGGAACCGCTGGTCATCAACAC
>JBGAMJ010000239.1:0-4344 GCA_044223035.1 Piscinibacter sp.
GGCCGCGGTGCACCACCTGACGCGCTTCCTCGCGGCGCGGCTGACGAAGGAGCGGATCCTGAGCAACGCGAACGCGCCCGGGCCGTTCCCGACCTGGATGCTGTCCACCGGCGTGGGCTTCGGCGGCAAGACGGAAGGCGTCGACTGGGATGCCGTGGGCGGCCGCAGCCCCAGCGGCCGCGTCGGCACGCCCGAAGATGTCGCCGGCCTGGCGATCTTCCTGAGCTCGCGTGCCGGCGAGTACGTGGTCGGCCAGGTGATCGCGCTCGACGGCGGCATCGTCGCCTCCGCCTGAGCGCTTCGCGGCAGCGCGGCCGCGTTGCCGCGCAGCGCGCCCGCCGCCATCGCGACTATGCTCGGTGCCGCCTGTGCCGTCGCGGGATCCGCGATCGCCGGCAGGGTCGTCCGGGGCCGTGCCGCGCGCCGCACTGGCCGCGCACGATCCCCACGGATCGACAGGAGGGAGTCGAATGGACATCGATCTCGAGAAGCTGCGCGGCTGGATCGGCCGCACCGAGACCGCCGCAGACACGGTCGTGCCGGCGCCGCTGCGCGGCCTGAGCGCTGCGCTCGACCGCGACGACGCGCCGCAGCCGGGCGATGCGATCCCGCCCTGCTGGCACTGGCTGTACTTCCTGCCGGCGGCGCGCCAGTCGGCGATCGGCCCCGACGGGCACGCCGAGCGCGGCGGCTTCCTGCCGCCGGTGCCGCTGCCGCGGCGCATGTTCGCCGGCAGCCGGATCGAGTTCCGCGCAGCGCTGCGCGCCGGCCAGGCGCTGGTGCGCACGTCGCGCATCGATGACGTGCGCTGCAAGCAGGGCCGCAGCGGGCCGCTGGTGTTCGTCAACGCCCGCCACGAGATCAGCGCCGGCGGCGAGCCGGCGGTGGTCGAGCACCAGGACATCGTCTACCGCGAAGCGCCGCAGCCCGGCGAGCCGGCGCCGGCGGGCCTGCCGGCACCGGCCGACGCGCAGTGGAGCCGGCGCATCGAGCCCGACCCGGTGCTGCTGTTCCGCTACTCGGCGCTGACCTTCAACGGCCACCGCATCCACTACGACCGCCGCTACGCGACCGAGGTCGAGGGCTATCCGGGCCTGGTGGTGCACGGGCCGCTGATCGCCACGCTGCTGCTCGACCTGCTGCGCCGCGAGCGGCCGTCGGCGCAGGTGGCCCGGTTCAGCTTCCGGGCGATGCAGCCGCTGTTCGACGTGGCGCCTTTCGAAGTCTGCGGCCGGCCGGTTGGCGAACGCAGCGTCAAACTCTGGGCGCGCACGCCCGATGGTCGTCTGGCGATGGATGCCGACGCCGCGCTGGCCTGATGCCGGAGGCACGAATGCTGCACGAACCCGACGAATTCCAGGAGATCCGCGACGCGGTGCGCCAGCTGTGCCGGCAGTTCCCCGACGAATACTTCCGCGAGGTGGACGCGCAGCGCGCCTACCCCGAGGCCTTCGTCGACGCGCTGATCGCCGCCGGCTGGCTGGCGGCGATGATCCCCGAGGAATACGGCGGCACCGGCCTGGGGCTGGCCGCGGCCAGCGTGATCATGGAGGAGATCAACCGCGCGGGCGGCAACGCCGGCGCGGTGCACGGCCAGATGTACAACATGGGCACGCTGCTGCGCAGCGGCAGCGCGGCGCAGAAGCAGAAGTACCTGCCCGACATCGCCGCCGGCCGGCTGCGCATCCAGGCGATGGCGGTGACCGAGCCCACCACCGGTACCGACACCACCAAGATCAAGACCACCGCGGTGCGCAAGGACGGCCGCTGGGTGGTCAACGGCCAGAAGGTCTGGATCAGCCGCGTGCAGCACTCCGACCTGATGATCCTGCTGGCGCGCACCACGCCGCTGCCCGAGGTGCGGCGCAAGAGCGAAGGCCTGTCGGTGTTCATCGTCGACCTGCACCAGGCCGTCGGCCGCGGGCTCGAGGTGCGGCCGATCCGCAACATGGTCAACCACGAGACCAACGAGCTGTTCTTCGAGAACCTCGAGATCCCCGACGAGAACCTGATCGGCACCGAAGGCCAGGGCTTCCGCTACATCCTCGACGGGCTGAACGCCGAGCGCACGCTGATCGCCGCCGAGTGCATCGGCGACGGCTACTGGTTCATCGACCGTGCGACGAAGTATGCGAACGAGCGTGTCGTGTTCGGCCGCAGGATCGGCCAGAACCAGGGCGTGCAGTTCCCGATCGCCGAGGCCTACATCGAGCTGGAAGCCGCCAACCTAATGCGCTGGAAGGCCTGCGCGAAGATCGACGCGCACCAGAACGCCGGCGCCGAGGCCAACATGGCCAAGCACCTGGCAGCCAAGGCGAGCTGGGAAGCGGCCAACGTGTGCCTGCAGACCCACGGCGGCTTCGGCTTCGCCTGCGAGTACGACGTGGAGCGCAAGTTCCGCGAGACGCGGCTGTACCAGGTGGCGCCGATCTCGACCAACATGATCTTCAGCTACGTGGCCGAGCATGTGCTCGGGTTGCCGAAGTCGTACTGACGCGTTCCTCCGAGGCCGGGCCGTTCCCCGCCCCGGCGTTCACGCCCGCGGCGTCTCCAGCGCCGCCAGCAGCTTCAGCAGCAGCGCGCACAGCTGGGCCCGCTCGGCGGCGCTGAGGCCGGCCTCGGCCTGGCGGCGCAGTGCATCGCGCCGCTTGCGCTCGGCGCGCAGCAACTGCTGCCCATCGGCCGTGGGCGCCAGGCGCAGCTGGCGGCGGTCGGTGGCGTCCTCGGTGCCGTCGAGCAGCTTGCGTGCGCGCAGCTCCTTCACCAGCCGGGCGAGCTGGGCCTTGTCGCGGCCGCTGTGGGCGGCCAGCTCGCTCTGCGTGGCGCCCGGATGCCGCGCGAAGTAGCCGAGCACGCGGGCCTCCATGCCGTTCAGGCCCGCGCCTTCCGCTGCCGCCCCTGATGCCGCCGACGCGCTGCGCAGGCGGTGCATGAGGGCGTGCACCAGCTCCGGCCAGTCGTCGGCGCGGTGGCCGGGGTGGGAGCCACCCCCCGGTTGGTTGACATGGTCAACTGTTTTCGCCATGATGGTGGACATTATCAATCAAGCGTCCCCATCGATGCCCCTCGAACTCCCCGTGAAGCGCGTGCAGCGCGTGCGCCATGAACTGAAGCTGCGCGAGCTGCTCGTGCACCGCGTGCGCGAGGTCTCGCCCGCGCTGCGCCGCGTCACCTTCGTCGCGGCTCCGGGCCACAGCCTGCACGACTTCGTGAGCGCGTCGTTCGACGATCATGTCAAGCTGATGTTCGACGCCGGCGACAGCGAACCCGTGCGGCGCGACTACACGCCACGCCGCTTCGATGCCGCCGCCGGCGAGCTGGACATCGAGTTCGCGCTGCACGGCCACGGCCCGGCCTCGGCCTGGGCCGCGCAGGCCGCGCCGGGGCAGACGGTGCGCATCGGCGGGCCGCGCGGTCGTTCGTCATCGATCCGGCGCACGACTGGCACCTGCTGGTGGGCGACGAGTCGGCGCTGCCGGCCATCGCGCGGCGCCTGGAGGAACTGCCGGCCGGTGCCCGGGCGATCGTGCGGGTGCGCCTGCCCGACGGTGCCGACGTAGGCGCCATGCCGGCGCTCGCCAGCCGTGCCGGGCTCGACGTGCAGGGGCTGCCCGGGCACGAGCCGCTGTGCGCGGCGCTGCGGGCGCTGGCGTGGCCTGCCGGCGAGGGCTACGCATGGTGCGCCGGCGAGGCCGCCGAGGTGGCGCAGTGGCGGCGCATCCTGGTCGACGAGCGGGGCCACCCCCCGCACGCCATCCGTGCCGCGGCCTACTGGAAGCAGGGCCGGGCGGCACACCACGAGAACCTCGAAGGGTGAAGCGCGCCGGTGCCGCGCCTCGATCGAAGGGATACACCGGGCGGAGCGAGTCGATGTACAAGTGCGCTGCCGCCTGACACCGCAGCTGGAGAACCCGCATGGGCATGAACATGGTGACGAACCGGTTCGTCTTCCGCGTCGTCGAACTGCCGAAGCAGGAGACGCCCGAGCAGTACCTTTCCGAGTCTCCGGCGATCGTCGAGAAGGGCTGGTCGCAGGTGAAGTCGGACCTGTCGGGGTTGAGCAGCCTGACCGGCCTGAAGCTGGGGTCCATCGATGGCGAATCGATGGCCATCCGGGGCCGCCTGAAGAACGCCGGCGGCGAGGGGCCGGGCAAGCTCGACTTCGACGTGGCGCTGCACAACTTCTCGCTCGAGGTGTGGGTCTACTACCCGGGCGGCGCTCCGGGGGCCGAGAGCCTGGCCAAGGTCGCCGTGCCGAAGGAGGTGGAGGCCTACCGGAAGTTCCTGACCGACCTGAACGGCTGGTCGCTCGGCGGCAAGAAGCTCGTCACCGACAAGGACCTG